>NZ_CP017659.1:2447272-2753181 GCF_015326965.1 Paenibacillus sp. JZ16
CAAAGCAGCCCTGCAGCTGCTGGAGGAGGGACGGCGTGAAGTCGAGGATCTGGCGGGGCTGGAGCATGGGCGTATTCATTTGGCCTTATCCAACATGGAGCAGCTCCGCGAGCCCTTAAGATTGTTTCTAAGCAAACATCCGAAGGTCAACTTTCATATCATCCAGTCTTCGATGGAGGATATGGTTCAGACGATTGAACATAACGAGGTTGATTTCTTTCTCACCTCCATGCCCATCCGGCACCCGGATATACGCAGCTTTCCTTTGCTCGTCGAAGAGGTGTTCTTGGCCGTTCCCCCCACCCACCGCTTAGCTGGAAAAAATCAAATTCACTTAAGCGAGGCTGCAGGTGAATCGTTTGTCGGATATAAAGAAGGTCATCCGTATCAGAAGATGAATAATGAGTTTTGCAAACAAGCCGGTTTTCTGCCGAAGGTTGTCTGCGAGGTGGAGGACCCCGGAACCATAGCCGATCTGGTACGTTCCGGATTTGGCGTGGCTTTAATCGGGGAATGCAGAAGCGGCGAGGAATTAAAGCTGACGAAGCTGAGCATTCGCGAGCCTCAGGCCCGCCGCATATTCCAAATAGCATGGCTGGAATCCAGGTACTTGTCCAAGGCCGCGATTTCTTTCCGTGATTTCCTCGTGGAATACTACGCGGAATCACGGTAAGACAACCGCAAGGGGCTGTCCCAAAAGATCTTAGATCTTGCCGGAGGCCCTCTTCTTGCTGTTAGAAGACGCTCCGTGTACCAATCGTTCCTCCCATCGCGCTGACGCTTGTCCGGAATCGATTTGTCCTCTCCGCTACTTGCCCAGGAGGATTACGTCAAAGACGGAAATGGCGGTACAGGGCTGACCTCCCTGTAACCGCCATTCTTTTATTTTTTGCTGTTTTTTCATCCATTAAGCCTTCTCATCAAGTAAGCAGACTATTTTATGGGACGGCCCCTAAAGTACCGGAAACAACGTAAACTCTTGGATGTTTACGTTATATCCGAATGCCAAAGCAACAGGATTGGCAGCCAAATCCTACACTCGAATTCCCTCATCCCCGTCTCTGGTCGTCATCTTATTCAAGCCAACTTGCTACCGCATTTTAACGTCATCGCCATATTGCGCACTGTCCGCTCCATATTGGCCGCGGCTTGACTTATTGCATCGTCCAGGCTGCATACGCCGGGCACGATCGTGAACACCATATCGATGCCATGCTCAAGCACCGCTTCATGCCCATCAGCAAGCGAGCCTGCGATGCCGATGACCGGCACTCCGTACCGCTTAGCCGTCTTGGCCACGCCCATCGGCGTTTTGCCGTAAATCGTCTGGCCGTCGATGCGGCCTTCTCCCGTAATGACGAGATCCGCATCCTTCACATGCGAAGCCAGCCCCGTCGCTTCGATAACAATATCCACGCCCCGCTTCAACTCAGCGGCCAAAAATGCGAGCATACCGGCGCCAAGCCCTCCGGCTGCGCCAGCGCCGGGAATCCGGGCCACGTCGCGGCCCAAGCATGCCTGAATCATCGCCGCATAATGGGCGAGATTGCCGTCAAGCTGCTGTACCATGGCCGGATCGGCGCCTTTTTGGGGGCCAAATACGGCCGAGGCGCCGCGCTCTCCGGTCAGCGGATTGTCCACATCGCACGCGGCCACGAAGGCAACCTGCTTCAGCCGTGGATCGGCTCCCCCCGTATCGATGCGGGCAATGCGATGCAACTCTCCGCCGCCATGGCCAATCTCCGAGCCATCGGCGTCAAGCAGCCGCACCCCGATCGCCTGCGCCATGCCAGCGCCGCCGTCGTTCGTGGCGCTGCCGCCCAAGCCTAGAATAATCGTGCTGACACCTTCGTTCAGCGCCGACGTAATAAGCTCGCCGGTCCCGCGCGTCGTCGTCGCGAGCGGATTGCGCTGCTCCAGCGGCACAAGCGCTAGTCCCGAGGCGGCCGCCATTTCAATAATCGCGGTCTTCCCGTCACCAAGTATGCCGTAGAACGCGGTCACGGGGGTGCCAAGCGGTCCCGTCACTTCGGTGTGAACCAATCGTCCACCTGTCGCATCCACCAAAGACTGCACCGTGCCCTCCCCGCCGTCAGCCATCGGCACCTTGACGATATCCGCTTCGGGATACACGGCGCGCATTCCCTTCTCTATGGCATGACATGCCTCTAATGCGGATAAACTCTCTTTAAATGAGTCTGGAGCAATTACAACCTTCATTCTCTCCACTCCCTCTCCATCAGTCTTAACCAACTGCCTGAACAATCATTTTGCCGGAGATTACAAGAACCAGCCGAACACGCCGAACACCAATGTCGATACGACGGCCAGGACGAGACCGATTGCGGTCTCATACGGAATAAGACGCAGCCTCTCCTTCATCGCCATATTGACGCTTCCGCCCGTTGCGTGGAAGAAGCTGCCGTGCGGCATATGGTCGAAGACGGTCGCCCCGGCGTGAATCATCGCCGCAGCACCCAGGGAGGCAACGCCAAGCCCCATAATCGTCGAGCCGAACACCGAGCTGGCGACCGCGGTACCTGCTGTCGTCGAAGCGGTGGCCAAGGACATGAACGCGCCGCTTATCGGCGCAAGCAAGTAAGCCGGCAAGCCGGAGGAGGCCAGACTGTCGATGATGACATCCTTCAATTGCGAATTCGATATAATGCCGGCCAACGTCCCCGTGCCGAGCAGCATGACAGCCACGCCCGACATTTTGCCCAAGCCCGATACCGCAAATTGATTGATCTGCTTGATGCGGCCCATGCACAAGGCCCCAACGAGGCCGCCGACCGGCAGCGCGATCACCGGATCGATGACGATGTCGGCCAGCGGGCGCAGTGCCAAGAGCACAATCGCCGTGATCGGAGCCATCATCGCCGCCAGGAAGCTCGGAAGCTGCTCAGCGCCGTCGTCTACGCTTTCCTGGCCCGTGATCTTCGTTCCCTTTTTGGACAGGCGCTTCGCGATCAGATAAGTGGCAAAAAGCCCAAAGAAAGCAGGTATGATTCCTGCCATCATCATCGATGTCAGTGGAACATGGAATGCGTCCGCTGCCGAGATGGCGTTCGGATTCGGCGACATAATGTTGCCGGCCTTCCCACCGCCGATCATGGCAAGCAATATCGCCATGCGGGACAAGTCGGCGCGCTGCGCAATCGCGATCGCAATCGGCGCCACCGTAATGACCGCGACGTCGATAAATACCCCGACGGCCGTCAGTACCATCGTCGCGAACGCCAGCGCAAACAACGCACGCGTCTCGCCGACCTTGCGGACCAACGTTTCGGCAATCGTCTTCGCGCCGCCCGATTCAATCAGGACGCCGGCAAGCACGCCGGCTGCCAGGATGCGCAGCACGGCCGGAATCATGCCCTTTGCGCCATCCATCATCAAATTCACCGAATCAACCAGCCCGATTCCGCCGACGATTCCCCCGGCAAGTGCCCCAATCATCATGCCATAAGCCGGAGGGACTTTACGCAATATAAGCACAATCGCCACAACCAATGCCGTCAAAGCACCAAGTACAGTTACAGATACGTCCATAGTCAAGACCCCCTAATGTGTTGTCTCAATTCGTTATACTGTTACTGTACCTGTAACCTGAAAGCGCTTCATCATGCATAAAAATGAAATAAAGCGCTTTATAGAACATGTTTTTTGTTCAAATGCACAAATCATGCATGTTCTTTCCAGACGCCCTCACTCTCCGGCTTCCTCTCTTCCAGCGCGCTTAGCCAGCGGGCCGTCATCAGCGTATATAAATCGCGAAAATGCTTCGGATCTTTGCCTGTCGCCTCATGAATGCGCTGCAGCCGGTAGCGAAGCGTATTCCGGTGAATCGACAGCCGCTCGGCGATGCGCTGCTGCTCGCCGTTCTCATCGTAATAGGCCTCCAGTGTCTGCTGCAGTTCCCCGCTCTTATCCTCCTGCGCGAATCGCCACCATAGCCGCTTCAGCTCTTCCGCCACCCACGAGGGCATAACGTTGGCTGCCACGGTCTCATTCGGCATATCTTCGCCGTAGTATACCGTCTGCTCCGGGAATATCGCCTGGCCTGCCCGCATCGTATCTTGCGCGGAACGGTAAGACGCGATTAAACCTTCGATGCCGGAATACGCCTTGCCAACCGCAATGCGGAGCGGCGCAATCCTCTTCTCTTCCAGCAGTCTACGAATGTGACGGATGCCTTCGCATATATCGGCATTCGGCTCCCGCGGATGGAGATGGGGCTTATACAACACGATTTGGCGCGTATTGTGAATGGCGATCAGGTCGATGGCGGGCCGACCCTCCAATATTTCGACCACCTGCTTGAGCGTAGACAATGAATTCGCGTCCTGCGCACCGGACAGCTCCATAATGCATGCAACCCGCGCCTTATCCGGATGGAAGCCAATTCGTTCCGCCTGGAGGCGCAGCATGGCATTATCCTTGCCGTCCGCATGAATGACGGACAGAAGGAAATCCTCCTTCATCCGCTTGTCCCATTGGGCTTTTTCCAGCAGATCTGCTTGCTCCAAGTACATTTCCGCCGTCATTTTCACCAGCTCCCCGTACTTGGTCACTTCGTTCGGATCGCCGGTAATGCCGATGACCCCAACAACTTCGCCCTGGAAGTGAATGGCCAGATTCGTTCCGGGCAGCACCCCTTGCAGCTTGCGCGCGCTTTCCTCGTCAATCTCGAAGCGCCCCTTCCTCTCAATCGCAATGAGCGCCCCTTCATGCTTCTGATATAAGCGCGAGCGGTCGCCAGAACCGATAATCCGCCCCCGTTCATCCATGACGTTCACATTATAATGAATCACTTGCATCGTCCGTGTTACAATTTCTTGCGCCAATTCCTTTGTCAATCTGCTCATCTTGTCTATCCCCTGTCTATGTTCGCCACGATATGAAAAAACGCCCTCCATCCGATAAGCGCGATTAATCGCATTCTTGCCGGGATAGGGGCATTCAGCTTGGAATAACGTTATATACGCCCTAAATGTGAGTGTTAACACGAGGAAGGGTATTTCCTTGCGAAGTAGCTGTTATTCGGTGAGGTACTATAATTGACGGTTATTTTGTCTGAGTATACGCTTTCGCGTTTCTTTTGTAAACTCATACACCAGCAGTATGGCCTCAAGAGAACGCAGGTAATCATGATTCCGTCGCTTGCGGTTGAGGTGGATTTCTTTCTAAGAATGTATCGCTTAGGCGAAACTGCCGGTGAATCGTTTGTTGGCTGAGCATTTCATACTGCGAACCAACAATCCGATCCTGATGGATCGGATTGTTACTCCCTGTCTATCCTGAGTTTGAGGTTCCCCATCTATGCTATTTCACAGTACGGTTATAATCCTGGATTTTGGTCGTAATTTCTTTTGCTGCGTCATCCAGTGCCTGCTGCGGTGACTTTTTGTTGTTCAGCACTTCTTCAATCGCACCTTCCACAATCTGTCTTGCCTCGGTAAATACGCCCATCACAGCACCTTGGGTCGCTTTAACCAGCTTCGTCTGGTGCAGCTGATCAATGGCCGTCTGGAATGATTCGGTTGATGGTAGCAGTATAAACATTGTAATATTGAGTAAACACTCAGTTTTCTGAGATTCGTCATTAATGATAAAGGAAGCCATTTGTCTATGACTACAACCAATCGAAATACCAAGAAGGAACGGATATTGAATGCTGCTCTGAAGCTGTTCTCCCATCAGGGATATCATGCGACGACAACCAAAGAAATTGCAGCCGAAAGCGGCGTTGCCGAAGGGCTGATCTTCTACCACTTCGGAGATAAGCGGAAGCTGCTGCTCTACCTTGTAAACAATTTTTCCTTTGTTACACAGCTTCAAGCGGAGGCGGGGGAACTGTCGAAGCTGCCTGCGGAGGAGGCCCTGTTTCAATTCGGCTTGGCATACCTTGGGTTCCTCAGGACAAACATGGATTATCTAATGCTCATTTGGTCACCGGAACTCATAAAGGATGCCGAGGTATCGAATGAGGTTTCACAGCTGATCGGAGGTATGGGGACAGCAGGCAGCAGCATACTCAAACAGGCGGCGGGATCTAAGCATCAACCAGAACATACGATTCAGACCGCGATGATGATGATGACCTCCTCCATCCTGGTCTATTGCATGCTCCATACCCGCTTCGGGCAGGAAACGCTCCCGCTTGGGGACGAATCGTATATTCGTGAGCTCGTCCGGCTGCTGATGCATGGTATGACTGAAGAATCCTAAGCCGCCGGTGTTCATCACAGGAAGGATTGAGTAGAAAAGCTGATCGCAGAACAGAAACAGCATCTCTGCATCAGCTTCTTTTATCCTTTGAATTTGAGTATACACTCAGTTTATATAGATATCGAAAACATTGTTACATTGAAGGGAGAAATGAAGATCATGCTGTCATTCATGTCAGATTGGAGTATCGTCATGATATTGTGGCTGCTGCCGGTTGTATTTTTCATTCACGATGGAGAAGAGATTGCCACGATGGAATGGTGGCTCAGGAAGAACAAGAATAACCCTGTGTTATCCAAAATCACGCCTGTCTCCACTCCGTGGGATAAAAATATCACCCTGCAATTCACCTTTGCCGTTCTGCTGATTGGCTTTATTCTCACCGGCGTAACGCTCCTTACGTCTCTTAACTTCGAAATCAGCAGTCCATTCAATGCGCTGTTCGCGGGATTTGTCACGGTGTTCCTGCTGGATGGCGTGAAACATGCGGGCGCGTCGATCGCCCTGTGGGCATACACCCCGGGTGTCATTACAGCCGCCCTCCTTGAAATTCCTTACGGGATTTATGCGCTCTATCGTCTCCTCCATGCAGACATCGTAGATATGACTTCCCTCACTCTCGGAACCATCATCGCCCTGCCGATCACCCTGCTGCTGGTATGGACGGGTCTGACGCTTGGAAAACGTATTGCACCACCTCGCATAAATAATATGTAGGCTCCGACAAGCGATATGTAGAAGAAAAGCGACTACTCAACGTTGGCGCATCATATTGAATCTCAAAAAAGAATGCTTCCGGATCATCCGGAAGCATTCTTCTCAACTCTTGCAAATCCTACAAACTCCAATTGCGTCTAGGCTTATAACCCGCCTTCTCCAGAAATTCCCGCTCCGTCTCCGGTCCAAGACCCTGAATCCCCACCTTAGCGCTCATCGAAGTAATCAGCATGCGGCTGGCCATCTCCAGCGTTTGTAAGGCCATTCGCGCTTCGCGAATGGACGTGTCATAAATAACCACACCGTGGTTCTCGAGGAGCAGCACATTGGCGAGTTTTGCCTTTTCCCGGACGCCCTGGCCCAGCGCGTCACTGCCCGGGTGATAGTAAGGCACACGTTCGATACGCTCAAGATAATACATCGTCTCGACGAACATATTGGACGGAAGCTCCATGTCGGAACAGGCAATCAGCGTAGTATAGAACGGAGAAGCATGGAGCACCGCTCCGATCTCCGGACGGCTTTCGTAAATCGCCCGATGCATGGGTGTTTCTTTGGACGGTTTGCGCCCTTCTGCCCCATACACGTTCCCGGACAGATCACATTCGATCAAGTCTGCTTCCTCCAGTTCGCCAAGGAAAGTCCCGCTGGCCGTCACCACATAACGGTCCCCTTCCGTTCTGGCGGAGATATTCCCCGCATTGCCCCACGCGAGGTCGTATTGCATCATATATTTACCGGTGTGCTGCAGTTCTTTTCTAATCGTTTCTACACTAGCCATGACATCTACCTCCTGTAATATAGTCTGGATACTTCTCCATAAATCGCTTGCTAGATGAACATCAACTAACGTACTTCCTATTTACCGCCTAACAGATTCGGCAGGAACATCGACAATTGCGGAAGATACGTGATCAGCATCAGGTCAATGATCAACACAATATAGAACGGCACCATGCCTTTTGCGATCTGATCCAGCCGGATCTTTGCGATCTGGGCCGATATGAACAGATTGATGCCGAGCGGCGGCGTGCACATCCCGATCGCCAGGTTGACGATCATAATAATCCCGAAATGCGTCGGATCGATCCCGAATTCGGCCGCTACCGGCGCCAGCAGCGGTGCCAGAATAATGATCGATGCATTGGATTCCATAAACATGCCCACGATCAGCAGGAACACGTTGACCAGTAACAGGAACACGATCGGGTTATCGGATATGTTCACGAAGAAACCTGCAACCGCCTGGGGAATTCCTTCACGCGTCATGATCCAGCTAAACAACCCCGCGCTTGCAATGATGAACATAATCACGGATGTCGTAATCGTGGATTGCGTTAGAATATTTATCAGCTTGGAGAATTTAATCTCCTTATACACAAATACACCGACAATGAATGCATACGCAACGGCAACGCCCGCGGCTTCGGTCGGCGTAAAGATTCCGCCGTAAATTCCGCCAAGAATGATGATCGGCATAAGGACGGCCCAGAAGGATTCCTTGAAGGCCTGCCATACTTCTGCCGGCGTCTTTCTCTTCTCGCGCGCATAACCTTTTCGTTTCGCAATAATATAAACGGCAATCATCAGCGATAAACCAATCATGATTCCCGGAATGAGACCCGCCATAAACAGATCGCCGATGGAAGTTTCGGCAGCTACTCCGTATAGAATCAACGGAATGCTTGGCGGAATGATAACCCCCAACTCACCGGACGTCGCTTGAAGAGCCCCCGTAAAGTTCTTATGATAACCCCGGGAGATCATGGCCGGAATCAGGATGCTGCCCAGCGCCGCGGTTGCCGCCGCGGAGGAACCGGATATGGCGGCAAAGAACATCGAGGTTACAATTGTAACGAGTCCAAGTCCGCCCGGCAAATGGCCTGTAAGTGCATTCGCCAGATTCACCAATCGTCTGGAAATCCCGCCAAACTCCATCAAGGTACCCGCGAACACGAAGAAGGGAATCGCCATCAGCGGGAATGAATCCGTAGACGTGAACGAACGCTGGACCAGTACAAGCAGCGGCGTACCGCCTTCCCACCAGATTGCTACAGCCGACGCCATCCCCATCGAAACGGCAATCGGAACACTGATGGCGAAGAACAGGATCAGACATCCAAACAGTACGATAGGCATTATAATCCTTCCTCCTTCGCTTGCGGTACGGTATCGGACACGATCGTTTCCAGAATGACCGCTACCGCATTCATGATGAGCAGCACCGCTCCAATCGGAATGGCTGCATAAGGAACCGACATGCTAAGCCCCATCGCTGCCGATGATTGCACGGAGACCCGGCCCAGAATGTCGATGCCCTGGACCAGCAATAGAATGAAAAACACGATGCATATCGCCATGACCGTGATTCGAATCACCTTTCGGTTGACTTCACTCACCAGCTCCGGCAGCAGCTCGATCGCTACCAGCCGATGATGACGCAGCGCCAGCGAGGAACCCAGAAATACAAGATAAACCATCAAGTATCTGGCAAGCTCCTCGGACCAGTGAAGCGGATACCCGACAATCCGGTAAATAATCTGCATGATAATCAGGATGGACATGACACCCAGGATCATGGCCACTGCGATGCCCACGAGTTTGTTGAGCGTATCGATTGCTTTTAATGCCTGCCGCATGGCTTATCCCCCTCTTGAAGAAAAAATGGTTATGGCGTATTGATGATTTTGTCGTACAGCTCTCTTCCGTACATGTTGGCAAAGCGTTCATGCACCGATTTAGCTGCCGCCTCGAACGGCCCCTTATCCACTTCCACGAACTCCGTACCGAATTCTTTAAGCTCATTGATAATCTGCTCTTCTTGTTCAAAGACCAGCTGATTCTCGTATTCCGTCGCTTCTTTGGCCGCTTCTTCAATAGCTTGACGCTGAAACTCATTCAAGCGTTGATACGTCACTTCACTCATCGCGAGCATCACGTAACCGTATACATGATCGGTCATCATCATATACTTCTGGACTTCTTGAATCTTGGAGCTGGCTGTAAAAGCAACCGGATTCTCCTGTGCGTCAATAACCCCGGTTTGCAGCGATGAATAGACTTCGCCAAAGGCCATTGGCGTCGGCGTCGCCCCCATTGCTTCCCAAGCCGCAATGGAAGCCGGAATCTCCGGCACGCGGATTTTCAAGCCGCGCAGATCGTTTGGCGTTTCAATCTTTTTGTTGGCAGTCAACTCGCGTGGGGTTCTCATCCAGAACTCCAGACCGCGGACCTCGGCATTATCCAGCAAGCTCTGCTTCAGTTCGTTACCGACATCCCCATAGAGCACGTTCTCCAAATGCTGCTTGTCCCGGAACAAATACGGCAGCTCCAAAATGGCATAAGGGCTGTAGAAATTCGATAATACGCCCGCCGGCAGGGCAAAATCCACCGATCCGATCTGCATCCCTTCGATCAGGTCTCGGTCATTCCCGAGCATCGAGCTGGCATACACCTCTACCTCGATCTCACCGCCCGTTTTCTCCTTCACCAATTCCGCAAATTTAAGCGCGCCCAGATGCCACGGATCGGATTCGCCCGTTATGTGACCGAGCCTCAGCTTGATCGGGCCCTCATCCGTATTCGGTTTCGTTATAAATAAAGCGCTTACAATGAGTAGTGCAGCCACCATGACAACTGCGAGTCTTTTCCACATTTGTCGTTCCCCCAATCTGATATGAAGTTCCTGCAGCCTCCGCCACTAGAAGCAGAAGCTGCGGGGAAATGTTGATAATTAAAAGGTGACGATGACCTTCAAGGAAGCGTCTTCCTTCTTGTCTACCAGGCGGAATCCTTCCGCGGCATCTTCATAAGACAGTCGATGGGATATGACGGCTTTGACGTCCACCGCTCCGCTTGCTAACAAATCGATGGCGGAAATGGTATCCTCACGCGTGTACGTCATGCAGCCGACAATTTCCTTCTCGGTCTGCTGCAGATTCACGATATCGAAGGTTTGCGTGCCATGGAACATGGCTATCGTTACGCAGCGGCCGCCTTTGCGAAGCAAGGCAAGGGCATCATCCACGATCCCGGGGACCCCGGCTGCAATCAGTACCTTATCGAATTCGCCGGCAATTTCCACCTTCGCTTCCTCGGTCCAGCCTCCCTTGCCGCGAATGTTCAAAGTGTGGGTAGCCCCCATCTCTTTGGCGGATTCAAGCGCATAATCCATGACGTCGGTCACCATGAGCGTTGTAGCACCGGCAGCCTTCGCAGCCGTCATGGCGAGCAGCCCGATCGGTCCGGCACCGAGAATAGCGACCTTGTCTCCTACTTCGATCCCGGCCTTGCGTACCGCATGGACCCCTACCGCGAAGGGCTCAACCAGCACACCCAGCTCATGATCCAGCTGATCCGGCAGTTTGAATACGCATGCTTCCGGCGCAGCAAAGTACTCGGCCATCGAGCCATACCAGCCCTTCAAGCCCGGCGCTCCCCGCTCGGCGCAATAATTCGTTCTGCCCGTCAAGCAGTAATCGCATTTGCCGCAGCCGACCTGAGGCTCCACGGTTACCCGATCACCAATCTGAAAGGATATGACGTCCTTACCCACCTTCACGATTTCGCCGGACACTTCGTGGCCGATAATGACGGGCGGCTTCCGAAACAAGTGCAGTCCCTTGTAGGTATGAATATCCGATCCGCAAATGCCGGCGGCTTTGACCCGGATCAGAACCTCCCCTGCCCCGATCTCCGGTACGTCCACGTCTTTAACGACAACTTTGTACGCATCCTCAACATATACAGCCTTCATTGTCTCTCCCCCTTGTAGTCATTCAAGATGGCGGTCTGATCCCGTATCTCTCTGTTATATAAAAAGCGCTTGCTTCGATTCCTGCAAATGCTTGCGCATCACCTCGGCGCTGCTCTCCTTGCCGGTCTTGAGCGCCTCATAGATCTTCCAGTGATCCTCCAGGAACTTCTCCATCCGGTGCGGATCCTTCCGCAAATGCCGGCGGGTGATTCGCTGCAGATGATCATGGTAGTTCAGCAGCACCCGGTGTATTTCCTGGTTGCCCGTACATTCGCAAATGATCAAGTGGAAATCATGGTCGGCTTGAGCGAAATTTTTGACATCAAGCCGGCTGACGATGTCGGCAGTTTCGGCAAGATTGCCCTCCAGCTCCTTCTCCTGCTCAGGCGTGAGTCTGGATTCGATCTGCTGGCAGTTGAACGTCTCCAGCGCAATCCGCAGATCGTATATGTCTACAATCCGGTTTACGGATAGATCATTGATGATGATGCCCTGCTTCGAGGAAACGGTGACAAAGCCCTCTGTCTCCAGCCGCGTCAACGCCGCTTTGATCGGCGTCTTGCTCATTCCCAGCAGCTCAATCAATTCTCGCTCGGACAAGAATCGACCCGGCTCGAATTTCTCGTTCAGAATGCTTTCCTTAATCTCGTTATAGGCCACATCTTTTAACAGAAGAGAAGAAGCTGCCCCTTTGCTTTTATCCATCGTCATTCGTGTATTCTCCTATCTTGGCTATTGATCCGGTTCAGGAAAACCGGCATCCCGCACTTTGATAAAATAATCCGGCGATCCCAGCTGTCCGCCCTTAAGAGCCAATTCCAGACCGTCCAGGCTTGCGTCGTCCGAATATACCTTGCACAGCGGAGCCCCCGGGGATACGTCCCATATCATCTCCAACCCGTAAGCGCCTATCTCGCTGGTGACAAAACCGGAGGTGTCTCCCCCAGCAATGACAATTCGGCGCAGCCCGGCTTGATCCATGACATGCTTGGTTAATTTCCCGAGGCTTCTGCCGATGTACTCGCCCGCTTCCGCTCCGGATAGTCCCATGGTCTTCAACCGCGTTCGTGTCTCACCGATCGCTTCATCCTCTGGGCCCAGCGCCGTATAAAGCACCACACTTTGTCCTTCTTGGAGCTTATCCACCGCTTGCTGGACAAGCCCCAGCCGGGCAGCATCATCTGTACCCCCGATCATGGCCGGCGTAATACGCATGCCGTGATACCCTTCGGCTATCGCACGCTCAATCTGAAGCTGACTGACCGGTGAAGCACTCCCGGACACTACCAGAATGGCATCGGTTGGCCGAATGGTCGCATCAGATTTGTTATTCTCCGACGAAGGAGAAGCAAGTCCGAGCTCATCCCAATGGGCAGCCAAAGCGTATTCGACGCCGGACGACCCGACAACAAATGTCCCCGCCCCTTCGGGTTTGTCCTGAATCAGCTGGCCGCACCGCTTAAGCCTGTCCTCATCCAAGGCATCAAACAGCAGAATTCCCGGCTTCTCCCCCAGTTTATCACGATATCGGCGAAGAACCGTATCCTTGTCTCCATCCAGTTCTACAATATCCATTAAAGTTATGGAATCCGCCGTCTGCTGTGCAAGATGAAGGCGCAAATCCGCCTCATGCATCGGCGTGGAAGGGTGCTGCGACATGACGGGATGCCGATCCAGACGGTACACCGTATCATGCATTTTCGCAAAATGCTGGCCGAACAGCGTATAACGTCCAAGGCGGGGCGCGCCGACCAGCAGCGGAACCGTCACCTGATCTGGAAAATAGTCTCTTGCCACCCCAATCGCGTGGCCGACACTGCCAACCTCAGGCGAAGAGTCGAAGGTGGAGCATGTCTTATAGTGGACGAGCGGCGCGCCGCTCATGGACAGCTTCTCAAATACCGGCCGGAGCTCGGCCTCCATATCCTCCGGAGATTTGGCTCGGCTTGTACCTGCCACCCCGATGCAACGGATGCCTTCAAACTTCTTCAGCCGATCAAGCGAAGGAGCTTCCAGAAACAACACCGTGCGGTAACCGCTTCGGGCCAGCGCCTCCATCGCATCCGTTGAACCTGTAAAGTCATCGCCATAAAAAGCAAGCAGCAGCTCATTGTGGTTCATGCTTGTCCCTCCCGAATCTATGATAGATCTATCATAGATCTATTTGAGACCTATTGTATTTGCAGCGCTTTCAAATGTCAACCACCTTTTCGTTTTGACGTGAGAAATATCATTGCGAAAACCGTCTTTGACTGACCTCGCATTCCTCAACATATTAGCCAAGCAATGGCTCATAACCATTATGGATAGCCGTTTAACCGGATAAGTTACGCAAAAAAACTTGAGAGGGAGATATCGATTCATGGGAGATCAGAACCGAAACAGAGGAAATGACAACCGCGTACCCCAACCGATACGCAGCGACGGAGCAGGCGGGCCGGACTATGGCCCGCGGGATGTGATGAGGGATATCGAGAATCCCGACATGCTTGTGCCCCCGGCCACGGATGCGGGCTTGATGCCCAATCTGAAAATGTCGTTCTCCGACACGCATATGCAGCTAAATCATGGCGGCTGGTCGCGGGAAATTACGGTACGGGACCTCCCGATTGCAACCACGCTGGCTGGCGTGAATATGAGCCTTACGCCCGGCGGCGTCCGGGAGCTTCATTGGCATCAGCAGGCGGAGTGGGCCTATATGATCTGGGGCAGCGCCAGAATTACGGCCATGGATGCAAGCGGCAGAAATTTCATCGCGGATGTGGGGCCTGGCGATCTGTGGTATTTTCCGGCCGGTCTCCCCCACTCGATCCAGGGACTCGAGGAAGGCTGTGAATTCCTGCTGGTGTTCGATGACGGCCACTTCTCAGACCTGAATACCCTATCGATCTCCGACTGGTTTGCCCACACGCCAAAGGATGTGCTGTCCGCCAACTTCGGCGTTCCGGAGAACGCGTTTAGCCGTATCCCGAAGGAACAGGTTTATATTTTTCAGGATCAGGTGCCAGGTTCGCTCGAGAGCCAAGAGGTCCAGTCTCCTTACGGGAAGGTGCCGCTGAGTTTCAAGCATCGGCTGCTGGCGCAAGAGCCGATCATAACTCCCGGCGGAAGCGTAAGAATCGTGGATTCCAGCAATTTTCCGATCTCCAAAACCGTAGCGGCCGCGCTTGTCGAGATCAAACCGGGCGCCATGCGGGAGCTTCACTGGCATCCGAATCAGGATGAGTGGCAGTATTACTTGACCGGACAAGGACGAATGACCGTATTCGCCGGCAATGGAGCGGCACGGACCTTCGATTACAGAGCCGGCGATGTCGGTTATGTCCCATTTGCCTTCGGCCACTACATACAGAACACGGGTACGGAAACTCTGTGGTTTCTGGAGATGTTCAGAAGCGACCGGTTCGAGGATATCTCCTTGAATCAGTGGATGGCCTTGACCCCTCGGGATCTGGTCCAGGATAACCTGAAAGTCGGAAACGAAGTCACCGATGCTTTGCGCAAAGAAAAGTGGCCCGTCGTGAAATACCCGGGATATTCGTATTACCCGAGATAAGTTCCCGCCTCCCCGCTTGGTCGAGGACATTGATCTGTAGAATTAACGTCATACAGACCTGCCAGAGAATTTTATTCCAAGGCGGTCTGAATGTGCCGTCATGCGGATATTGACTTTTCTTTCCTTCTGCCATATAGTTCATTAATGAAACTATTTCACACGTGAACTATTTGAGAGGAGAACTATCATTGAACGACAAGGCAAAGCAGTGGATCGACCGGTATGTCGATGTCTATCTGCTTGTATCGAGGCGGATCAACGCCCAGATTCGAGAGCAGCTCGGCGAGGATCTGACCAGTGACCAGTTTCAAGTGGTACGCTTGATCAACGGCACGGATTACTGTACTTCATCCTATCTGGCGGAAGCTCTCGCGGTTGGCAAAAGCTCGGTTACGGCTATCGTCAACCGTCTCGTGGATGCCGGCATTATCGACAGAACCCGGGACGAAGCAGATCGCAGGCTGGTGTATCTGACTTTGACGGAATACGGACATACGATTTTTGAATCTGCCCAGGAACAGATGAGGGAGATCGTCTCCCCTTACCTGCAGCATTTTGAAGAAAAAGATATCGAAATGTTTATCTCGATGTTCGAGAAACTGGGGCAATTGATGTTTGAATCAGGGGGGAGAAAGAATTGAAAGCCATACTGAAAGCAAGATGGGCCATTATCGTTCTGTGGCTGGCTGCCGCAGTTATGCTGTTTTTGTTCGCGCCGTCCATGTCGGATCTGGTGCGGGAGAAAGGGCAATTATCCGTACCGGACGGTTATACCTCTTCGCGTGCGGCGGAAATTCTCAAGGAGGCCTCCGGCGGCGAGGAAGGGGAAACCCTGCATCAGGTTGCGCTCGTCTTCAATAAACCCGATGGGTTAAGCGAATCGGATAAGGAGAGCATCCGGGAGGGTGTTCAAGCTTTAAACGATAATAAAGAAAGCCTCCATATCGATTCCATAAATGAACCGTTCACACAGACGGAGCTGGAAGATACGCTCATCGCCAAAGACGGCAAGACCATCATGGTCGCGCTTCAGGTCAGCGGCGGCCAGGAAGCCGTCAAAGAGCTGCCACAGAAGGTTAATCAGGTGCTGGAAGGCGTTCAAGCCGATCATTACCTGACAAGCGAAGGCCTCATTAATGAAGACACCATCGTCAGCTCCGAGGAAGGCCTGAAGAAAACGGAATACATTACAGTTGTCTTTATTCTCCTCATTCTGTTCGTTGTATTCCGTTCCTTCGTGGCACCGTTCGTCCCGTTGTTGACCGTAGGGCTCAGTTATATCGTGTCGCAGTCGGTCGTTTCTTTTCTTGTGGACCAGTTCAACTTCCCGATATCGACCTTCACTCAGATCTTTATGGTAGCCGTCATGTTCGGGATCGGGACCGACTACTGTATCCTGCTGATCAGCCGGTTTAAGGAAGAACTCACCACGTCGGAGGATACCAAGACGGCGATCATCGAGACTTACCGAAAAGCAGGCGGCACCGTGATCTATTCCGGGCTTGCCGTATTTGTCGGCTTTGCAGCCATCGGGTTATCCAAATTCATTCTGTACAAATCCGCGGTTGCGGTTGCAATCGGCATCGCCGTTATGCTCCTGGCATTGGTTACCGTCGTTCCATTCTTCATGGCGGTGCTGGGCAAGAAGCTTTTCTGGCCGTCACGCGGCAAGCTGGAGCATAGCGAAAACAAGCTTTGGGGGGCGGCAGGTTCCTTCTCGCTTAAGCGCCCTTGGGCTGCATTGCTTGTCGTAGCCGTTATCGTTGCCCCTTTCCTGGCTACATACAGCGGCAAGCTGTCGTTTAACAGCCTGGAGGAAATCGGGCCAAGTTACGCTTCGGTCAAGGGCTTTAACATTATTTCGGACAGCTTCGGCCCCGGACAATCGCTGCCATCCACCATCGTGATCAAGAACGATGACCGCATGGATACGGCGGAATACATGGGACTCGCGGAAAAAATCAGCCGGGAAGTGGAAAAGGTTGATGGCGTGTCCAGCGTACGCGGGCTCTCCCGGCCAACCGGCGAGCAAATCAACGATTTCCTCATTCCGACTCAAGTGAAAACGTTAAATGAAGGATTGGGAGAGTCCAAAGACGGACTGACCCAGATTCAGAATGGACTATCCGAAGCAGGCAAGCAGCTCAGCGAGAATACGCCGAAGCTGAATGAAGCCGCAGCGGGAGCCAAGGAGCTGACCAAGGGAACCGCCGACCTCAAGGACGGCATCACGGAGCTTGGCCAAGGCCTCAGCGCTATCCAAAAAGGAATCCAGAGCGGCAGCGCAGGCGCAGGCGAACTCAAAGCAGGGCTTGCCCAGGCTGCGAAAAGCGCGAAAGAGTTAGCTGCAGCTCATGCCCAGCTACTCCAAGGTTATAAACAGCTTGATACCGGATTAGCAGCTCTTGAAGGCGGCGTTGCCGGACTTAAAGAACAGCTGGGCGGCGTTGCGGCTGCACTGAGCGGACTTGAAGGCTCCTTCACGGGACTGGAGAGCAACCACCCGGAACTCATTCAGGATGCCGACTATCAAACCATCAAAGGTACCGTTACACAAACAGCCGCAGGCACAGCCGAGCTGGCAGCAGGGTTAGGACAAATCTCCGAGCAGCTTAAAGGCGCGTCAGCCGGCTTATCGGAAGCCAACGCCGGCTACGCCAAGGCAGCCGCCGGTCAAACGGCGCTTGCCAACGGTCTTCAGCAGCTTGTGTCCGGTATCGCCGAGCTTCAATCCGGCCTTTCACAGGCAGCTAACGGGCAAGGACAGATCGTGAGCCAAATCCCTTCCATTACAGGCGGTCTGGACCAGCTGCAAGGCGGACAGAAGCAGCTTGCCGACGGCTTTGGCGATCTAACCGGCCAGATCGGAGAACTAACGGAAGGCCTGAACGCCAGCGCGGACGGATTGAAGCAAATTTCGGACGGACTGCATTCCGCACAGGATTATCTGCAGCAGATCCAGGACGTTCAGGATGAAGAGCTCAGCGGGTTCTTCATTCCGCAGGAAGCCCTTGAGAATGAAGAGTTCCAGACGGTATTCGATACCTATCTCAGCGATGATCGCAAAGTAATGACGCTGGATGTGGTTCTGGCAACCAATCCGTACAGCGAAGAGGCGCTGGGCAGCGTCGAACAGATTCAATCCGCTGTAGATCGCGCAGTAAAAGATACGAAATTGGAGAATGCCGAGGTTGCCATCAGCGGCATTACCAGCACGAACAACGATTTGCAGAACATATCGAATGAAGACTACACGCGAACCGTGATTCTCATGCTGAGCGGAATCTTCATTATCCTGGTCGTGCTGCTGCGCTCCATCGTGATGCCGATCTATCTGATTGTTTCACTGGTCATCACATACTTTACCGCTGTCGGCGTTACGGAGATGATATTCGTTCACGGCTTCGGGTATTCCGGCATTACCTGGGCCACGCCGTTCTTCAGCTTTGTCATGCTGATTGCGCTTGGGGTGGATTACAGCATCTTCCTAATGGCGCGTTTCAACGAGAACAAGTCCTGGAATGTTCAGGATGCCATTCTGCATGCCATGCGCAACATGGGTACTGTGATCCTGTCCGCAGTAGTCATTCTTGGCGGTACCTTTGCGGCGATGTATCCGTCCGGCGTACTGTCCATGATGCAGATCGCAACGGTTGTCCTGGTTGGACTTGTGCTATACGCACTCCTGTTCCTTCCATTCTTCGTACCGGTGATGGTCCGTATCTTCGGCCGGGCTAACTGGTGGCCGTTCACCCCGAAGGAGCAGGATGCAAAGAGCCCTTCCGGACATGACGTAGGAGTGTAGCCATTACAAGGGTGACCCCAATCTAACAATGATCACCATAACCGTCTTTTTCCTGATTCATGACAGGTAAAAAGGCGGTTATTTTCTATGCCATTTCAATAAAAGTGAACGGAAACCTTAACCGTGAGTACTTGGGACTACTACCAAAGAACCGAACGAATGCTTTTTGTTGGAGAATAGCTATACGATCGTCACATTTTCTCGTATATTAAGAAGAAGAATTCTCGGATTTCAAACCATACCAAAACTAAAAGGGAACGTGAACAGTGCCAACACGATCTGCAAACCATACCTATCGCATTCAAACTAAAAAGATTCTACAGTATATATTGGCCGTTGCTGTTTTTCTGTCCGTGCTCCTCAGCCTTCGGTGGTATTGGATCGAGGCCTTCGTTCCTCCCCACCATCCGAAAGCTTCCCAAGGGGTGCTCGACTTACGCAGCTGGGACCTCACTCATTCCAAATCCATTACATTGGATGGAGAATGGGAGTTCTACCCTGACATGCTTGCCACAAAACAAGAACTGGAGCAAACCAATCCGCAGCATCGCTATGTGCAGGTACCGGGAAATTGGCGGGGGAGCCAAACGGAGGAATCCGGATCTGCCTATGGTACCGGAACCTATCGGCTTCGTATTCTGGTCGATCCATCCTTAACCGCTCCCCTTTCGTTCTGGATCCAGCAGATCCAGGCTTCGGCGAGTGTCGAGATAAACGGCCTTAAGATGGGAGAGATGGGCAACACCGGAGAGGACGGCAAAGACAACTATTCACCGGCTCGAAGTCCCTTCGTTGTCGATTACGCTCCCGCCAAACACACGCAAGACATCGATTTGATTATACGCGTGGCCAACCATGAGCATCCACGCCAAGGCGGAATTGTAAATTCCATCAAGCTGGGATCCAGCCAAGCCATCCATGGTGAACGCGGACTTTCCATCGATCTTCAGCTCATTACATTCGTTGTGCTCATCCTTCACAGTCTGTATTCCTGCATCCTGTTCTTATTCAATCCGCGGGAATGGACGCTTCTTGATTTTTTTCTGCTGCTTCTCACCGCATCTGTGACGATTGGAGTGTCAGATGACGATTTACTGCTGAAATGGCTGTCCATCAATTACGATTGGGATCTTAAAATCTCCATATTGTCTTATTCCTGGCTATCTTTTTTCATATTGAAGATGACCAGAAGTTTCACCATAAAGACCCGCAGCCGATGGTTTACCGCATATTGCGTTTCCCTGCTTCTATATTCCGGATTTATTGCAATCGCGCCTGCTTCGCTTGTTTTCTGGACGGTGGAGTATAAAGTTTTTACCGTTTTTTATATATTGCCGATCATCATCACGATCTATATGTTCGGGCGAATGGTGGCTGCAAGCCGGGATGACGCAATCTTTCTGCTCTTGGCAGCCAGCGGCGTTTTCTCCAGTGTTATTTGGGGAGCACTCATCAAATATCAGGAACTTCCAAAAGTGTATTACCCCGTTGATGTCATCGCGGCCATCATCGGTTTCTCTGCCTATTGGTTTAAGCGTTATTTCCGCAACGTCGATAAAATCAGCAAGCTTAACCGCGAATTGCAGAAAGCGGACAAAATGAAAGACCGGTTTCTGGCCCAGACCTCACACGAGCTGCGAACGCCGCTGCACGGGATCATGAATATCGCCCAGAGCGTCTCAGACAGGGAACAGCATAATATGGACAATCGAAGCGCGGAGGATATGAAGCTCCTTGTTAAGGTTGGACGCCAGATGTCTCATTTGCTGAATGATCTACTGGACGCCGTAAGGCTGAGGGAAAAGCGAATCGTACTGCATGCCGAGCCGCTATCCCTTCCCTCTATCGTAAATGGCGTTATCGATATCCTGAAGTATTTGCTCGAAGGAAAAGCCGTGCAGTTAAAAATGGATATAGACACATCCGAAGCCCTCCCTCTCGTTATGGCTGATGAAAAGAGGCTGGTGCAAATCCTTATGAATTTATTGCATAATGCCATCAAACATACCGAGGAAGGAATCATTGCCGTAACGGCCAACGCCAAGAACGGGCAAATGTTCATCAAGGTAACGGATACGGGAACGGGAATGGATCAGGAAACACAGCAGCGGGTATTTCTGCCATACGAACAAGGCGATCCCGGATACGGCGACACCAACGGCATAGGTTTGGGCCTTAGCATCAGCAGAGAATTGGTGGAGCTTCATGGCGGCTGGATGACGGTTCACTCCGAAATCGGAAAGGGTTCGACGTTTACATTCACGCTGCCTTTGGCGGATTCGACTGACGTAGAGATGGCCCCGAACCTATCGGCCGTTCGGCTCGAGGCCTATGAAGAAATAGCGGCAAGCCGGAACGACCTGAATGACCAGCCGCTTCTAACCGCAGAAGTCCCGTTAGTGGAAGAGCAGATGAACATTTTAGCCGTTGACGATAATTTTGTGAATTTGAGAGTGCTTGCAAATATATTGATGACTGAACCTTACCACCTGCAATTAGCAGCATCGGCCGGGGAAGCGCTGGAATTGCTCGGAACGAAAGCATGGGATTTAGTAATTGCAGACGTGATGATGCCGCAGATTTCTGGTTACGAGCTGACACGGAAGATAAGAGAACGTTATTCCCCTTCCGAACTCCCTGTGCTTCTGTTGACGGCGCGAAGCGAGCCCTCCGACATGTATGCGGGGTTTCGGGCGGGTGCCAACGATTATGTCACGAAACCAGTGGATCCGATGGAGCTTAAATACCGTATCCAGTCATTGATTACGTTAAAGCAGTCCGTGAACGAGCGTCTGCGTATGGAAGCTGCCTATCTGC
Organism: Paenibacillus sp. JZ16; assembly: GCF_015326965.1. Taxonomy (NCBI): domain Bacteria; kingdom Bacillati; phylum Bacillota; class Bacilli; order Caryophanales; family Paenibacillaceae; genus Paenibacillus; species Paenibacillus sp. JZ16. The sequence goes on from NZ_CP017659.1 coordinate 2,469,152, forward strand.
AAGCTCAAATCCACCCGCATTTTTTGTTCAACACCTTGAATTCAATCCACGCATTGAGTGAAATTGATGTGGAAAGAATGCGAAAACTTAACGAGGCCTTTAGTTCATACCTGCAAATTAGTTTTCAATATCAAAACTCCGGCAAATTTGTCTCGCTATCGGAAGAACTCGAACTTGTACGCGCATATTTGTACGTTGAGAAGGAACGACATGGCAACAGGCTCCATGTCATATGGAACGTGGATCAGGACATTCACCTCCTGCTCCCTCCATTAACGATTCAGCCTCTGGTTGAGAATGCCGTACAGCACGGTATTATGCCAATCGCTAAGGGCGGAACCGTACACATTCGCATTGAACGTCAGGAGCTTTCCACGCTGATTCAGGTCAAGGATAACGGCATGGGAATGAGCACAGAAAAGGTACAGGGGTTGCTGGATGCTCCGCGAGAGGACAAGAGAGGAATTGGCCTGTACAATACGAATCGCAGATTGATTCAGACGTATGGGAGCGGTCTTTCCATTCAAAGCGAGGTCCGTGTAGGGACAAGCGTATCTTTTGTCATTCCCGATTCGGAGCATTAGCGTTTCTTAACCGGTAATAGGAGGGTATCCCGCCAGATCTAAGATCTTGGGACACCCTCCTTTTTTTCAAATACAGACGGATCCGATTGCTGCGTGTTCTTATTCCTTCTGCCATTAACCGATACAGATCGCCGTAAATGGAACGATGCTCCAGTCTAGCAGCTTACGATACAACTCCGATATAAAACCCGTCATACCCCTTACTTCCCACCGTTTGAATTGCCGTGCCGGAAATCGCGGAGTGGGCGGACAGCATATCCATGAATTTGCGGATACCGTGCACCCGAGGGTCTGTGCTGTGATGATCGATCACTTCTCCATTCCGGATCACATTATCGCTAATAATGATCGTGCCCGGCCGTGAGAACTGTAACGCCCACTTCAAATAATTCGGATTGTTGGGTTTATCGGCATCAATGAAGATCAGATCGAACGGCTCCACCTTCTCCTTGGCCAGCTGCTCCAGCTGCAGCACAGCATCGCCTACCCGGATTTCCACCCTATCCTCCAGTCCGGCCAACGCAATATTGGATGTGGCAATCTCGGCATGATGCGGATCGAGCTCCAGTGAAATCAGCCGCCCCCCATCCCCAAGTGCTCTAGCCATCCAGATCGTACTGTAACCTCCCAGCGTACCAATCTCCAAAATTCGTTTCGCACCCTTGATCTGAACGATGAGGTTCAGCAGCTTCCCTTGAGCCTTGGATACATCAATCTCCGGCAATCCGGCCTCCCGATTTGCAGCTAAGATCCTCTCCAAAACCTCATCATAAGGAATCAAATGTTCTGTGATGTAATCGTCTACTTTATCCCAAGTCGCAGCTGTATCATCCTTCTTGCTCATGCCCGCTTCCTCCCTTATTCTCCATATGGATCTTACAAAATCATTGTATGTGATTTATTGTTATAGATATAATATATATTTAAAGGACTTATATAACTTAAATATATGAATGAATGGGAGTGCGGCACTCATGAATTTACACGCATTACGGCTCTTTCACGTTATCGCCACAACGGGCAGTGTTACCCGTGCTGCTGAATTGTTGAATATAAGCCAACCCGCCATAACAGCCCAGATTAAAAAATTCGAGAAGGAACTCTCCCTTACTCTGTTCAAGCCGCAGGGCAGGGGCATCGGGTTGACTTCGGCCGGAGCCGAGCTCGTTCCGCTTGCCAAAAGACTCTTCTCCGTCGAGCAGCAAATTGAACAGTTCTGCCTGGATTACCGCAGCGGTTCGAGGGGACAGATCCGCATGGCGGCTACCTATCTTCCTTCCCATTTTCTTCTGCCGGCCTGGCTTGCGAAATACAAGCAGCGGTACGAAGAAGTAGAAATGAGCATAACCACCACCAATTCAAGCGATGCACTTAAGCAGCTGTTACATATGAATGTCGACCTTGCGATATACGGCGGTCTGCCAGAGGAATCTCCGAATACGATACAGATCGTGGAGCTGTTCCGGGATGAGTTATGGTTTGTCGTATCCCCCGATCACCGCTATGCCAATCAGCGCATCTCCCTGGAAGAGATGATGAGAGAGCCATTTGTTATGCGGGAGGAAGGCAGTTCAACGCGAGAACGTTTATTTGCCTTATGCCGTACCCATAGCGCGCCTTCCCCGCGGATTACGCTGCAATTCAACGGTCTGCACGAAGCGATTATGGCCGTCATTGCCGGATACGGTGCAAACTTTGTGTCCTCACTCGTTGTACGAGAGTATGTGGAGCGCGGCGAACTGAGCCGGGTCTATGTCGATGGAATCGAGCTTCAAAATATCATAGCGGTCTGCACCCGTAAGCATGAACCGTTATCTGCTGCCGCCATGAACTTCGTGGATATGATCCGGAATCAGTCATAAGTACCCGTTACATTTGATTACCATATTAATGTGAAGGATAACCAAAACATTCCAATCAAGACGTTAACAATCTGTTTAGTACCGACCTCATGGCAGCCTCACTGCCGTCATGTTCCACGACTTGCGCAAACGCGGCACGCAGTGCCTCCGCCAGAATGATGCCCAATTCTTCGCCAGCCTCTTCTCCTGATGCTGCGGCCAGTTGACCGAGATAACGGGCAACGGGATTGTCTCCTTTACGGGGATCTGGCTCAGACAGCAATCGCCCCGTTTTAAGGCGAATCATGCTGTCGTAAGCGGTCAATAGAGCCGATTTCAGGCGCTGATCGGGAGGGGCTGCATCGGCAACTGCTTCCATGCGATCCAATATTCGAAGCGTTACGTCATCCCGAAGCAAGCCGTAAAATTTCTTTTTGGATTTGTAATGATGATAAAGAGCTCCCACGGTCACTCCGGCATCGGCAGCAATGTCGTCAACTTCCGCTTTGTGGTATCCCATCTCGGCAAAACGCTTCAATCCTGCCTGTATGAGTTTGTGCTGCGTGGTACCCGGTATTGGTATATGACTCATGTAACTCCCTCCGAAACGTTCATGCAAAGATATCTAAATTCTAACATAGCAGCACTTTAAGAGATATAATCTTGATAGCTGTGGACAGCCATTTCTAAAAAAACAGCTTGATTATACAACATAACTCGGTTATGTTAACTATAACCCAATTATCTTACATCACGAAACTATACTTTATTTCGAGGTGAGAACATGGAAGGTAACGTTATTTTTTATTTTGTTCCGGTCAAAGATATCAAGACAGGCAAGAGCCTCTATCGCGACACGCTCGGTTTGGAAGAATCATGGCGCGAAGGAGATTACACGGTCGCCTTCAAGCTTCCCGGTACCGACGTTGAATTGATGGTTGAACAAGTCTCGGAAGGAGGCCCGGATGCAGCTGGACCTGTTTTTCTCGTGCCATCTGTTCGGGAAATATACGAGAACAATCCCGGCAACCTGCAATTTATCGGCGAACCGGGTGAAACACCGGACGGCCTCTGGTTGAGTGCCAAGGATGATTCCGGCAACGGAATCTACTTCACGGATGAAAGCCTCCATGAATCCTGATCCCATTTGCGCCCATGGCCCCCTGCCCTCTAGGGAGTGACGGCGGCAAACGCCAATATCCATCGGCTTCAAATGCTGCAGTAACAACAAGAACAAACAAATAGGGACGTCCCGCCAGATCCTGGATCTTTCGGGACTGTCCCTTTTTTTGTCTACTCCTCTGAAGCTTGATTAGTAAATTTACCGAACGTGTTAACCTTTAATGGAGCCGATCATGACGCCTTTCTCGAAATATTTTTGCATAAACGGATAAATGAGCAGAATCGGAAGCGTCGATACAATAATGACCCCGTACTTGATCTGGTCGGCATAACGCTGCGCATACCCCCCTGCATCCCCTCCTGTTCCGGCACCGCTAGAGAACACCTGGTTTGACAGCAGAATATCCCGCAGAACGATTTGCAGCGGCTGGAGCTTCGTGTCCCGGATATAGATCAGCGCGGTGAAGAAGTCATTCCAGTGCCCCACCAAATAATAGAGTCCGATGACGGATACCAACGCTTTGGACAGCGGCAAGGCCACTTTAAAGAAAAAGGTAAAATGGGAGCAGCCGTCCATGACAGCCGCCTCATGCAGCTCCTGCGGCAGCGAGTTCTCAAAAAAGGTCCGAGCAATGATCAAATAAAACACATTCACGGAGAAGGGGAGAATAAACACCCAGATGGTGTTCGTCAGACTAAGCCCCTTCATCAACAAATAGGTGGGAATCAGCCCGCCGTTGAAAAACATCGTGATCACGAAAACAAACATAATGAGCCGTCTGGCGCGGAATTCCTTTCTGGATAGCACATAAGCTGCCGGAAGCGTGAACAGCATGTTAACCAAGGTGCCGAACACCGTATAAAACAGCGTATTCCGATATCCGGTCCAAATCCGCATATCTTTGAAAATCTCCTGGTAACCGAAAAAACTGATATTTTTGGGGATAAACAGGACCTTCCCCGTCGATACGAGCGTTGAGTCGCTGAACGATGCAATGATGATAAAGTACAGCGGATAGGCGATCAGCAGAAAAATCATACTGCACAGAAAACCCAATGTGATCTTAAACGCTAACTCCTTGCCGTTTAAACGCGTTCTCGTATGTTCATGTTCCACAACCGTTTCTCCTTCCCCGATCATTAGAATAGGCTCGTTTCCGACATTCTCTTCGAGATCGTGTTCATCGCATACAAGAATACGAAATTGATGAGCGTGTTAAACAAACCGATGGCCGAAGCCAAGCTGAATTGATTGGAGATGATGCCGATTTTATAGACGTAGGTGGCAATGACCTCCGAGACGGGAAGGTTCAGCGAATTCTGCATCAGAAATATTTTCTCGAAGCCGGTCCCAAGGATATTCCCCATGCTGAGGATAAACAGGATGATGATGGTCGGGATGAGGGCGGGAATATCTACATACCGGATCGTCTGCCATCGGCTGGCCCCATCGATTTTGGCGGCATCATACAGCTGGGGATCCACGGTGGACAAGGCTGCAAGATAGATAATGCTGTTCCAGCCGCAGTGCTGCCATATGTCGGAAAGCACATACACCGGGATAAAAGTCGAGGTGGATGCCAACAGATTGATATGTCCCAGCCCCACCGCCTTCATGAAGTGACCGACAACTCCGGTTTCGGAGGACAGCAGCACGTTCAGCATCCCGACCAGCACGATAATGGATATGAAATGGGGCAGGTATACGGTAGTCTGCATCAGCTGCTTCATTCTTTTTCTGCGGATCTGGTTAAGGATGAGGGCCAATATAATTGGAGCCGGAAAGCCAAGCACGATCGTGGCCAGACTGATCAGAAACGTGTTTCGCATCAAATCCGTGAACAGGTAACTGTCGATGAATTGCTGAAAGTAAGCAAGCCCTCGCCACTCGCCGCCGGTCAAGCCTTTGCTGAAATCGTAATCCCGAAAAGCAAGCTGGATGCCGTACATCGGGATATAGTTAAACAACAGGGTGACGATAATAGCCGGAAAAATCATAATCCACAGCTGGTAGTCTCGTCTGAAGGTGTTCTGTCTTTTACGGGATTCCATATCCTCCCTCCTAGTTTTGATTCATGTACTCGTCGTAATATTTTTGCATAATCTCTAGATTCTGCTTCAGGCCTGCCTTCTCGCTTTCCTTGATGTACGTGTCCCATTCGGCTTCCACGCCGCCCTTGGTCACCCATTTGGCAAAGCTGGATTCCGCCAGATTCATCACGTTCGTGTTGTTCAGGCTCATGGCGTTGTTGTCCATGGTGGAATACTTGATGAACATGCCGGGGAACACGTCTTTATCGGGATCCACGTCCAAGGCCGCCTCCAGCGGCTCCGATTGACCCAGCACCTCCTGCATATCCGTGCCAAGCGTCAACTCTAAGGTATCGGGGATATAAAATGCGCCGTTGTCCGCCATCGTCGAGGTCCATTTCCATGTGCCCGGATCCATCTTGGCATCGGCCGGAGGCAGAACGGCATATGTACCGTCTCCGTTATCTTTAATATTCGGTCCGAGGGATCCGAACAGCACCTGCATGCCCACCTCGGGCGCATAAAGCTCGTTGATGAATTTCATGGCCGCTTCCTTGTTCTTGGTCTTGGCGGACATGACGATATGGTTGGGTCCATAGTTCAGAGAGTAATGATCGTAGCTCCAGGACAGCTTCCCTGCATAATCTGCCGACACCTTCATCGGCGGCATGGAAGCATACTGCGGTGCCAGCTGCTCGCCGAACCGGTCGGACGCCACCCATCCCCAGGTAAAGCCGACCTTGGCCGTATCCCCTTCCCCGCGGGCGATGGATTGAAATTTCGTATAATCATGCGTGAACACTTCCGGGTTAATCAGACCCGCCTTGTACAATTTATTAAGAAACGCGACCATCGTTTTGTACCGTTCATCCGTCAGGAAGTTCTTCACTTGACCGTCTTCCACGAAATAGCCCTGTCCGCTGCCGTCCGTCAGCGTAATGCCCATGCTGCCCAGGAGCACCGCCGGGTTAAAATATCCGCCGATGCCTCCCGGCCAATCCATCGGAATCTCGTCATTCGGATCGCCATTGCCGTTGGCATCCTTCTCTTTGAAGGCCACCAGGACTTCATACAGCTCATCCCATGTGGTCGGCATGCTCAGGCCCAGTTGTTCCAACCACTGCTGGTTAATGAACTGCCTGCTGGCGGTAGCGGGCCAGAACCGCTGATATTTCGGGAGACCGTAGATTTTGCCGTCCGACTGCGTGGCAATCACTTTCGTATCCGGCTTTTCATTAAACATGTTCTGTACGTTGGGCGCCTGATCCAGCATGCCGGACAGATCCTGGAATAAACCCTGGAATTGCGCAAAGTCCGCATCCGTAATGACGTTCGGCCCGATGAACAGATCCGGAATATCGCCGCTGGCCAGCATCGTCCCTTTCTTCTGTCCCCAATCCGCGGTAATCTCCTGCCATTCGATGTCCACGCCCGCCGTCTCCTCAACCTTTTGCAGCCATTCCATTTCAGCCAGCGGCTTCGTGAGCGGATGCTTGGTAATGATGGCGGTGAGCTTTACTTTTTTGCCTGTTTGATCCCCGGGTGTTTCGGCTGACTCGTTCGTGTCACCTCCGGACCCGCTGCATCCTGTTAACAACATGGCTGTGATGGCGACGAGCGAGATGAAAACGTTTACCCTTTTCTTCATTCCATTACCTCCTGGTTTCGTTTGTTGGTCTGGTCCATGAGGGTATGCGGCCATATATTGGCCTTGCCTTGGGACACATTTCACTCTAAACGGAGGGGAAGAGCCCCGTAAACGGACAATTTTTTAAGCATCTTCATTTTTTGAAAGCGCTTATAATAAAATGAATGAAAGCGCAACCAATCCGGATCGCTACAGGGAATTCAAATATTGTATACGTTCAAAAAATGAAGCTGCTCAGCTTCACGAAAGCGCCCGCACAAGAAGCTTATAACCAAAAGGTTCGTCAAAAGACCGCTGTAAGCTGCCTTATCCAGCATCAGCGGTCTTCGTTTATGCTTTATGTGTATTTCGATATTGTCCGGGTGTCGTACCCACCATCTTTTTGAAGGAACGGATAAAACTCGAGGTGTTGGTGTATCCGACCTGTTGGGAAATGGATTCAAGGGTCTCCTCGCTATCCCGTAAAAGCTGAATGGATTTCTGGATGCGAAGCTGATCGATATACTCTTTGAAATTTTGCCCCATCGTTTTCTTGAAGTGATGACTGAAGTTGGAGACCGACATATCAAAATAATCGGCCATCATCTGCAGCGAGCAGTTTGGATCCATTCCTTTCTCCGCTATGAGGGACAGAATCTCCTCCTGCGTTGCCGTACGGGACACGGGGAGCGTTTCGCTGATCATCTCGCATAGCTTGGCATAACTCTCCCTGATAATCCCGATCATCTGCTCCAGCGTATAACGGTGGTTAAATGCCGCCTCGGTGAGCCGAAGCAGGCTCTGGTCGTCATGACGGAACCGTTGGAGGCCGTTGAAGATGACGGTAACCGTATTGAGATACACGCTCCGTATCATATGCGGCGGCAGGCTGTCACTGCTTAAGTAACCGATCATTCGCTCCGCCAAAGAGGCCAGCATGGCCGCATCGTTCTTAAGGATCGCAAGTTCGAGGGATTGCAGGATTTCGGCAAAATAGGACACGGCTCCGGTTTGGGGGATCTCGAGGTTATCAAAGGTCAGCACGGTCCCGATCTTCCGGATGCGCAGAAACTCCGCTGTGCGGAGCGCCTGCAGGTAGGAGAGATGGAGGTCCACCGGCGATTGGGCAGCGCTAGACTTGCCGATGCCAATCGCCGTCTGTTGGCCCGTACGCTCCAATATTTCATCCTGAAGCCGCTCTACGCAAGATTTGATAGGGAAATCGGCTGTATGGGAGCACACCAGAATCAATTCCTGCTGATAGATGCTCTTGAAGAAGTAGCCTTGGGCATCATCAGGCAGCAGTCCCTCGTAATCCCGGCAGCAAGCCAATATCTTGTCCAGCCCTGCTCCATCCGCTTCGCAGCACAACACGGCAACCGTGTAGTTATCATGATGAAACCGGATGCCGACCCTGCGGGCTTCCTGTTCAAAGTTCTCCCAGTCAGGAATATGCCCACTCACCAGCTCAAACAGCAGGTTGTCCCGCATAATCGGCAACGATCCCCTCACATGCTCGTCCAGCTTGCTGTTAGCCTGCGAAAGCTCCTCCAACGTATACTTAATCGTATCAATCTCGTTCATCGGTTTTCGCTCCAGTGGTTCAAACACATGTACGGCGAGATCAACCAGACGGCGAATCGGCTGGTAGTTCTTCCGGATGGATACATAGATGATGAACACTTCAAGCAGCAGAATCAGCCCGACCAGGATAGCCGTATTCAGCTGAATCGTCCGAATGCCCTGCAGGGACTTAGATACCGGCAGCAAACTCACATATTTCCAGCCATTCTTATCCGATACCGAGGACGATACCAGATAGTCCGATCCGCTGATGGTATGAATACCCGAAGAGGAAACTGACTCTTCCCCTAAACGATGCACAAGCTTCTTGAAATCATCGGAAGATTGGTAAGACGTATCATTGGAGGATACCAATCGCCTTCCCTGGCCGTCTAGCACAAAAAAATCGCCGCTGTAGGTTTCCGAAACGGATTTCATCATCCGGACAATCGTATCCTCCCTAACCATGATCATAACGGCCCCGGGGGAATTCGAGCCCCCTACCGGCAGCGGCTGCACGAAGGTCAGCATTCTGACCCGGTTATTGCCGGGCACGACCACATTCTCCACAGGCCTCACGACAGGAGAATGAAGATCATTCAGAGTCTGGATCATATCTTCGTGGGCCCAGTTTTCATAATAGTAACCAACACCCGGAATGGATAGGTCCTCCAGGCTGTATGCGCTTCCAGTTTTGGAAAACAAATAACCGATGTTCTTCACATACAGCAAGGTGTTGTAAATAAACGCATCGGTTGCATTGTATTTTTTCATCTCATTGGCAATAAGCACCCGCTGGTAGTCGCTTTCCTCCGCCTTATACATCTTGAATTCCCGGTTCTGCACCAGCTCAAACGGTAAATTGTACACATATCTTGTAAACGTATCCATCGATGTCATGAACTGCTCCGTAATATGCGCATTCCAGTCCATTTCCTTCTCTTTCACCACTTCTGCCGAATAAGGATAGTAATAGCACAGGATGACGATCACGGGAAACATCAGCACAAGCAAATAGGAAATCAACAATTTTGTCAGCAGGTTAACCTTATGGATTCGCAAGCGGTGACCACCTCCCTATCCTTCGAACCAAATCTGAAAATGTTATCTATAAGAATACGTAATTTTCAAAAAAAAGAAAACTCATTTCCTGTTATACACTTTCGGAAATGAGTTTTTGATATGTGTACTATAGTTGTTGCAGCAGTCATGAGGATTGTTCCACTCCCCATTTTTCGGCCCACTTCTCCATCTCCTTCAAAGAATCCAGGAAGTCCAATCCCTTGTCGGTCAATGAATATTCCACGGAGACCGGAACGGTAGGAAATACCTCGCGTCTTACGATCCCGCTGCCTTCCAAATGCCGCAGCACATCCGTTAAGGACTGCGTCTTGATGATGGCTGCATCCCGGTGAAGCTGATTAAACCGTTTCGGTCCTTGGGCTAATTGCGCAATGACTAGAAACGCCCATTTGGCTCCGAGAATTTGCAGCACTGAACAGATATGATTGAACGCCGGCGTTTCCTGCAGCTCTTCTCTAACAGGTTCCACGATCTCACCCCATCGCTAACTAATCGTAAGTTAGTCAAAATGATTGGATAATATCCAAATACTTTGCCTTCTTACATAATATATGCGCCTTACTTATAATACAAACACAAAGAGATTTCAAGTTATACCAACCCGCTTGCGGCATGTGCTAGCCATGATCGCAGAGGGTATTGATCATCTAACGAAGGGATGAATTGGATATGAATCGATTTACGATATATTTATTGGCGCTTGGGGTTTTTCTTACTGCCACCTCGGAACTGGTCGTCTCGGGTATTCTGTATGCGATCGCAGACGATCTTCATATTTCTTTGGCCTTTGCGGGCCAGCTGATTACCGCGTATTCGCTTGCTTTTGCGATCGGGACACCGTTTCTGGTCTCGCTCACCGCTCGGTTCAACCGTAAAAAAGTGCTGCTCGGCTCTCTTCTGCTGTTCATTGCCGGCAGTCTCGTTTCCTATTTCAGCACCGAAGTCTGGATGCTCATGGGCTCCCGCGTCATCCTGGGGGTAAGCTCAGGGGTGTATCTCGTGGCCGCAATGGGTACAGCAGCCAAGCTGGTACCCCCGGATAAGTTAGGCCGTGCCATCGGTACCATCGTGCTGGGTTTTAGCAGCGCCATGGTGCTGGGCGTTCCGATCGGTATATGGATCACGAATCTACTGAACTGGCAATCGATCTTTCTGCTGCTGGCTCTGCTCAGTCTGCTGGTCGCCTTTGTCCTTACCAGACTCCTGCCGGATGTTGAAGGGGACGCTCCTGTTCCCTTTTACCAACAATTCAAAGTGCTGGGGAGTGTCTTAATCGTGAGCGCGCTGCTGCTTACGTTCTTCCGGGAATCCGGCAACTCGGTACTGTTTACGTATGTTACGCCATTTATCCAGGATATTTTCCATATCGCTCCATCTGGAATCAGTATCATAATGCTTGGCTTTGGACTTTTTGGAGCGATCGGCTCGAGGCTCGGCGGGTATGGGGTCGACCGGTTTGGCCCAGCGAAAGTGATTACGCTCAGCACGCTCATTCATATCGCGGTATTCGCGCTTCTTCCGCTGCTCGCCGGTCAATCGTTCATAGGACTCGTGCTGATGGGAATCATGGTGCTGTCCATGTTTGCGGCGGGTCCGGCCGTTCAGAGTTATTTTATCCAGCAAGCACCGGGCTCTTCCAATCTGATCCTCAGCTTAAACACCTCCATTGTCCATCTCGGGTTAGCCGCAGGCGCGGGCGCAGGAGGCTTCATGGTCAATACGACATCCACGCTTCAATATCATCCATGGCTCGGTGGATTCGTGCTCGCGCTTGGCCTGGCCGCAGGACTGGTCAGCTTCTCTGCCGGACGGAAGTCGCCGGTTACCATCCCGAAATCGGCCTGACCTCGCCTGCTCCATCATATGAAATTTGCCCAAGCCACCCTGCCAAGGGTGGCTTCCATGCTACTGGTTCCAAAAATGGGCTCACGCATGCTTGCCTATGGGAATACCGTATTTTATGGGTCAAACGCCTATTACATTATGAAGGGCAGGAATCACAGTGGCAGTCTCTTATATAGATTTCACCTCTCCATCTGTTCGTTATACTTATGATCTGAGAAACAATCAAACATTCAAGAAAGACAATCAGAATTTCATCTATTCTCTCTCCGTAAAAGAATTGAACACGCTCGGAAACGCCTCCCTGCTGGATATTCACCTCAGCACAGGCAATGTGGTGGAGCCGCATATCCACCAGAATGCATCCGAGCTGGTGTATGTCATTACCGGCGCAGCCATCGTCTCCATGGTCAATCCGTTCACGAAGGAGCTGCTGAACTTCAAGGTAACGCCCGGTCAAGTAGCCCTCGTCCCCCAGGGCTGGTGGCATTATGAAATGGCGACGGTTGACAACACGCACCTGATCGCGGTTTTTGACGCACCGGTGCCTGAATTCATTGCAGGTTCCGATCTCTTGCGATTGACGCCAGCCAGCGTGTTCGCGCACACGTACTGCCTGGATGAAGACAAAGTTAAAGACACCCTGGCACCGATTACCGATACGGTTGTCATCGGTCCGCCAAAAAACTGCCCGCAGCAGGGGCAAGTGCAAGGGCAGATGAAGCATCAACAGCCTGCGTCACATCATAATCAGCACTATTACCATCAAGAAACCTCTGGTAATCGGGACTATGAGCTTCTTCAACAGCAGCAACAGCAATTCCAGCAACAGCAGCTGCAATTTCAGCAGCAGCAACAGCAACAGCTGTTCCAGCAGCAATTTCAAGCCCAGGATCAACCCCAGCATGGAGCATATGCTGCTGAACCGCCGCTGACCCCACCTCATTTGCAAGAGCAATTCCGTTCGCAACAGCAAATACAAGAACAGCAGCGTCAGCAGTTCATTCAACAGCAGCGTCAGCTGCCATTTTTGCAGCGCCAGTTAATCGGAAACGGTTGGGATCAATTCTGATTAACCCTCTGGTGGTTATAAACTTCGAGTGGAATACACAGCATCACTATTGGCCAGTGATGCTGCGTATTTCTTTTTATATGGAAATATAATATTTAGGAAGACCGGATCCTCCCGTTATTTTCAGCTTTCGGTACGTAATCTTCTCTGGTCTTGTAACCGACACATACCATTGAATGCCCGCTGTCAAATTTACCAGGCTTAAATAATATCCGTGCCCGGCGCCTGTATCGATCCCCAACTTGCCATCGCCATACCAGAGCTGGTCTGGCGGTACACCTAGACGAAAAGTGGATGTATGTCCGAAAACAATCGTTTTATCCATATAACGAGGCGATTGATGAAACGGTTCACGAATCTCTGTCAATTCTTCCGGTTTCTGCGCATGAAGCGGTATATCGGGCCGAATGCCTGCATGCACAAACAAGTATTCGTTGTATTCGGTCCATAGCGGCATGGCAGCTATGAATTGTTGATATTGTAACCATTGGGAAGCTGTGAAACCTGCGTGTTCCGGCAATTGATGCAGCCATTTGCGTTCGTTATTTCCCTGAAGCGCAACGGCACCCGAATCACACAGCTTCTTCACATAGTCCAGAGTCCCGGCTGAATCGGGTCCCTTATTCACATAATCCCCCAGCAAAAATAGACGATCCACCTCTGGCTGATAATGGACATGCTGCAACAGAGTCTCAAGCAGGGAACCGTAACCGTGAATGTCCGATATCGCATACACATGACTCATGTAGCCAACATGCTGCTTTCTGCATAGATCATCGTTTGTTCCGGTAACAACCGAATCTTCCATTCGCTTCCCGCATCTACGCTGCAATGATGAAATAAATGGATGGGCTGCTGATCTGCCGTTTCTGCAATGACTCTCCATCCATTCCCTTCATAGATTGTCTGCATGACGGTCACCTTCAGCAAATTCCCTTCTTGTAGAGCTTCGTCACTGCTGCAAATCTTGATCGATTCAGGATGGATCATGATGATAGCCCGGCCGTCTCCATGATCCGTACCTATCAGATTCCCCGCAATCGGACTCTCGGAAACGATCGCAGCTGGACGTCCAGTCTGGCTCAGCCTGGCTTCCAATCGGTTGTGGTATCCCATAAGCTGTGCAACCCAAGGGCTTGCAGGCCGCTCAAACAACTCCCTCGGTGCTCCCAATTGATCTATCGTTCCGTCCCTTAAAATCAAAATCCGGTCCGCCACTGTAAATGCCTCCATGCGATCATGCGTCACATACAGAGTAGCAATGGATAATTCGCCGAGCAATCTGGCCAACTCACCGCGCATATCCGTTCTAAGCTTGACATCTAGATTAGACAACGGTTCATCCATTAATAACAGCTTCGGTTCTGTTGCCAACGCTCTCGCTATGCCTACTCGCTGCTGCTGACCGCCAGACAGCTGGGCCGGCAGACGGTCCAGTAAGCCCCCCAGCTTCAGAAGCGTTTGGAGTCGGTCCAATGTATTCGATCTGTCATGCCCATTTACCTTCCGGCGTCTCATCCCGTACTCCATGTTCTGTTTAACGGTCATATGCGGCCAGAGGGCATAATCTTGAAACACCATATTAATAGGTCGGTTTTCCGGTGGAACATAATGTTTCCCCCGTTCAACGACGGCTCCAGCCATCTCCACCTCGCCGGTATCAATACGCTGAAGTCCGGCAATCATCTGCAGCAGCGTAGATTTCCCACAGCCCGATGGGCCGAGTATGCATATACGTTCTCCCTCCCCGACCTCAAACGTGATCGGCTTCAAGACTTGCTGCGAGCCGAATGATTTCGATACGCCCTTTACCTTTAAGATCATTCCACGCTCAATCCCTTCCAAGTTTGATCACGATTTATTACGATCCAGCCATCTGAAGCCCAGTCGCCCTGCTGCTTGCAGCAAAATGATCATCAGTACAACTGCTCCGCAGCTAACGACAGTAGCTGCCGTAGCATAACCATAGCGCGAGAATTCAAAGGCCCGGTCGATAACCAGCGGCATCAACGAATAATTAGCCGGTTTCAGCATGGAAGCCAGGGCCAAATCGAACACGCTGGTTCCAAACGAGGCCAAGGTTGCAATCAAAAGTGACTGGCGTGCCAAGGGCAATACGATATCCCGCATCCGTTCGAACACGCTTGCCCCTTGAATGGCTGCCGCCTTCAGCATCGTGCCGGACAAATTGCCGAATGCCCCCAGCTGGACCCTGACTGCGTAGGGGATGGCACCGGCTATCCCCGCAATCACAATCAACGATGGGGTTCCGTATAAATGGAGTCCTAAAGGCTCCAGCCATTTCTGGTTCCATATGAAAATATAGCCAATCCCGAGCACAACGCCTGGGACCGCCAGGGATATGATGGAGAACAGCTGAAGCAAAGGTTTTAGCCGAGACTCCGTAAAGGTCAGCATATAAGCAACAACAAACCCGATCAGCATGCTGAATAATGCGGCTGCGGCAGCAATGATAAGCGAATGATACATTCCTTCGAGATAACCGAGCAGCCTGTGATCCCCGGCTTGTCCCGAGAATAATTCACGGTAATGGTCGAGCGTGAAATTACCCGGAGTGAGGCCTCCGCCCGCTTGTTTCAGGAGCGATACCACCGCGCTGGTTCCAATCGGAATCCCGAGGCTCATGAAAAGAAAGATCGTAATCAGCAAATTGTACAACCAGGCTTTGCGCGGTCTAACCTTTTCGATCTGGACGGCTCTTGCATTCAGAAAGTCGAATCTGGATTTGCCCAGGGTCACCATGAGCAAGGTCATCGCAAGGACCAGAATCAAGACGAGGTAGAATGCCAGCACCCCGGCCATATCAAAGCGTACCGGAGATTGATAGATCGCAGAGTATATCGAATATGTCAACGTCGGGAATTTATATACGGTGGCCAAGGCGGCGGGCAGTCCGAAATCTCCGATAGTATCCATAAACACCAGGGTCCAGCCAGCCACATAGGAAGGCAGAGCCAATGGCATTTCGACGGTTCTCCACACGGTGAATGGCCTCGCGCCGTTCAGCCTGGCTGCATAACCGAACTGCCTTATATTCCACTCCGATGCTGCAGTAATAGCCAAATAAGCTAATGGAAATTTGCTTAGGGACATGACAAACACAAGTCCGGCAGGTTGAAAAATAAACGATGTAACCCACGTCTGCCCCAGCCACTGATGAGCCAGTCCATCCGAGCCGGCAAACAAAACCCAGCCCTGAGCTATCATGAAGGATGGAGCAATCAACAATACCCAAGCCGTCATATCCAGCAATTTAACCGCTGCAAAGTCCCACCTTGCCCGAATGGTAGCAAGCACGCCGCCAATGATCGTACCGATCGTTGCCGTGCCCAGCGCCAATGTGACCGAATTCAGGAGAGACTGTTTCCACAACGGCCGATTCCATATTTCCCCGATCAAGCCCAAGCTGCTGGACTTGACCTGCCCGAAGAATAACCCGGGAAAGATGACGTTGATGAGGACGGCGAGCAGCGGCAAAAAAATCAAAATGAACAGGAGGAGGGTTACCCCGCCTCCATAGCGAGCTTCAGAAGTATTCACGTGGCCCTACCTACCTTACATTTTGGTCCGCAAACCAGGTTTTGATCTCAACTTCATGTTCCGACGCCCACTTAGCAGAAGGCAGCATAAAAGCCCCATTCGGTTCACGCTCACTTCGTGCCATCACACCTTCAGCAAGTGGCGTAAAGAAACTGTCGGTTGAATCCAGATTTGTTAACATCTGCTGTGTCTCGGGTTTTAGCATATATTCCACAAATGCCTTGGCTGCTACCGGGTTCTTGGTATGTTTGCTGATCGCTACCACACGCAAGCTACCTGGCGCACCCTCGCTCGGCCATATTACCTCAATTGGCTCACCGGCATTCTTTAGTTCATAAGCATTGTGTTCTTGAAGGGCCGCAACCTCGATTTCTCCACTTAACAACGCCTTCCCGACAGGACCATTCTTGGGGTACACATGAAGTCCCGCTTCAAAACGCTGCTCGTATTTCTGCTCTGCCGTCTCGACCCCCCATTGCTCAAAAAATGCGGATACGAGCGGATAGGCAGGCGCTGCGACAGCCGGATCTGCATGACCCACAGGGCCGTCATAAGCAAAAAATTGCTCCCATGTCGTCGGTGCCTTCTCCGGTGTTACCAGCGTTGTGTTATAAGCGATGACGCCAGCCGCATGTATGCCGACTGGGAAGTATGAAAAATCCTCGGGCACATAACTCCTTCCGCTTTCGGAGAGATTCCCCAGATTCTCAGGCTCCCAGTCTGTCAGCAGGAAATCGCGATCTGCCAAGTTGCGGACCGAACCGTGCCCATCCATCATTAGAACGTCCCATTGCGGATTTCCTTGTTCAGCCTCTATTTTGGCTAATGCCTCCCCTCCTCCATAATGCACAGCTTCCAATTTGAAACCCGTCTCTTCTGTAAACTTCGGAGCGATGTAATCCACAAAATCATTTCCGTATAAGTAGATGGTTTCCCCGGTATCCTCTGCGTCTTCGCTAGTTAATGACAAGTCCGACTGCCCGGCAGTACTTCCACTTCCGCCATTAATCGGTCCGGTCATTTCCTTGGATCTAACCGTTTGCTGTCCATCCGATTGCGCGCAAGCCGACAATAAGCACATGAGCACAATTAGAGCAATGAATATCCTATGTTGAAAGCCTCTTTTTTTGTTCATGTCACCCTCCTGTTTCTGATATTCTTCTTGGTTCCATTTCAGCATAACGCCATAGATTCATATAAAAATTATCCCTGCGTTAACAAAGAGTTAAATAATATCTATTAAATGTTAGATAAGATTAATATGATCTATGATGATATGGAAAGAGAGGAAAGCAACATGAACTTACAGCAATTAAAAGTATTTGTGCTTACCGTGGAGCTGAGGAAGCTGTACCTTGTGGCTCAGAAGCTGGGCATTACCCAGCCAACCGTCACCTTCCATTTAAACAAGCTGCAGGAAGAGCTTGGCCTTGCCCTGTTTCACACCAAGTCCTATCATGTCATCAAGCTTACGGAAGCCGGTCAAGCCTTTTATCATTACGCATCGCAGATCCATTCCCTGTCTGAGGAAGCTTCATCGACCATGGATATCTTCCGCGGAACCGCTGCAGGAGTACTCGCCATCGGCAGTACCCATACTCCCGCTACCTACCTGTTGCCGCCGCTGCTGCAACAGTTGAAACTCAATTATCCGGGGTTGTCCATCCTGATGGATGTTCGACCGGCTGCCTATATTCTCGAGAAAGTGAAAAAATACGAACTCGATGTAGGCATCATATCGAACACGAAAGTGGATGAGCCGGAATTCATCGTACAGCCGCTGATCCATGATGATCTGGTGCTTATATTCGCCCCGGATCATCCCTTTGCAAGCATAGGAGATTTAATTCCGCGCGATCTGGTCGAACATCCCTTCGTTTCGCATGAACCAGGCTCCATCAGCAGACAGCTTATTGACCGCTGGGCAGACAAACAGTGTATCCAACTTCAAATTTTCTTGGAAATTTCGGGGACCGAAGCACTGAAAGCAGCCGTTCGGCACCGGCTGGGGTATGGCATGATCGCAGAAGCTGCCATACAAGAAGAACTGGCAGAGGGAAAACTCCAATCACGACCTATTCCGTCCTGGCTGCCCGAACGTCAGATTTATGCCGTTCGCCACCGCAATAAGCTGATCAGTCCGGCGCTGCGGATGTTCTGGAGAAACCTCTTGGACAATTTTGCATTTCAACAACCGGATGAGAGTCATGACTAGATTCAAAATTAATCCCGCTATATTTCGTATTCTCCGAAAAACGGTTAGAATAGTAAGATACGGCATCTTTTCGAATGCCAATGTAAATCGAAGGAGGATCCATATTCATGAGCGTTGATTATAAAGCGTATTTCGCTGAACACCGTGAAACCCATCTGAATGAGTTGAAGGAATGGTTGTCCATTCCGAGCATTTCGGCTCTGTCCGAGCACAAAGGCGATGTGGCAAAGGCTGCCGAGTGGCTCGCAGGCAAGCTGACCGAAGCAGGCCTTGAGCATGTGGAAGTTCATCAAACGGCTGGACATCCTATTATTACGGCAGACTATCTGCATGCCGAAGGCAAACCGACCGTGCTCGTCTACGGTCACTATGACGTACAGCCCGTAGACCCGCTTCATCTGTGGGAAACGCCGCCCTTTGAGCCGGCTGTCCGCAACGGCAAATTGTACGCACGGGGAGCAACAGACGACAAAGGCCAGCTCTTCCTGCATGTCAAAGCCGTCGAAGCTATTTTGAAGCAGGAGAAGGAGCTTCCGGTCAACATCAAGTTCTGCATCGAAGGCGAAGAAGAGGTGTCCAGTCCGAACCTCCCGCTCTATCTTGACAACAACAAGGACAAGCTGGCCGCAGACGCCATCGTGATCTCGGATACGTCCCTGCTCGCACCTGGCAAACCGGCCATTTCCACGGGCCTTCGCGGATTGTGCTCCCTGGAGTTGTCTCTGGAAACAGCCAATACCGACCTTCATTCCGGTACATATGGCGGCGGCGTACCGAACGCCCTGCATGCGATGGTGTCCTTACTCTCTTCGCTTCATGACAAGCAGGGCCGTGTCGCCGTAAAAGGCTTCTATGACGGGGTGCTGGAGCTGTCCCCGGAAATGCGCGAAGAATTTGCCAAGCAGGAATTCGACGAGGATAAGCTGAAGCAGGATCTCGGCCTCGATTCCCTGTATGGTGAGGAAGGGTTCTCCTTCGTTGAACGCGTGGGAGCGCGTCCGACCCTTGAGCTGAACGGCGTATACGGCGGATTCCAGGGTGAAGGCAGCAAGACGGTCATTCCGAAGGAAGCCCATGCCAAAATTACGTGCCGTCTGGTAGCAGACCAAGATCCACAAGCGGTACTTGACGCGATCGAAGCCCACTTGCATGCCCACACTCCAGTCGGTTCGAAGATTACGTTTAAACCGAAGGAAAAAGCATTCGCCTTCAATATCGATCCGTCCCATCCGATGCTGCAAAAAGCCGCGGACGCGTTCGAGCATGTCTACGGCACGCGTGCCCTCTTTACGAAGGATGGCGGGTCCATCCCGATCGTGGAGAAGCTGTCCAGCACGCTGAACGCTCCTGCCGTCATGATGGGCTTTGGCTTGCCGGACGAGAATCTGCATGCCCCGAACGAGCATTTTAATTTGGAAAATTTCGATAAAGGCTTGCTGACGATCGTTGAGTATTTGAAGCTCGTGTAAACTTTTGACGCCAACAGTCCGAAGAGTAAAATAACAATCTTAAAAAAGAACGCGTATGGCGGGATAACCGAATCCCTGCCAATACGCGTTCTTTTGCTTTATGAAAAGCCCTTATATCATCTGTATACCGATCATTGACCTGCGGCTTCGTTTTATCGAAGAAATCGACCATGGGACGTCTTACAATACTGTTGGGATGCCGGAGCAAGCGGCTGCTAACCACAAATAGGCGGATTTCATCACCAACAGACGGCGGCTATCCCAAAACATGCGGATCCAAATACCAATTTACTGCTTCTATCACCAACAGCGGCTACGATCACGAAAACATGCAGATCCAATTACCAATTTACTGCTTCTATCACCAACACGAACTGCTATCCAAAACAAGTGAATTCCATCACACAACTTGCAGCTGCCATCACCAAACAAGCTAATTCATCCCTAACAGTCGGCTGCTATCTCCAAACAAGCAGGTTTCATCAGCTACATACGGCTGCTCTCCCCAAAACATGCGGATCCATCACTAACAGTCGGCTGCTATCACCAAACAAGAAGGTTTCATCAGCATCTTGCAGCTGCCATCACTAAACAAGCTAATCCATCCCTAACAGTCAGCTACTATCACCAAAACACGCGGATTTCATAACCTACAGACGGCTGCCATCACCAAACAAGCGGCTTCCAACGGACTACAGATCCGTTATTCGCCATATTTCAGGCGATTATGTTATCCTAACGGACACCAAGTCCGTTATTTAACCTTTTTGCTGCGGAAAAACGGACTTTTTATGCAAATAACGGAACTCATGTCCGCAAGTATCAAAGTTTAGCTCTTATCAGAGCAAATAACGTATCCTGTGTCCGGTAAATCCCATTTGACTCATTTGGCACGTTTGCTACATTTATCCCCTTTGACACGTTTATCACGTTTATCACGTTTATCCCCTTTATCCCCTTTATCCCCTTTGCCAAGTTTGTCATCAGTTTGTGCAGCCGGTTCACTTTACACGTTTGTCATCAGTTTGTGCAGCCGGTTCACTTTACACGTTTGTCATCGAGGTTCGCGCAGCCGGTTCACTTATACGCGTGCCCCTAGCGACCATCAGAAGTAATTATACGATGTTTAGCATTGTTCTTTCTTCCACAAACTATGTTTTTGCGCGTATCAGCGCATAGGCATGAATAGCGGTGGGGATGTTAATACAATTGGATATCGGGTATTAAAAAAGAGAACTTCTGTACAACGCATAAGGAGGGAACGTATGAGAGCAGTCACATTTCAAGGCGCAAAAGACATTCAGGTCAAACATGTAGAGGATCCATCCATTCGGACCCAGGATGATATTATTGTCCGCATCACCTCTACAGCCATTTGCGGTTCCGATCTTCATATATACCTAGGAGCTATGCCCGCGGCTAAAGATTTCGTGATCGGCCATGAGCCCATGGGGATCGTAGAAGAGGTCGGTGCCAACGTAACCCGCGTGAAAAAAGGCGACCGCGTCGTTCTTCCGTTCAATGTTTCTTGCGGTCACTGCTACTATTGCAATCATGATATGGAGAGTCAATGCGACAATTCCAATCGCAACCCGGATGTCCATGCCGGAGGGTTCTTGGGTTACACCGAACGCTACGGCAACTACCCTGGCGGACAAGCTGAATATTTGCGCGTGCCGTACGGGAACTTTATGCCGTTTGTCATCCCTGAGTCATGCGAGCTGGAGGATGAAGCGCTTCTGTTTTTGTCTGATGTTCTTCCTACTGCCTATTGGAGCGTGGAGAATGCCGGCGTGAAGCCGGGCGATACCGTGACGGTGCTCGGCTGTGGACCGATCGGTCTGATGACCCAGAAATTCGCCTGGATGAAGGGGGCCAAACGGGTAATCGCTGTGGATCGTCTCCCTTACCGGCTGCAAAAAGCAAAGCGGATGAACAACGTGGAGATCTTCAATTTTGAAGACTATGATGATATGGGCGCATACATCCGCGAGATCACCAAGGGCGGCACGGATGTTGTGATCGACTGTGTTGGCATGGACGGCAAGAAGTCAACCATGGAAGCCATCGGTCAAAAGCTGAAGCTCCAGGGCGGAACGTTAAGCGCAATCGATATTGCCATCGATGCCGTTCGCAAATACGGCACGATTCAGCTGACCGGCGTATAC
Source organism: Paenibacillus sp. JZ16 (assembly GCF_015326965.1). Taxonomy (NCBI): domain Bacteria; kingdom Bacillati; phylum Bacillota; class Bacilli; order Caryophanales; family Paenibacillaceae; genus Paenibacillus; species Paenibacillus sp. JZ16. Next base: position 2,491,330 of record NZ_CP017659.1, read on the forward strand.
GGTTCATTGTACAATATGTTCCCGCTCGGCCATATTTTTGAACGGAACATTACCCTTACCATGGGACAAGCCCCCGTCATCCATTATATGCCGGAGCTGTTCAAGAAGATCACCGCCGGGGAATTCGACCCAACCGAGATTGTATCCCACCGTCTTCCACTGGAGCAAGCAAGCGATGCCTATCGGATATTTAACGATCATGAAGAAGACTGCACCAAGGTGGTTCTGAAGCCGTAGCGTAATTCCTCAGCAAAAAGTTAAACCAAGCATCCCCGTCACAATCTTTTTCTTGGATAGCAGATGCTTGGTTTTTTTTGTGTCCCGGTTCATGGAATGTAGTGAGCAAAAAATTTTACCGAATGCGTGGTTGGACGCTTCGACATAACCTCACGTCTCAAGGGATACGCGTCGCCAACGGCTAACCATGCGCTGGTTGGGCTTGTCTATTCACTCGCTTTTCTAGGATTCACCCGAATGATCGTCCCGCATGGATCGGATATCCAGTAGCCCTGCGAGTTCTCGTAAACCTCCACCTCATCCCTGCGATCCACCTGGTGCTCTCTCAAATACGAAGCGGCCGTCTCGGGATGATCCGTAGTGACCTCTAACCAGACATCCTGCTGAGCATAGTGAGTCATGCAATCCAGCCATAGATTGTTCGGACCGTGCTGAAAGAGGTGTGAACCATCCTTGAAGCCCAAATAAGGCAGCTGCAACACCTCTTTGTAAAAATGCACGGTTTCCTCATACTTGTACTTCGGAATTTTAAGGGCAATATTGTTTCCGCCGACAAACCGAATATCCGTTGATGACATGAGTACAAACCTCCATCTGTTTTTTTATATCGTATCATGCTGTTGCATCAATAAATTCTTCTAGATTGCTATCCTGTCAATGATAGGCTAAGATGACCCCGGCATCGGTTTATACCAATTGGGTATATGCGTCTGGAATCCCTCATACCAGTTCAGTACCTCCTGAGCCTGATTCAGCATAACCTCCACTTCCTGCTCACCGAATGGAATTGCCCAGTGTATCGAGGAAATCTGATTACTCGCGATATAAAGTGCCATTAATCTGAAGAATGAATCCGGCACCTCTCCACCTTGGAAATATCCGTGAATACGACCGGAAGCAAACCACGGGCTAATCGCAGCATCCCACGTAATCCGGTTAAACTCCTCCCAAGGATCACCGGAATCCGCCCGGTTGAAATCGATGATGCCCAGCTCGCCCTCAGGCGTAACCACCATATTGCCGACATGATAATCCCCATGCTGAAAAGAACGGGGCCGCCAATCAAGCAAATATCGGTGCTCCTCCATATAACGAATGATGTTCTCCGCACCTGCGAGCCGGATACCGCAGTTCTTATAATTTTTGATGTACCTATCCATCTTGGAATTATAATAAACCGTCCACGCATCAACGCCGCTTTCAGCCGGAATGCGATGCATCTTGCACAAATATTGGCCTGCCTGAACGCCAAGCCGGTACTGCTCCTCAGAATCCAGCAATGGAATGGCATCCCTGGCATCTTCTCCCGGAACCCATGTGAACAGGGAAAACACTTGGCTGCCATCATGGCATACGCCAAAATCAATCGGGCGGGACATACGCATTTCGATAGGATCCAGCTTTTTTACCGTTTCAAACTCCCACCGCTTCCTCTCGTATTGAGAGATGTCGGACAGCCGAAGGAGCCACTCCTTGCCTTGCGTATCCTGGACATAATATTTACGATCTGCCGACCAGCCCTTGTCAATCGCTTGAATGACGATCCATTCTTGAGCTCCCGGGATTTCACGAAGCATTTCCTGCATGCTGTCCCCCTATATTCCTTCACGAAATTTAAATCTCATACATTATAAATGATGAAGGATCTGTAGACCATCGGATCAATATTCGGCTAAACCCTGGAATAAATAAATTCGTATCGCCCATAATCACTGACCGTAACTGTCAGGAATGGTGTAATATACTCGACTTGCAGCACACATCCTAAACCAAAGCGAGGGTTATACATGAACATGAGTATAGAGGATTTTAAGACTGAATGGTTAAAAGAGGCGCATATCACCGAACAAGTCATGAACGCTTTAACCGACGAATCGCTCAAAACCGCTATGACGGAGCAGCATCGCACGCTTGGACAGCTGGCCTGGCATTTGGTGATGTCGATTCAGTACATGACCATGCTCGGTTTGCAATTTGATGGCCCGTCCCGCGAGCTGGAAACCCCCGATTCGGCCGCCGAGATTCAGGACCGCTACCGCCGGATTCGGCATGACCTTCTGGATGCGGTTCTGTCCCAGTGGAGCGAGGAGGATCTTCGCGCTACCCGCGAATTCGACGGAGAGCCATGGACAAATGCGGCATTCCTGCATTTTACCCTGGTTCATCAAGCGCATCACCGCGGACAGATGACGGTGCTGATGAGACAAGCCGGCCTGCGGATTCCCGAACTCTACGGCCCGACCTACGATTCCTGGATCGACAAGGGCATGGACCCGCTCGTGTAGAAAAGATACAATCTACTTAAACGTAAAACATTCGGGATCATCCCACCCTGGAAGGAGCGAATCTAGATGTCCAAAGCGGATAATATGCTGTCGATCTTGTGGATGCTCCGCTCGGGCAAGAAGATGACCGCACAGCAAATTGCCGATGAGCTGGAAATCCATATCCGAACGGTGTACCGCTGCATCGATTCGTTATGCGCCAGCGGCGCGCCCATCATTGCCGATTCCGGGCCGAACGGCGGCTTTCGGATCCTCGGGCAGTTCGCGGAATCCCCGCTGATGTTTGACGCCGAAGAGCAGAAAGCATTAGTGCACGCTTCGATCTTTGCCAAAGAAACCGGCTATCCGTATACGGACGCACTGGAGCGGGCGATCGACAAGCTGAAGCTTTATACAAATGAGGAGCAGCTTCATCAGATCGAACGGCACAGCAGCGGCATCTCGGTTTTGCAGCCCCCTGTCCATACCGGGCTTCAGCCGTTGCTGCAGACGCTGGAGAATGCCGCGGCGCAAGGACAAACCTTGAAGATGTCGTATTCGAAGGGCAGGGAAGGCGAGCGCGTCGTCCGAAACTTCGACCCCTACGGCATCATCCATTGGAAGGGTCAGTGGTATGCTGCCGGCTTCTGCCATCTGCGCCAAGAGATTCGCAATTTCCGCGTGGATCGGATCATCGGGCTGGAGCTGACAGAACATGTATTTGAACGGCCCGCTGACTTTTCGGCCAAGGATGTACTGCTTGGCAGTCTTCTGCCCGATTCAGGCAGCCGTGAACCACTGATCCATGTCGTCGTCCAAGGCCATGAGCATGTACTGAATGAATTAAGCCAGCATTGGTTATTTGGACATACTCTCGTGAAACGTCGTGATGGAGAAGCTCATTTCCAACTGGATACGTCTTCGCTGATGTCCTATGTTCCCTATTTTCTACTCCCTTACGGCAAAGCTTTAACCATTCTGGAGCCCGCTTCTCTCGTGCTCAAACTGTCAGAGATCACGACAAGCATGGCGCTCCATTACGAACGCATGTTAAGCGACATGACCAAAAAGGAAGGGTGAACCCGATGGAGAAGTTCGCGATGTACGGAAAGCTGATTGCCCATCCCGGTAAACGGGATGAACTTGCGGAGATCCTGCTCGAAGCGGCAGCGATGCTTCGCGATAACGTAGACTGTGAGCTCTATATCGTCAACATTTCGGACAGCGATCCGAATGCCGTATGGGTCACCGAATTGTGGCGCAGCCAAGACGCGCATGCCGCTTCGTTGCAGGGAGCCGATACGTCCGAGCTGCTGCAGCGCGGGCGTCCGCTGATCGCCGGCGCGGAGCCGCTCAAGCTTAAGCCGCTTGGAGGAAAAGGTTTTTAGGCAAACCTGACCAGAAGAATAGAGGCTATCCCCGAATCGAATTTCAGGGACAGCCTCTTTTTTGCTATATATTGTTCCGATATTCCGAGGGGCTGTAACCAACCTCTTTACGAAACGTTTTCGAGAAATAGTTCGCTGATTCAAAGCCGGTTGCGTCTGCAATTTCTTTGATGCTTAGAGAGGTGGTTCTTAGCATGAGTTTGGCCTGCTCCATCCGCTTGAGGCTTAGATATTTTTGCGGCGTGATCCCAAAATGCCGTTTGAAGTACTTAATAAAATAATTCGGATGCAAATGCAGCGTTCCCGCCATCTGCTCCAGCGTAATCTCCTCATGCAGGTGATTCTTAATGTACTGCTGCACTTTGTGGAGCCTGCCCATATCTTCCATTTTGTCCGTATGAATCTGCGGCTGCTGGTGCTCGAACACGCGGGACAGGATGTCCAGCATCACCGACTTTTCCTTTAACCGCGCAGCTATCGTACCGGTACGGTGCGCTTCCACCAACTGCTGGAATAATGATGGAATCTCCGCATTGCCCGATAAATCATAACAATAAGGAACGTTCAACCAGGAAAACACGTCGGAATCGCCTACGGTCGCCGAGAAGTGCGACCAGTATTTAAGATAGGGACGGCCGCTGATGACGGAGTAGGATTGCCTGGTGCGTGCCGGCATCAGAACCAATTGACCCGGAACGGGATACAGCTCCTCATCGCCGATCTTCACCCATCCTTCCCCATCCAGGATAAAATAGAGCTTGTTGTAAGACACGGTGTAGTCGAATTCCTTCCACTCCGGCCAGCACTGCGTTCTTTCGGCCTCCCAGATCTGAACCTGCATGTTCAGGAGCATCTGCTGAATGGCTTCATGTTCATTTCGTTCATTCTTCATCTTCGATTATCCTCTAAAGTTATTATAATACCCGTCAGAGTTAAGTAATTATCTATTCATACTAACACATTCTTGTTAAAATCAAACTCGACAATTCCAAGAATCGGAGGTTTGAATCCATGACAACGACTACCACTCCAACCAATCAAGTCATCCACGATCGCAACCAGCGCGTGCAATGGTTCCAGAACGACCGTTTCGGCATGTTCATCCACTGGGGGCTCTACTCCATTCCGGCCAGAGGCGAATGGCTCCGAAGCACGGAACAGATGAGCATCGAAGACTACCAGACCTATTTCGATGAATTTGATCCCGTTGACTATAATCCTCGGGAGTGGGCCAGAGCGGCCAAGAAAGCTGGCATGAAATATGCGGTGCTGACGGCCAAGCACCACGACGGATTCTGTTTGTTCGACAGCAAGCTGACCGAATATAAATCAACGAATACCAAAGCCGGGCGGGACCTCGTGCAGGAGTTTCTGGAAGCATTCCGTGAAGAAGGCCTTAAAGTCGGCCTCTACTTCTCACTGATTGACTGGTACCATGAGGACTATCCGGCCTATGGGGACCGCATTCACCCGATGCGGGCGAACGAAGCCTTTAAGCGCGATCCGAAAAACTTCGACCGATACCTGGATTACATGCATGGGCAGGTGCGGGAGTTGCTGACAGGCTACGGCAAACTCGATATCATGTGGTTTGACTTCTCTTATGATAACATGCGCGGCGAGGTGTGGCGCGCTACCGAGCTGATGAAGATGATCCGCGAACTCCAGCCGCATATTCTTATCGATAACCGGCTTGAAGGCAGCGGCGAGAGCGGGGGCAGCATCTACACTACCGATCCTTCCGTTTACAGCGGAGATTTCGCTTCGCCTGAACAGATCATTCCGCCGCACGGCGTCGTGGATCAGACAGGTGCCCCGATCCCATGGGAAGCCTGCATCACGCTGAATAACAACTGGGGCTATGCAGCCGCTGACCGCAATTACAAATCGGCAACCACGATCATCCGCAAGCTGGTGGAATGCGTCAGCAAGAACGGCAATATGCTGCTGAACGTCGGACCAGACGCGAGAGGCGTTATTCCTAAGGAGAGCCTCGACGTGCTGGAGGAAATCGGTGACTGGATGAGCAAGAACGGCGACAGTATCTATGGCTGCGCGGCCGCCGATTATCCGAAGCCGGATTGGGGTCGGTACACCCAAAAAGGCAATAAGCTGTATGCCCACGTCTTTGAGGAGTCCATCGGACCGATCAATCTCATCGGTATGGCCGACAAGGTGAAGAAGGCCCGTCTGCTGGCTGACGGATACGAATTGTTCCTCAGCCGCCCATGGAGCGCAGCGGAATTCACCGAGGACGCATTTGTGAATTTCGCGCGACCTGAACACTTCACGTATCCGCTTCCCGACAAGCGCAATACCGTCATTGAACTGGAGCTTCATGACGAATCGGATCGTTCATAGCGCCAAGCTGGCCTATACCCTGGCTTACATTCCTGAATAGAGCCTGACACGATGTTTTGTTACATCGTGCCAGGTTCTTTTTTATACCCAGAAGCTCCATCATCCCTGTAATCTCACGCAGCGTCTATACTTAAAAAAACATATTGCAAGTCAACTGTTTATACAATATACTAATTATCAATTAAACTGTTTATTCTATATACAATTTATAATTTAAGGAGATGAACCTAACATGAGTAACTATGCTGTTGAGATTCGTCAATTGCGTAAAAGCTTTGGACATCAAACCGTCCTGGACGGGATCAACCTGAACGTGCCGGCAGGAAGCGTATTTGCCCTTCTCGGTCCCAACGGCGCCGGCAAAACCACCTTAATCAACATTCTATCGACCTTGGTGACACCCGATGCAGGCAGTGTGCGGATCAACGGATATGATCTGGAAGAGGGCAAGCAGGATGTCCAGAAGTCCATTAGTCTGACCGGCCAGTTTGCTGCCGTCGACGAAGTATTGACCGCGGAAGAGAATCTGCGGATGATATGCAGGCTGTCGGGTTTATCCCCAGCGGAAGCAAGCCTGCGAACCGCCGAACTGCTCGAACAATTCGATCTCGCAGCTGCTGCAGCCAAGCGTGTGAAGACGTATTCGGGCGGAATGAAAAGACGGCTTGATCTTGCGATCAGCCTTGCCGTGCCGCGTCCCGTTCTGTTTCTGGATGAACCGACCACGGGACTGGATACACGCAGCCGCCGTACCCTGTGGGATATCATCCTGCAATTGAAGAGTCAGGGCATCACCATACTGCTGACCACGCAGTATTTGGAAGAAGCCGATCAGCTTGCGGACCGGATTGCGGTCCTGGATAGTGGACGAATCGTTGCTGAGGGGAGCCCGGCTGAGCTGAAGACGCAGGTCGGAGGTGAAATGCTGGAGCTCCGCAACGTACACGACGAGGTGATTCACAGGATTCCGACAAACGGCAGCATCAGGGATGTCGCGCAGACGCTTCAAGAGTTGACTCGCCTGCTTCCTAGCGAGACGCGTGTAAGTCTTCACAGACCAAATATGGATGATGTATTCCTGTCGCTAACCGACAAGAAATTGGAGGAAATTGTATAATGAGAGCAACAGCTTCGAACTCAAAAACAGCGTCTTTAGCGGTCACCCAAACCGTCTTTATCGGTCGCAGCTTACGTCACAGCATCCGAAACGCGGAGGCAATGATTACGGCCATGATGCTGCCGATTATGTTGATGCTGCTGTTCACCTATGTGTTTGGCGGCGCCCTCGATCCCAGCGGACAGTATGTAGACTACGTGGTGCCGGGAATCATATTGCTATGCGCCGGCTTCGGATCGTCCAGCACGGCCGTCGATGTCTCTCAGGATATGACCAATGGCATCATTGACCGCTTCCGCACCATGCCCATTCAAAGCATCAGTGTCATTACAGGACATGTGGTAGCCAGCCTTGCCCGAAACATGCTGGCGACATTCGTCGTTATCGCTGTAGCTCTGCTCGTCGGATTCAGACCTTCGGCCGGACTTCTGGATTGGATTCTCGCCATCGGTTTGATCGCGCTGTTCATCTTTGCCTTCACTTGGCTCTATGCCGCCATCGGCCTCGTTGCAGGCAGTCCGGCAGCGGCCGGCAGCTATGGATTCGCCCTGCTATTCCTCCCCTACCTCTCCAGTGCCTTCGTTCCTACCGAGACGATGCCGACATGGCTGCAAGGAATCGCAAGCTACCAGCCGATCACCCCGGTCATCGAGTCCATTCGCGGGTTGCTGACGGGTGGATCTGTCCAGGATCACATCGGCTGGGCAATAGGATGGTGTCTGTTCATCCTTGTCGCCTCTATGGTATGGGGCATGTGGACCTTTAAGCGAAGAGCTGGTCGACGTTAAATATGCTTTAAGCGCGGTAACCATTCAAGCATGCCCCGGACCACACACCGCATAGAGGGAGCAGTACTCACAATATAGTATTGCGTTTTTAAGAGCCACATAAGGGACTTCGTCCTCCTTCCAGCGGCGGTCATGTCCGTCCGGAAACGATATTTACCAAACTAGATCATGGTCCCCCGCATCAGGCTTTATGAATTAGCAAAAAACCGATCCTCATACGAGGATCGGTTTTTTTACTCAGCTGCGGCACACTTTTTCTGCATGCTCTTACAGCATACTCATACAGCGTACTCTTATTGTGTATACTCTTACAGCATACTCTTACTGTGTACTTTCTTAATGCACTTTCTTTCTGTCTGTACTCTCTTACTCCACAATCTTACAACCACGACCTGTAACTTTGACGAATATCATGACTTGTCCGACTGTCCAGGCTGTGTCTTGGCCTGAAGATAATGATCAATGCCGTCCAAGATGCGTTCCAACCCGAAATCAATGTCGTTGCCAATCGGGTTCTCTTCCTGATTCTCTTCCGTGTAGACTCCCGACATCACAACCGGATGCAGGAATGGAAACCGATCCGGCGTTACAAGTTGTTTCAGCGCGGCCGTATAATCGAGTCCGCTAAATTGTTCCGGGGTGGATCCTGCCTGCAGGGCACGGTCCATGTCCCGCTGCATCATGCCGCTTGATCTTGAATAATTGCTTAACAGGAGAATCAAAGACATCCGCTCATAATCATTCAACGGCATGTCCTTCATGAAGCGCAGGCCCCAGTCGATAAATCGCAGATTGTTTGGCGTAAGGGGGATACCCGCAATCGGTATGTCGCCGAACCAGGGATGGTCACGGAATACCTGCATCGTCGATTTGACGTAGATTCGCATATTCTCGCGCCAATCTGCGGAATCTTCCGGTGGAATGGGAATATCGCACACGGCGTCCTGCATCAGGAGCAGCAGGTCATCCTTGCTGGTAATATACCGGTACAGGGACATGGCAGTAAAACCCAAAGCGGATGCGATCCGATTCATGGAGACCGCCTGAAGCCCTTCTTTATCAGCGATGTCGATGGCCGTCTGCACAATCTGCGTCAGGCTCATCTCCCGTTTCGGTCCCCGCTGCGGCGGCTTTACCAATCCCCAGCTCAGAGCCGCCCCTCCGGGAAGCCTGGATCCAATATCCGGATCTATATTCTCATCTTTTGACATGATTTGTGTATCCTTTCTGCATCCTGGCTTCTGATATCGATAATTGTTTATATTATAAACAGTATATCATATGCGTTGATTCTTATGTACAGAGTAGAATATGAGCATACTTGCTAGGATACCAAACTTGACGCACCGTGCACTCATACATGTGACAATATGTTGACCAGCTTGCCGAATGGATCGCGGACAAAAAAACGCCGTACTCCCCAAGGCTCATCAACGGGTCCATATTCAATGGAAAAGCCTGCTCGCCTCATCTCTTCCAGCACAGCCTCTATCTCATCCACTTCGATTGACAGATCCGGGACGGGCGTGCCGCCGCCTCCCTCGGAAGCAAAGCTGATCTGTATGCTCATCCTCTCCTGCGAGCCATAAGTGGCAATCCAGCCATGATCCATTAACATATCCAGACCCAGCACATCTTGATAAAACGTCTTGGCTGCGGCGACATCCTTCGTTACGACATTCGCGACAATGCGTTTAACTCCCAACTTGTCTCCTCCATTCATTCATTCATTCATTCATTCATGCTAAAGAAAGTCATTGCATCCATGCTGTACGCGCCCTTATGTAAAATACATAACTAAAGTATAACAAATCCTTCCAACAAAAAAAGCTGTTGAGGTTTACTCAACAGCTGATTTCCTTAGCTCCCTGATGCGGTCGGCCTAATGATGATTTCATTTACATCGACTTCAGGCGGCTGCTCGATAGCATATACAATCGCTTGCGCAATCGAAGTCGCCGGAATGGATATTCTTCGATATTCCTTCATGACCTGTCTGGCCGTATCATCGGAGATACTGTCGGCCAGCTCCGACTCCGTTACCCCCGGCGATATTTGCGTGACCCGTATACCGCTTCCGACCTCCTGCCGCAGGCCCTCCGAGATTGCCCGAACCGCATGCTTGGTCGCACAATAAACGGCTGCGGTTGGCGATACTTCGTATGCCCCGATGGAAGCAATATTAATAAATTGACCAAAGCCCTGCTTCTGCATCACCGGCAGCCCTGCCGCAATGCCATGGAGGACGCCGCGGATGTTCACATCGATCATCCGGTTCCATTCGTCCACCTTCAAGGCCTCCAAGGGTGACAGAGGCATGACGCCAGCATTGTTGAGCATGACATCCAGCCTACCGAATCGGCTCACCGCCAAGTCAATGAAAGATTCCATTTGATCGAGATGAGCCACATTCAGCGATTGGTAAACAGCTGATCCGCCTTCCCGATTCAATGCGGAAGCAAGCTTCTCCAGCCTGTCCGTCCTTCTCGCCCCAAGAACCACATGAGCACCGTGATGTGCCAGCAGCCGGGCTGCCGCTTCACCGATCCCGCTGCTTGCGCCTGTAATGGCCACGACTTTTCCTTTAACGTTAGACATACAGTTCTCCTCCTGATACCTGTTCTGTACTTCTAAGCCAAACCGTTCTCTTCGATCTCACACGTTTAGTTTTCCCGAACCAATACCATCCCTGCATGATAGAGAACGCCGTCCCGAAAATCGCCGTCAGCCGTGAATCCGGTATCATCCACATATTCGATGTGATCGCCTAGAATGAAATAGCGTCCTTGATAAGCGCTTTTCCGCCGGCCCCGTGCTTCATCATAACGACCGTTTGGCAGCAATTCGTGGCGAATGTATCCGTCCTTGGTCACCCACATGCCTATATAGGGATGCTGAACCTCATTCGCTTTAAGAGCTGGATCCATTCCAATACCTCCTCATTACTCTTATCTGATCCTCTTGAGTTTCATGCATACCCGTCCTGCCTTCAACCATCGAGGATACTCTGATTATGCCTGCATGGAGTATTTATCGGGTAGCCGAATCCACCACGATTCTTGCCTATTCCTGCAAACCTGATTAAGATTAAATCAAATACCATCGGAGGAGGCTCGCCGAACCGGGATGTTAGATCATGGAGGAAGCAATCTGCAGAATGAACTTGCAGGATACATCGAAAAATATACGGGTACGAACGGTACCCATACTACGCCTATACCCAATCTATCTTTAATACGGGCAACCGACGGGACGGAATTGATCCACACCATTCACGAGCCCGCACTGTGCATCGTAGCTCAAGGCAGAAAACTAATCATGCTGGCACAAGAAAGCTATTTTTATGACTCGAACAGTTATCTTGTCGTCTCGCTGCAATTGCCCATATCCGGCCAAGTGATTCAGGCATCACCGGAGCGGCCCTACCTGTGCCTTAGACTGGATTTGGACCGACATCTGATCTTCGACCTCATTCCATCCTGCCAAGAGGCTCTTCCTAAGAAAACCGACTCCACAAAAGCCCTCTTTGTCAGCTCGATGAATCAGGCACTCCTGGATGCTGTCGTCCGCCTCGTACGCCTTCTGGATACGCCGGAGGATATTTCCGTCCTTGCTCCCCTGGTCACGAAGGAAATTGTTTATCGAATCCTTCAAGAGGAACAAGGCCAATCCCTGAAACAATTTGCCGTCAGCGGCAGTCATGCGCAGCGAATCGCGGCAGCGGCCCAGTTGATTGAGCGGGATTATAATCAGCCCCTTCACATCGCTGATCTGTCCGCTGCCGTCAATATGAGTCCTTCTTCACTTCATCATCACTTTAAGGAAATCACCGCCATGAGCCCGCTGCAATATCAAAAACAAATCCGATTGCAAGAGGCGCGCCGACTTATGCTCTCAGAAACATCCGCAGCTGCGGATGCCGCCTTTCAGGTCGGCTATGAAAGTCCCACTCAGTTCAACAGGGAATATGCCCGCATGTTCGGTTTGCCTCCGATCCGGGATATCAAGCGTCTGCGCGAGTCATTGGACCTCGGCCCTAGGCAGGGCCATGCTTAATTTGACCAGACAGCTCAAGGGAACGATTTCGCCAAACACAAAAAAAACGGCATGGCTGCCGTTTTTCTATTTTGAGCATCCCATGCCCTTCATTCTGTTTTTTCCCTATCCCTTCGTTCCGCCTTGCAGCCCGAAGCCCTTGGACATGAACTGCTGGGAGAGAATATACATGATGATCGCCGGAATGGCGTACAGCACCGAGAAAGCGGCCAGGCTGCCGTAATCGACCATGCCATACTGCCCGAAGAACTGATAGAGCTTCAAGGAAGCCGGGAACTTCTCCGGCGACTGCAGCAGGATATACGGCACGAAGAAATTGCCCCAGCTGCCCGAGAAGGTAAATATCGCGACCGTACAAATACCCGGAACCATCAGCGGCGCCACCACCTTGCGCATTCCCGTAAACACCGAAGCGCCGTCCACCCAGGCGGCTTCCTCCAGATCGCTCGGCACGGAATCCATGAAATTCTTCATCATCCATATCCCGTACGGCATGGACGATGCTACATAAAACAAGATGACGCCAAAAATATTGTCATACAGCTTGAGCCCCAGGAACAGCTGGTACACAGGCACCATTACAGCCGTAATCGGGAGCGATGTCATAAATAGAATGGTCAGCATAAAGGGCTTTTTATATTTCATCTGATAACGGGATAGCGGATAAGCTGCGAGCAGCGCCAGAAGAACAACCAATACGGCTTGGCCAAGCGACATCACAAGACCAATCAGATATGCGCGCTGGTTCTCGCTGCTGGTCATCACCTCTACGTAGTTTGCACCGGTAACCCTGCTGGGCATCTTCAGCGATTGCATCGCATTCGGATCGACGGAAGCCACGAGCACCCAGAGCAGCGGCAGCACAAAGCAAATACCGATCCCCGTTAGGATCGCGTACGGCAGAATTCGATAGATTAATTTACGTTGTTTGGCATTCATATGATCTCACCTCTGGTTACTCTTTCATCGACCTGATATACAGCAGGCTTAACACAATCCCGATCAGCAGCAGCAGCAGCGAAATGGCGGTTCCATAGCCTAATTGATAGTTCACAAATGCCTGATTGTACATGAAGATCGGCAGGGTCGTCGTCGAATTGCCCGGACCGCCCCCGGTCATCGCATAGATGAGTCCGAACACCCCAAGCGTCTGCAGCGTAACCAGCATCATGTTGGTTGTAATGGTGCTTTTAATGTAGGGAATAATGATGTGCGTGAAGATTTTCCACTTGGAGGCTCCATCCACCACCGCCGCTTCCTCAATTTCGTTAGGCACATCATCCAGCGCTGCTTGAAATACCAGCATCGAGAAGGCGGTGCCGTGCCAAATGTTCGCAAGAATGATGGTCAGCATCGGGACGGTAAACAGCCAGGTCACTTCCGAAAATCCAAAAAAAGTGATGATCGCATTCAGCGTGCCTTCATCCCCGAAGAAACTGTACAAGCAAAGAGCACATACAATCTCGGGCGTCACCCATCCTGCAAGCACAATCGTTCCAATCACTCGCCGAAACGTTTTGTTTCTCTGCTTCATCAGCAGCGCGATCAAAAATCCCAGCACCTGCTGCCCGATCACAGCCGAGCCGATGAGGAAAACCAGCGTGTTCCATATACTGATCCGAACCGTGGGGTCCTGGAACATCCGGGTATAGTTGTCAAGGCCGATAAACTTAAGCTCCCTCGCCGCTTCGCCGGTTAACGCCAGGTTGGTGAAGGAATAGAAGAACGTTAACAGAATGGGATATATAAAAAACACGAGCATAATCGCGATTGAAGGAAGCAAAAAAAAGAGCCAGGTATACGTTTTTCTTCGTTTCGGGTAAACGTCTACGGACAGACTGCTCATGGTTCGTTCTCCTTTTCGTGCAGATGATCTGAAACACCGCTTGCCCAAGCCTCCGCGATACATGGAGCGCTTGAGCAAGCCGGTTCTGTACGTATAGCCGATTATTTCTCCAAGATATGATCCGCTCCGACAATGCGGGTGACGTCCTGCGCATATTTATTCATGGCATCTGCAGGCGATGTTCCCGTTGCTACGGATTCCACCATGGTCTGAATCTGCGTCGACACTTCCGGATACTTCTCCTGGGCCGGTCTAAACTCTGCGTTCTGCAGGTATTCGGTCGCGATTTCGTTAAACGGCATTTTCGTATATTCCGGATCCTTGGCAACATCGGCACGGACCGTGATATTCCCTGAGGACATGACAAGCTTCTGCGTATTTTCCTTGTTTAGCGCATACTTGATAAATTCCCAAGCCTCGTCTTTGTTCTTGGAGTTGCTTGGAATCGACAGCGCCCACCCTCCGGCTAGCGTAATCGATCCAGGGTCCTGCCCTTGGCTGGTCGGCATCGGCGCGAAGCCGAGAACATCTTTGTATTCAGGCCATGGCGCCGCGCCTGATTCCATATAGTTACCTGTGATCCAGGATCCATCCAGGGAAATCGCCAGCTTGCCTTGCGGCAGGTATTCGCGGGAAGCCGTGTTGCCTGCCTGACCATTCAATACTTTGGAGAGCGGGGGGCCAAGCTTCTCTTTATTGACCGTCTCCACAAAAGTCAGCGCGTCCAGAATGCCCTGGCTTTTTGTAATCCATTTGCCGCTGGCATCGTCATACAGCCTTTCTCCAGTTCCGTAGAGCAGCATTTCATAGGTTTGCATGGAGGTAGCTTCGCCTGTAGCCTTGCCCATGTTCATCCAGATCGGCACAACGTCAGGCGCCTTCTCCTTGATCGTACGCGCAGCGCTTAAGACCTCCTCCCAGTTCTTAGGCTGCCAATCCTCCGGAAGACCTGCCTGTTTGAAAATGTCCTTGTTGTACCAGAGGCCCCTGGAATCCGTATTGTACGGTACGCCATAAACCTTGCCATCGCTGGCAGTAACCCCCTTCTTCATCGCTTCGATGAAGGAACCGTTGCCCCAGTCTTCCCATCCCGCCAATTTATCGTCAAGCGGTTCGAGATAACCTGCGCTTGCATCAGAATTCAGGATAAAGGTATCCTCTGTCACGATATCCGGCGCCGTATCTTTTGACTTGAGCGCCAAGGCCACCTTGGCAAAATAATCGCCTTCCGAGGCCTGAATCGGTGTCGGCTTAATCTCTACGCTTTTGTCAGGGTAGCTGGCCGAAACTTCCTTGAGCCATTTATAGAACGCTCCGTTCTCGCCGATCCCGTCATCCCGAAACGTTACAGTAATGATTTTCTTGGCCGTCTCTCCATCCTTTCCTGGCTCCGGATCGCCGGTATCGGCCGGCGCTCCCTTCCCCCCGGTACAACCGAATAACAAAGAAACGCTTAATAAAGCCGTCGTTACTAGCCAAAAACCCCTCTTGCCTGACTTCATACTACTCCCTCCTTTTGGCTGCAGCACATTTGATATATTATCCAAATTCTGTATACGCTTACGAGAGCGTATATATAACTCTATTTTGAAAATAGTGGGGATATTCTGAACTTTTTTTCTCATAACGCGCGGCGTAATGAACTAATTACCAGAAATAGAAAATATTAATAGATCATTCAGAGTCTATTGATTGATTATAATGTTCTGCATATTTAGGTCTTTACTTTTGCTGGAAATCCATTTATATTTGTATGTACAAACAATTATATGAATATACTGGAACCATACCAGTAATAACCTATGACATTGGAGGTTTACTATCCATGAGTGACCGCTTAATTTTTTTGTTGGCTGTATTCTCGGTAACCGGATCGGGACTCATAGCCGGACTGTTCTTCGCTTTCTCGTCTTTTATAATGACAGCGCTAGCCCGAATTCCCAATGAACAGGGGATCCATGCCATGCAGTCCATCAATGCAACCATTCTCAATCCTTTGTTCGGCACATTGTTTACAGGCACTGCGTTAACCAGTATCGTGCTTGCGGTATTATCCATCATGCGCTGGGGGGAACCCGGCTCGTTGTATTTGCTTGCCGCCAGCCTGCTCTATTTAGCGGGATTCATCGTAACGATGGCGTTCAACGTCCCGCTAAACGACGCACTGGCCGCTGTTGACCCAGGAAGCAGTGCCGGAGGTGAGGTATGGAATAACTACCTGAGACGCTGGGTGCCCTGGAATCATGTGCGAACCATCACTTCCTTAGGGGCGATGATTCTGTTTGTTTTTGCCTTACGGCATCTCCCTTAAGACGGGATCACGGGAATGGGGCGGCTATAATCCATCGCTCTTAAATGCCCGCATATCCCTGCGCTTCTCTCTTCATTGGTGAACCACATCTCATTTAAACTTTCTAACAGAAAACCCATACCAAATCTACCGATTCTTCATTAGATATACTATCAATCTAGTAAAGGCGGTGGAGATATGGGGATTCTCACGATAGATAAGTGGAATCACACTTGCCAACTTGACACTTCAGCCAAGCCGCGTCGTAACATCGGATGGATTTCAAGCAATTGGAGCGGATACAGCCTCAAAGGAAAAAAAGGTGCTTACAAACAGATCTCCGCCAAATGGAATGTGCCGTTTGTTCGTCCAAGCCGTGCGGCGACCTATTCCTCAGCATGGATTGGAATTGACGGCTTCGGCAATAGCAATCTGATACAGACCGGAACAGGTCATGAATTCATAGACGGCAAGGCTTACTATTATGCATGGTGGGAGATCCTCCCGGCCTCGGTTACGATCATTCCGCTGCCGATTCTGCCGGGTGACCGGATGCATGCCAGCATCAGCAAGCGCAGCGGTTCGAACTGGTTGATCTGCCTTCGAAACGTAACCCGAAATTGGGCATTTCGGACATTACAACGATACAATGGTCCGCAGACCTCGGCGGAATGGATCGTTGAAGCGCCACAGGTCAATGGGGCTCTTGCAACAATGGCACGATTATCTCCTGTCGTCTTCTCCTGCTGCCGGGTCAATGGGAAAAGTCCAAAGCTGACTGCCGATAACGGGGGCATCATGCTCCAGAATTTAAAGGTTACCTCCATTCCTTCTAATCCGAACCATGCAGGGGACGGTTTCATTGTCAAAAGCGTTCGTCAATAAGGGGCTTGACCTTCACGCAGCGTAAAGGATTATCCTCAACATTATACGAAGCAGCTATTGCTTCGATAAGAGGAGGATATCAGTATGCAATTGATCGCCATCGATACACTAAACCATCAACAACAAGCTCTGGAATCTGAGCCTGAGCTGCGGATCACCGCATTTGAGCAGCTCGTGAATAAGCCGCTTCAGCCGTTTATGGACACGATACGCAAGCGTATGCCTCAAGGACAGGACGATTACGATATGACGCAGCTGCTGGGATTATTTCGCCCGGCCGATCATCCGGAGGAGGCGCTCCAAGCTTTGTCTCGCTTGGAACAAGCGAGTTCCTGGAGCCGATGCAAGGAAGCCGTGATGAAGGCACATGCCGCATTAAAGCCGCAAGCTCACGGCATTGAGCTGGGAGATTTGCTCTTCACTCTCGCGCTGGGTGACCGTGAACGCTTCAGCCCCCATCCCGGATACACAGGCTCAGGGGGAACACCGGGACAAATCATGGTGGTTGTGTGGCCGAACGATTATAACCTGCCAAGGCTGGCCGCCATTACGGCACATGAATTCCATCATAACGTGAGGCTCTCTTATGAGCCATGGAGTGCCGAGACAACGGTCGCTCAATACCTAGTGCTGGAAGGACTCGCTGAAGCTTTTGCCGCCGAAATGTACGGCGAGGATCACTTGGGACCCTGGGTTCATGCCCTGAACGAAGATCAGCACAGCGAGCTTCTGCCACGTTATAGGGAAGCTCTGCAGGTAACCGGATTCAATGAGATACGAGGTTACATGTTCGGGGATTTGGAAGGGGATCTTTACGGCTTTACGAAAATGGGCATTCCACCCTATGCGGGGTATTCCATCGGCTACCGGATCGTAACCGATTATTTAAGACAGAGCGGTAAATCCGCGGTCGAGGCGACTTATATTCCCTGGAGGGAAATCATTGCGAATTCCCTTATTTTTAGGGAATAACAACCCAAAGCCCATAACCAATAACAGCCGCTGCACGCCGGAAAACTCCGGCAAGCAGCGGCTGTTTTTTTATCATGATTCGTAAACCGGTTTTCCCTTGAACAGGACGGCCCGGCGGCGTGACCGCCTGGCAACGGCTTCGGCGGAACAGCTGGCTTCTACGATCACCGCGTCCGCCGCATCCCCGACGTTGGGCCAGGCATAACGGCCGTCCTGGTCTAACGGCGTCACCCCTCCCGTAATAAACCCGAGAGCCTGTCCGAGCGAACGCTCATCGTACATATGGAAGCGTTCGGCCAGCGTGCCCGCTTTGTCCAGATTATCCCCTTTGCCGAACGGGGACCAATGGTCCATAATGCTGTCTTGCCCAAGCGAGATGTCTACGCCGCGGCGGTGCAGCTGCGGAATCGGAATGGTTCGGCCAAGCGGTACGGAAGAAGTGAGCGAAATGCCCAGATCCGCCAACCGAATCGCCACCTCATCCACTTCGCTTGGTGAGACGTCCGCGAAAGCCAGCGCATGGCTGAGCGTAACCCTCCCGTTCCAACCCGCCTCTTCCGTAAGGTCAGCTACCCGCTTAAAGGTATTCAGCCCTACATGCGACGACTCATGCAGGTGCAGGTCAATGCCGGCGTTGGCTTCAACGGCGAGCTCCATCACGGTGTTCAGTGATTTTTCCATATTTTCATCCACCGTTGTGGGATCCAAACCACCAACAAGCGCTGCTCCGTTCCGGAGCGCATCCCTGACCAGAGAGACGGACTGGCTGCGAAGCAAGCCGTGCTGAGGAAATGCTACAATCTCGACAAAAGCTTTTTCCCTGTATCCTTCAACCGCCTGCAAGGTGGCCTCTAAATTTCTCAAGCCGACAACAGGATCCACATTGCAATGGGAGCGGATATGGGTAGACCCGTAGCGCAGCAGCAGATCCAGCAGTCCCTCCGCTCTTTCCTTGGCAGTAGGCAGCAGCTCCGGAAGCAGCCTCTCCTCCTCCTCGATTCGGCTGAAGATTCCGTGAGCCGGACGGCTCGGTGCCTTCCATGGGCCCCCATAATAGGTTTTGTCCAGGTGGATATGCATATCTCTAAATGATGGGAGCATTAGATCCCCCTGCATATCCCGTGTCGGCAGTAACGTATCCGGCAAAGCATCCGCAGGGCGGATCTCTGAGAAAGCCCCATTTTCTATTTTCACATGAAAGAGTCCCGTTTCGGTTCCGATCATAACATCATCCTCGTAGCGGTAACCTGTTTCCAGACGGACATTCAGCAGCCAATATGCAGTGCTCTGTTCGTTCATAGCGTTCATCCCCTTCTCGCTTATACCTGCCTCTATTTGCCTTGCCCTTCGTTTACAGCGTCCAATAAGATGCGCTCGATCTCTAGATATCCCCGTTCCCTGGCATGCTGCAGAGGAGTTACGCCATTCCCGTCGGGAATCCGGGCATCCGCCCCATGATCCAGCAGCAGCTTCACGATGCGCTGATATTTCTCACTGCCGTCACCGAGAATGACCGCCTCCAGCAGTGCGGTCCAGTTCAAATTATTTATATGGTTCACATCGACGTCGGTCCGGGTCAGCAGCTCCTGAACAATCTCCACATGTCCGCGGTCAGAGGCCGGAATGAGAGCCGTCCCGCCATAACGGTTCGTCAACGTCACATCGGCATCGGCTTCGATCGCGAGCCGCAAAATTTCCATCATTCCTTCTGCACCGGCATACAAAAATACGTTATTCCGTTGGTGATCCCGTATATTGATATCGGCGCCTGCCTGAATCAAAGCCTCTACCGTTCCGACATGATTGTGATAGGTCGCAGCCATCACGGCAGTTCTTCCCTGCTCATCCGTCGCATTGATGTCTGCGCCGGATTGAAGAAGCTGTCGTACTTGCTCCGTATTGCCTTGCTCGGCATATTCAATGAGTTCACGATTCATATTCTGCACCTCTTCTTTCTCCGGATTGGATTGACAGGCCGACAGGAAAAGGATCAATAGAATCGCTGATAAACGCAGCACTCGATGCTCCCTCCTCTTTCTATCGTGTATATTGGTATGCTAACATGAGACACAACCATATGAAAAATACTTAAAAAATTGAATTCACTAAGGTTTTTCATATACAAGGAGGATGGTTTCAACCTATGGACATCAGACAGCTCCGGTATTTTATTGCCATCGTGGAGGAAGGTACGATCTCGCTTGCCGCCAACCGGCTTCATATATCCCAGCCGCCTCTCAGTCAGCAGCTGAAAGCGATGGAGGAAGAGCTCGGGTCCGTCTTGGTATATCGCCGAGGAAAGCGGCTCGAAATCACCGAATCGGGTAAAGCGCTGTACAAATATGCGCTCCAAGTAACCCAGCTTATGGAAGAGGCCAAAGCCGAGGTTAAAGAGGTCGGAAACGGCGATAAGGGCACGCTGAGTCTTGGTATCAATACTTTATCCTCGGTAGAGCTGCCGTCATGGCTGCATGAGTTCAAGGCAAGATATCCCCAAGTCTCGTACAAAATTCAGCAGAACGAGTCGTATCAGCTCTGTGAACTCGTAAGAAACCGGTCGCTCGAACTAGCGATCGTCCGCCTGCCGCTCGAATTGGATGATTTCTCGATCCTTCATCTGCAGACGGAGCCCTTTTATATGCTCACCTCTGAGGCATCCACCGAACAGGAGACAACCCTCTCTCATATTGCGCAGTATCCGCTCATTCTGCCAAGCACGGAAGGATTGGGCGTATATTATACGATCCAGATGGCTTTCTCGGAACAGAAAATCCAGCCGAACATTGCAGCCGAATGCTCCGACATTTCGCTGCTGCTGCGCTTGGTCGCTTCAGGTTTTGGCGTGGCGATCGTTCCCGAAACGCTGGTCAAGCAGCACTTGCCAACATCTGTTCATGCCTTCAAAATCAAGGACACTCCGGCAGCGGCTTCCACAGCCTTGATCTGGCTGAGGGATCATCACGTCTCCAGAACGGCTCTGAACTTCATTGACTTGTTGACAAGTGCCCTATAACTGCTTGCTTACTGCTTCTATAATCTGCTGCTCATACAAAAAGAGGACAGAGCTAATGCAAGCTCTGTCCTCCGGCAAGAAATTAATGCAATTATCTTGTACGATACAATGAACCGGCAGCCTCGTGCTCCTGCTTCTGTCCTTGGGAGTGAAGATACAGCTCTTCATAATACCCATGGGAGTTCAGCAGTTCCTGATGCGTGCCTTGCTCCACGATCCGGCCTTTGCTCATGACCAAAATCCGGTCCGCCCCCATGATCGTAGATAGGCGATGGGCAATGACAAGGGTCGTTCGCCCCTCGGCCACAAGTTGAAGGGCGTTCTGAATCAGCTGCTCCGTATGCGAATCCAGATTGGCGGTCGCTTCGTCTAGAATGAGAATCTTGGGCTGGAACACAATGATTCGGGCGAAGGAGATCAGCTGCCGTTCGCCGGCGGACAAGCCGCTGCCCCGCTCCGACAACCGGGTGTCATAGCCTTCCCTCATCCTCATGATGATCGAATCCGCACCGATAAAGCGGCAAGCCTCGATCACCCGTTCCCTCGAGATGGTCTCGTCGAACAGCCGTACATTATCCAGCACCGTCCCGGAGTAGAGATACGGCTCCTGCTGAACAAGGCCTACCATCCGGTGCAGATCGGACTGTGCCAGCTCCCTGATGTCGATTCCATCAATTCGAATGCTTCCTTCATTTACATCATAGAAACGGCACAGGAGACTGATAAGCGAGCTTTTTCCCGCGCCGGTGGTACCGACAATCCCGATCATCTCTCCAGGGTTGATATGGAGATCCAGGTCCTGAATGACCGGTGCCCCGCCTTCGTAACCGAACGTGATCCGATCAAATTCAACGCGTCCCTCGACACTTGCTTTCTCGATGGCCACCGGCTTGCGTTGATCCGTAACCTCAGGCTGAATCGCCAGGAGACCCCATATCCGGTTAATCGCCACCGTTGCCGATTGCAGCGTGTTCCACTGCTGGGTGATCGTGTTGATCGGCTGAAAGAATAAACGGATATACGTTATGAAGGCATACAGCACGCCGAACTCCAGCGTCGTTCCCAGTACGGCTTGTCCGCCGAGCCACGTCACGAACGCAATCGCCAAGTTGTTCAATATTTCGTAGGAGCGGTTAAACAGCACATTCGTCCGGATCTCCCGAATGTTCGCTTTGAAGTAAGAGTCGTTCCGTTCCTCGAACTGCTTCTCCTGCTCCTTCTGCTGATGGAACACTTGGATCAGATTCATCCCCGATAGATTCTCGGCCACAAAGGCCACCAGCCGGGATAACCGCGTTCTGGCCATCTGATAGGTGTGGCGCATATAACGCCGGAACGCAATGGCAATCCCCGCAATGATCGGCAGCAGGATCAAGCAGTATAAGGTCAGCGTGACATCCAGCTGGAACATCAAGACCAGAATGAAGATCAAGGTGAAGCCGTCGCGGAACAGGCTGAGCAGCACCTGGTTAAAAAACTGATTGATCGCTTCGGTATCACTGGACACATGCGTAATCAAGCTGCCGCTCGGCACTTTATCGAAATATGACATCGACAGCTTGGATATATGGGCAAACAGCCGTTTGCGAATGCTCGCTACAATGCTCTGCCCCGCCTTCTGCAGCAAATTATTTTGCAAATAGGTAAACACCATGCTGAGCAGCGATAACAAAAAATAGATAGCGCATATGAGCATCAGGCCCCGAAAATCGTTCTTGCCGACCATCAGATTATCATCGATTGCGATTTTCATCAGATACGGCTGCAGCAGCTCTGCCGAGATGGCAATCAAGGTGCAGCCGATAAACCCGGCAAAAATCAGTCGGTATTCCTTCATATAACCCGATAGAGCACGGAATGTGGAAATATACTTGGGCTTGGACTGAGGGGCATTCAGATCCGCCTTCTGGTCCAGCTGCCAATTGTTAATGGCCTGTGCCATGAAACTTCATCCCCTCTTCCTGAATGTCATGCAGCGTCCGGTACAGTCCGTCCTTCGACAGCAGTTCTTCATGCGTACCCCGCTGAACCATCTCTCCCTGATCCAGGACGATAATCTCATCGGCATGTTTCAATGCACTGATCCGGTGGGCAATAATGATCGTAGTCCTCCCAGCGCGGATATCCCGAACCGTCTCCATGATTTCCGTCTCCGTCACCGCGTCGACGGCGCTTACGCTATCATCCAGAATGAGGATAGGTGCATTCTTGATTATTCCCCGTGCAAGGCTGGTCCGCTGCCGCTGTCCTCCGGACAGGGTAATGCCGCGCTCCCCAAGGCGGGTCTCGAACTTGTCCGGAAACTCCACGATGTTGTCGTAGACCCGTGCTTTTCGCGCCGCTTCCTCGACGACAGCCGGCTCCGTGTCCCGTTTATAGAAGGCAATATTCTCGCGGATGGTCGAGCTGAACAGGAAGCCGTCCTGGGGAACATAGGCGATCCCTTCGCGCAGGCTTTTTAATGTAAGCTTCCGAATATCCACACCCCCGATCAGCACTTTCCCCGGAGGCGGGTCGAAGGTACGCAGCAGCAGCTTCATAAGCGTAGTCTTGCCGCTTCCCGTGCGGCCAATGATGCCCAGCGTCGATCCGGGCGGAACATCCAATTGAATGCCCCTCAGAACCTGTCTGGCCCCCTCCTCTTGACCATCCGCATCCTCGTAAGAGAAGGATAAATCACGCACTTCAATGCCCGGGTTCTCCTGATTCAGCTCCTTGGCGCCAGGCAGTTCCTTAATGTCGGCCTGCTTGCCAAGCAGGTCGTTTAATCGGTCAAGCGAAGCCCTCGCGCGCTGAACGACATTAATGACATTGCCGATCTGCTGCAGCGGATTCATCAGCATGCGAATGTAAAGCGTCAATGCGACAAAGTTTCCGACCGTAATCCGTCCCAGAATGGTCAGGTAACCGCCGAATAAGAGGGCGATAATGAGTGAGGTAGCGCCCAGAAACGGAATGATCGATTGAAAAAGCGATGATACGCGTACCAGCCGCAGCTGCTTGTCCCGGATGCGGTCCACCGTCGTCCCAAAACGCCGCTTCATCGTGTCTTCCACCGCGAACTTCTTGGTGACACGGATCCCGCCAAACTGCTCCTCCGCGGATTCCGTCATCACACCCAGCGCTTCCTGTACCTGCAACGATCTTCTTCTGATAATCGGTCCGAGCCAAACGACAATGACCGGAATCAGCAGCAAAGGCGCGATGCTCGCAGCCACCAGATACAGCGGTACGTTCGTGATCAGCAGCATGACGATTGTGGAGACCAGCAGGATGGAGGAGTTTGCCGTCTGATTGATCCCCATCGAGATCGCTTCCCTTACCGTCGTCACGTCATTCATGAAATAACTTAGCAACTTGCCAACGCCATTCTTGGAATAAAATCGCTCACTGAGCCCCGTAAAATGGACAAACAATCGGCGGCGGTTCATAAATTCGAAATACCGCCCCGTGTACATCACCAGAAACTGACCGATCCCGCCGATGACGGCGAACCCGACACCGATACCCAGCAGCGTCCAGCTGTACTGCACGATACCGTCGACAGACAATAAACCATCCTTCAGTTCATCCGTAAAATTGCCCAGTACCCTTGGGAAGTTCACATGGATGATGTTAGCAACCAGATGACAGCAAACCGACAATACATAAAACGGCCACGTCTTCCTGAAAAAGTCTCCAAGTATTCGATGAGAGTCCAATGTCCCATATCACTTCCTGTCCCGTTATTGGATTGATTAGCCCGTTACGTTCCTCCTTCCATACGTTTGCTGTGATACACCCATATTAATAGGTTCTAGAAATAAATCAGTCCTCCTTCCCGAACGGCCATATGATTTATACAAATTCAGACATACTGAGTAACAGGAGCCGATATCATTTCAATCCAATCATCCAAAGAAAAAAGCCGCAACCATTCGTCGCGACTTTTTTAAAAGGTGGTCCTATGGATGGCGCTATCCTGATTTTCGGCTCACGCTCACACCGCCAACCATGGTGCCGGCTCGCCCGAATAGGTCAGCGAAAGCTTATGCATGGCCCGGGTACAAGCAATATAGAGTAAGCTTCGATCCATCTCGGAACGATAGTTTTCGGCGTCCGCAAAAGGAACTAAAACCTGATCGAATTCCAGACCCTTGGCCATATGGGCGAAGGTGATCGTAATTCCCTCCTCAAAGCGTTCACTGCTAAAGTCGAGCAGATTCACGCTGCCCTGAAGCCCCCTGATGGACTCATACACCTGCCGGGCCTGCGAAGACGTTTTGCATATGATCCCCATCGTCTGCATCCCGGAATCTAAAAAGTGACGGCTAAGCTCTTGAATGAACTCCAGCTCCTCCCGGGTGTCACGACACCGGATCACCTGCGGCTCTTCTCCATGCCGCTCCACGGGAATCATGGTGCTGCCCGGATGAATTCGCTTCGCGAGTCCCATAATTTCCAGCGTGGAACGATAGCTTTTTAACAGCTCTATTGTATCGGCATGCGGAAATACGCTCTTGATATCATCCAGTGATGTGGACGTATATACGTTGACCGACTGGTTGCTGTCCCCAAGTATCGTTTTTTTGCACGAAAACCATTTCGATAGCACGACGTATTGAATCGGTGTATAATCCTGCATTTCATCGACCAGCAGATGCTTCACCATATCGTATGACGCGTTTCCTTCCAAATGCATTTTGAGATACAGCAGCGGAAAAACGTCCGCATACTCAATCGTTTTTCTTCCGTTCATGACAAACATGTCCGGTTTGTTCCTATATGAGAAAAATTCCTTGTACATGCTGAGCGCATTTTGAAATTTGAACATGTTCTTGATCGCGGTTTTGACTTTTTTGGCTTCTGCCGCAGTCAGTCTGTCTCCATCCTCTGTACGAACCCGGCCTGACAGGATGGAAGCCGTCTTCTCCAATCGCTGCCTGATCGGCGTGATCATGGTGCCAAGATAACAGTCCCTGATCTCCGAAGCCGAAATACATACGTCTTTCAGCTGAATATCCGCAGCCAGGAAAAAATGCTCCTCGGCATGTATCATATAAGCCTCCAGCTCATGTACGAAGTGCATGCTGGCCTTATACCGGATCCGTTCAATGGCCTGTTCGTCATCGGCGCTCACGATTTCGTTCACCTGTTCGAAGAAGGTCTGAAACTGACATAATCCCCCCAGCTCTTTGGCAGCAAGCTCCTCCATCGTAACCTCCATGATTTTCTCTTCGCCAAGCTCTGGCAGAACGTTGGATATATAATCAGAAAACACTTTATGGGGAGATATAATGAGCACGTTGCTGGAAGTCAACGTCTCCTTATGGCGGTACAACAGAAAAGCTACCCTGTGCAGAGCCACGGAGGTTTTGCCTGAACCTGCCGCCCCCTGTATGATCAGCACATTCGCGGTTTCGTTTCGTATGATGGCATTTTGCTCCTGCTGGATGGTAGCCACAATATTCTTCATCTTCTCGTCCGACGTGCTGCTAAGCTCCTTCTGCAGCACGTCGTCATTGATGTTCATGGAGCTCTCAATCATATATTCCATTTGACCGTCTTTGATTTTGTACTGCCTTTTGACGGTAATTTCGCCTTGCATCCTGCCCATGGGGGCTTCATACGACGCAGGACCGACATTGTAATCATAAAACAAGCTTGCTACCGGCGAGCGCCAATCATAAATGAGATGCTCCTGACTCTCCGGGTTCGTGAAGGAATGGATGCCAATATAGTAGGCACCTTCTTCTTCCGGTTCATTCGATCGGAAATCCACCCTGCCAAAATACGGCGACGTGAGTAGCTTGCGCATCTTCTGCAGCCTGGCAGCCGTCTTCTCACCCGTATCAATGGACAAGGAAATATCAACCCGGTTGGCTGCCCGTTCCGCCGCATCCAATTGGGCCATGTTGACCCACAGGTACTTCTTGGCTTCAATGATATCCCTGTAAGAATCAGACACCTTCCCCTCTAATTCCTTCGATGCCCGATGAAGCTCCTTTACTACAAACTCTAGATATTCCCGCTCTGCGCTTTCGCTTGGATTCAGCATTAGGAACCTCCCCCTCTTTGCTAAAGAATAGCTTTAAGTATAGGGGTTTCCCGAAAAAAATATAGACTTATACTTTCCGTTGTAGTATTGTGTATTTATCGTGGGTCCAAAAACACCTAAACGATTTACATCAACCATAATGTCATGACATAGATAAAAAACCAGGCTGCATGCTCATGCAAGCCTGGTTTTTTTCATGCCTCTTACCGCTCGTTTTTGGTTTGGTACAGATACAGCGTAAGTGGAACGAAAATAGCGATAATCACTACGCAGACCCCGATTCCTGTCATGATCACAGGCATGGTTGACGTGCCGTTCATCAGTCCCCTGACCGTGGCTGCCGCCATGCTGATCGGATTCAGGTCGATGAGAATGCCCGTCCATTTCGGCATCGTCGACGAATCCACCAGAATGTTGCTGGCGAACAGCAGCGGGTATATCGCGATCATGCTCGACCCCGATACCGTCTCCGGCCGTTTGGCCACGACGCCGATCAGCGCAAATATCCAGCTGACACCGAATGCAAAGAACAGGATGAAGGCAATGGCAAGTGCCATTTGGATGACGCTGCCCTCGGGTCGGAAGCCCAGCGCAAGCCCCGTGCCCAGGGCTACGATTACGCCGATTGTATAGCGCACACCATCCGTCAGGATGGAGCCAAGCACCGAGGCCGGCTGCCAAAAGGGCAGCGTTCGAAATCGATTATATACCCCTTTGGTAATATCCGAGCATATCGTGGTTCCGCTATACACCGTCATAGGCACGACCGTCAGGATCAGAATGCCGGGCAATAGGAATTGAATATAAGCCCCGGTTGACCCGGCCATAGCGCCGCCGAACAAGTAACTAAATATAAACAGCAGCAGAACCGGCGACAGAACCGCGTCCATCACCAGACCAAACCCGTTGTGCTTCGTATGCTGCCAAGTTCTCCACATAAAGATTCGGATCGCCGTCAGGGCATGGGGAGGATCGGTATCGGCTTGGCGAACAGGCAGCACGCCGTCCTTATTCGCTGTATGATGGCTTACACTCATGGCGTGCCTCCCTTCGACTTCGCGCGGGTCAGTGACAGAAAGACCTCATCCAGACTCGGTTCGCTTAAGGCGAAATATTCAATAGCGAACCCGTTCTTCATCAGTGTATGAAGGGCCTGATTCGCAGCACTTGCATCCTTCACCGGAATTTTATGTACCAAGGGATGATCGTCCTGCAATAAGGTCAACGCGTGTTCCTCATTTAACAAAGTACCCAGCTTGTGCTGGTCGGCCGGTTCGTTGAATTGAATGGTTAACGTTCTGTTGCCAACGGAAGCCTTCAATTGCCGGGGCGTCCCTTCCGCAATCAGGCTCCCCTTATCCATCACGGCAATCCGGTCCGCCAACTGATCGGCTTCTTCCAGATATTGCGTCGTCAGCAGCACGGTGGTGCCCCGTTTCAAAAGCGACCTTACAACCTCCCACACTTGAATGCGGCTTTGCGGATCGAGGCCCGTTGTCGGCTCATCCAGAAAAATAACGTCGGGTTTCGTAACGATACTGGCGGCAATATCCAGCCGCCTCCGCATCCCGCCAGAGTAATGCAACAGCGCGCGGTCCTTTGCTTCGCTGAGTCCAAAGGATTCGATCAGCTCCTCGCTTACGGATCGAGCCGATTTCGCCGAATAACCGTAAAGCCTTGAAACCAACATTAAATTCTGAAGACCGGAGAGTCCCTCATCCAGTGCTGCAAACTGGCCTGTCAGGCTGATCTTTCTTCGAACGTGCCGGGCATTGCTTGCGACATCATACCCGGCCACGCAGGCGAATCCCCCATCCGGCTTAACCAGGGTGGATAACATATGAATGGTGGTTGTTTTTCCGGCGCCGTTCGGACCCAACAAGGCAAACAGCTCTCCTTGCTCCACTCGCAGATCCATTCCTTGAACGACCCCAATGCCGTTATAAGATTTGCGAAGCTCTTTCGTTTCAATGGCGTAAGGCAAGTTTCACAACTCCTCCTCTTCCTATACAAATCGACCTCTAGATTGCCATGCTGCTTGCCCTTAAAAATCGTCCTTATGATCACGGACCCAATCAGCAAGCGTGGCTGCCGGCCGCCCTGTGACCTGCGCTACCGTCGGTAATACCGTATAACCGATCTCGGGCGGATTTTTTCCCATTTGCACAAAAAATTCAATCGACTCCTCGTCATAGCCTTGCTCTCTCCATTTCGCTCTCGCCTGTTCCTCGGTCAGTTCCACAAAGCGGATGTCCCTGCCTGTTACCTCGCTTATAATCCGAACCGCTTCGAATCGCGAGAGGGCTTCCGGTCCCGTAAGGAAATATTCTTGTCCATGGTGACCTTCCTCAAGAAGTGCGGCGACGGCAACGCGAGCGATATCGGCTTCGTGGATTCTCGCACTCAGCGCATGGCCGAACGGCTCACGAACGACTCCTTCGTGGCGGATCGATTCCTGCCAATCCACCAGAATATTCGCCATAAACTCGCATGGCTTGAGCAAAGTCCACTCCATTCCGCTGTCTCGAAGTGCAGCTTCCACAGGCCCTTCTTCATAGCCCACCAATACCGTTACCCGCTGTATGCCAGCCTTCTCGGCAAGCTCAATAATCCGCGGATCCGTCTGCAGGGTCCCATACGCTTCATCACTGGAAATGATCAAATGCATGGCCCTCACGCCTTGCATGGCGGGGATCAGGCTATCCGGGTCATTGAGATTCCCGGCTACCACCTGTACACCCTCCGGCAGATTCGCTTGCTGCGGATTGCGTGATATCGCTCTCACTTCTATGCCTCGCTGCACAAGCTTCTGCACGATATGCTTTCCAACAGTTCCTGTAGCTCCTGTTACCAAAATAGTCATATGAAACTTCCTCCTCGAGTTTTAATCTAACGGTTCATATTCATTCATTGTTCATGGTTCATTGTTCATGGTCCATCATTCATAACGTTTACGGATTTCCTCCAGCTCCTGCAGCAGTTCGTCCTTCAATTCCGGCGGAGAGATGATCTCCACCTTTGCACCGTAGCTTAAAATCACCGAGATGGCATAGGCTTTGGTATAGAACACCGTTCGGACATCTAGGAATCCCTCCCCGGAGATGAAAGCCTCCGGAAATTGCTCGGTCACCCTCGGTCCGGCGGATGAATCGAAACGGAGATGAGCCTGTATCCCCTGCACCGCCTCCTGATCCTCCCGCACCAGGTTTCCTCTTGGGATGAACGTGTCGGTGGATATTTCAAGACTGAATATGCGCGATACTCTGAAGATTCGTTTCCCCTGCTTTAACAAGCAGTAGGCCTCCAAATACCACACGCCTTGTTCCCAGTACAGCTGCAGCGGCTCCACTTGCCGCTCCGAGCGGCTGCCGGATGTACTCGTATAGTGAAGGGTCATCAGGTTCGAGCGTTCAATGGCATTTAGAATGGGTCGTACCCATGCCCGCTCATGCTCCGACGTGCTCATATCGAATAGAATTTGTTCATGACATCCTCCGTTCAACAGGGCAGGCTGCAGGGTTCCAAGCTTATTCAGGATGGAAGTGTATCTCCCCTTCACAGTCCCTTCGACGCCCTTCAAAAGATTGTAGATCGCCAAAAAATCGTCAACGGAGAAGTGCTGCCTCGTCAGATAGAACCCGTTCATCAATTCAAAGCCGCCATCCGCACCGGGATAGGAAGCAACCGGAATGCCAGCCTGATTAATGAGGTCTACATCGCGGTAGATCGTACGAACCGAGACTTCATACCGGGCGGCAAGCGCCGTGGCCGTCACTCTTTGTTTGGTCAACAATTCCATCGTAATGCCTAGCAGCCGGTCGAGTTTCATCGGTAACACTCCTCGCGTCTCGTAGTTTTTGACTTCTGAATCGAATGATAAAGCATGAATCCTGACATCTAGCATGTCAGGATTACAAATCGTTCTTGATGGAATGGGATTATTTTTTTGGAAAAGAGTAGATGAGGTGGGATAACAAAAAAAAGCTCCGTATCACGGAGCTTCCTGCATAGATTATATCAGTTCAAACTGTCTAACTGCTACTGAAACCATCCGCTGTTATGCCAGCTGTTGCGCATTACGCGTTCCATTCGACCCATTCGCCATCCTGCGGAATTTCGATTTGGGCGCGCAGATCTTCCGCTGTCAGACGACTTGACAGCTCCTCTCTTTTCACAAGACAGTGGTTGTTCGCTTCCATATGGGCCGCAACCGCCTTCGTATATGGAGCATACCGAAGCAGTTTCGATCGCATCACTCTCATCCATGGTGATCGGATCTCCTGTAAGAAACTATCTATTGAGAATTTTTCATATGATGTATTTTTAATATAATTTCTTTTATTTCACCGCATTTTCTTCTGCCATCAATTCCCGCGCATATTCGTTCAAATTGATGGATTGGCCGTGATTCAGCCTCGATTTCTCCGCTGCGAACGCAATCAGATGGCTCCGCACGGAGGCACTGGCCGACGTCAGGCTCTCCTGCCCGTTATAGCTCCGAACCTCCTTCAGGAAGCTCGCCACAATTCCGCTGTCGCCCCCGCCATGTCCGCTCGACTGCGAAGGAATCGTAATCTCCGTTTTCTGCCCGGTCAGGAAATCGTAAACCGTAATCTTGCCTTCCTCTCCCCGAAGCTCGCCGCGGGTGCCCATGATCTGAATTCTGCGCTCCTGTTCATACGTAAACCCGCACATGCTGAACATTGCAGTGGCGCCGCCTTCAAACTCCATGTTGACGACCTGATGATCGACCACATTGTTATCGCTCCGATATACGCAGCGGCCATAGTCCGTATCGCGAAGCCCCTGAATGATATTCGGCTTGGTCAGCTCCTGGGTGAAATGCCCCGCCCATCCCTTGTACTGATCGCTCAAGTAAAACCGGGGGGCCGAATATGGACAGGTTGCTTCTACCTGGCAATCGAGGCAGCGGTCGGCCGAACCTTCGGGGGCCTGCTCCTCACGGAAATGCATCAGGGAGCCAAACGAAGTGACCTGCGTGCAAGGCCGGTCCATCAGCCACGACAGCACATCCATGTCATGACAGGATTTGGCCAGTATCATCGGGCTGGCCTTGTCGGAATGATTCCAGTTCCCCCGCACAAAGCTGTGCGCGATATGCCAGTATCCCACATTCTCGTTCAGCTGGATCGAAGCCACCTCACCGATGGTCCCTTCCTGAATCACGCGTTTGATAGTACTCCAAAAAGGGGTATATCTCAGAACATGGCATATGGTCAGCAGCCGGTTGTTGCGAATGGCCGCCTGCTCCATCTCAAGACACTCCTTCGGTTCCGGAGACATCGGTTTCTCCAGAAGTACATGATACTGTTTCTCCAGCGCTTGCATGGTTGGGCCATAATGCATGCGATCCTGCGTGCAAATGACGGCGATATCGGCAAGCTTTGGCTCCGCCAGCAGCGGCTCCCAGGATTCATAGCACTGTTCCGCCGGAATTCCGAACCTCTCGGCAAATCGGATGCGCCGCGCCGGATCGGCCTCGGCCACGGCCACGAAGGTCAACTCGTGCGGGTAATCCAGGGCATAGGGGGCATACCCCCCGGCGCCGCGAGCGCCGGCCCCGATCAATATGGCTTTCAATTGTGTCATAACATGTCGCTCCTTTTAGGTTCTGTACACGTGTTTATTTGGTATATCGATCTGCCGCGGACTGGTAAATGGCCAGATAGCGCTCCGAGCCCATTTTTTGCAGGTTAGCTACATATTGGTCCCAGTTATCAAAGGACTCGTTCCCAGCTATGAATTTATCCCGCATTTCATCCACGTATGTGTGAATGTCGGTTTGGATACCGGTAAGCTCGGACTGCTCATCGGCCGTAAAGTTAAACGGCGGCCAGACCTTGTCTTGAGGGATGACGTACGGCTCGGCTTTTTTTGCGTTCTCTACAGAAGTCGGTAGGCCTTCCGCTCCCTTGAAATACTTCTGGGTCACGAAGCCCGGATAATATCCGCCGGGCCATATCAGATACTGACCTACCGCCTGGTCCAGATTGAGACCTTCCGGATTGTTCTTGATGTCGTCCACGTAATCCACATTGCCTTCTGCATCTTCCTTATACGTTTCGTCTTTCCAGCCCATGAAGAACATGCGGATGCCTTCGTCGCTGTAGAAGTAATCCATCCAGCGGATGAGCGCGGCCGGATTCTTCGCTTTATCGGTCAGTACAAACATCCCGATGTTCCCCAGCGGAGAGCCCGTGGCGCTGAACATCTGGTCGCCGTGCGGCCCCTTCAATACCGGCAGCCCCACATAACCCTCCTGATTGTAGATGGCGACCGGATCCACGTTATCAACAACGCCGAGAAGGCCTTCAACGCCTTTGGCGTCCACCTCCGTGCTCTTCACGGACATGATATCCTGCTCCAGCAGGCCGTCCTTGTACAGCTTGTTCACGAATTGAAGCAGTTCCTTGTATCTTGGATCCGTCGGAATGAACCGGACCTTTCCGCTCGCCGGATCGGTATCCACGTTAATGTTCGAAGTTCCGTGATAATTGAGACCGAACGAGCCGCGCAAATAGTTGACGATGCCGGCAGTCCCCACGCCGCCCCAGGCATATTCATCCTTCTGGCCGTTGCCGTTCGGATCCTTCTCTTTGAACGCCTTCAACATATCGTAGAATTCATCCAGCGTCTGCGGCTCTTGAAGGCCAAGCTTGGTCAGCCACTCCGACTTCACCCACGGCGTTCCGTACAGCACGGACCGGAATTCCGGATCGTATATCGTCGGCAGCCCGTAAATGTTGCCGTCCGGCATTGTAATCCCCTTCTCGATAACCGGATACTTTTCCATGAGGGCTTTAAAATTCGGAGCGTGTTGATCAATCAGGTCATTCAGCGGAATAAAAGCGCCCTGCTTGCCGTATTTCAGCAGGTCTGTCCTTGGAAATGCGGAAGCATAGAACATTTCCGGATAATCGCCGCCGGCCAGCAGCAAGTTCCGTTTTTCCGCCAAATTGTCTTTGTGCACCGTGTCCCACTGCACCTGAATATTGGTCATTTTCTCATATTCCTGCCACAGCCTGATGTTGTTCCAGTCGGCGTTGGCAAAGAACTTTCCGGCAAAACCGGTCACCGTCATCTTGTCGTCGACAATCGGAAAACCCGTTTCATTTATCGCGGATTTCCCTTCACTCGAAGGGTCCGATTGAGCCGTTCCTCCCGAGCCTTTCGAGCTGCAGCCCACCGCCAGCGATACCGATAACATGCAGGTCAACAGAAGACTTCCCCATTGCTTCAGCTTCATCCGTAATCCTCCCCTTTTCATGTTCCATCCATATTTCCATGCAAGGAATTATCCTTTGATGGCCCCAATCATCACGCCTTTGACAAAATATCGCTGCAGGAACGGATAGAGGGCCAGCACCGGAATATTCGCCACGACCAGCACCGCGTACTTAATGCCCTCCACTTCCCTCTGCTGCTTGATCGCCGATTCGGTCGACATTTTGACCATATCGTTCGTTTGTCCCTGAATCAAAATTTCGCGCAGGATGAGCTGCAGCGGAAATTTATCTTTATCCGATAAATACAGAAGTGCATTGAAGAACGCATTCCAATGACCGACCGCATAGAACAATATGGTCACAGCGATAATCGGCATGGACAGCGGCAGTATAATACGGGTCAGGATTTTAATGTTCGAGCATCCATCAAT
Organism: Paenibacillus sp. JZ16; assembly: GCF_015326965.1. Taxonomy (NCBI): domain Bacteria; kingdom Bacillati; phylum Bacillota; class Bacilli; order Caryophanales; family Paenibacillaceae; genus Paenibacillus; species Paenibacillus sp. JZ16. The sequence goes on from NZ_CP017659.1 coordinate 2,526,262, forward strand.
CGTCGCGGCCTCCTGCAGCTCGCCGGGTATGGACTGCTGAAAGAAGGTGCGCATAATGATGATGTTCCAGATGGATACGGCATTCGGGATAATCATGACCCAGAGCGTATTCAGCATGCCGAGGTTCTTGATCAGCAAATATGTAGGAATGAGTCCTCCGCTGAAAAACATCGTGAAGACCAGCAGCGCCATGATCGCATTTCGCCCGACAAAATCCTTCCGGGACAGCGGATAGGCGGCAAGGATGGTCATCGTGAGATTAATGAACGTGCCAAGCGACGTATATACCAGCGTGTTGGAAAAGCCGCTGATGATATCCTTGTTCTGAAAAATTTTTACGTAGGAATTCAGGTTAACGCCCTTGGGCCACAGCAGCATCTCGCCCCTCAGAACCGCCTGCGGGTCGCTAAACGATGCGCTGAGCACAAAAACCAGCGGGTACATGACAATGATGGTAACCAGGATCAGAATCGTATAATTGATAACATTAAAAATGCGGTCCCCTCTGGTTTCAATTTGCATGGTTCTTTCACTCCCCTCTTTACCAAAGACTGGTCTCGCTCACGCGCTTCGAAATAAAGTTCACAACAACCAGCAGGACAAAATTGATGATGGAATTAAACAATCCAATGGCAGCGGAGAAACTGTACTCGGCATTCTGGATCCCCATTCGGTAGACGTAGGTGGCTATAATGTCGGAGCTCTCCATATTCAGGTTGTTTTGCATCAGGAGAACCTTTTCGAACCCGATACCCATAATGCTGCCCATATTGAGGATCAAGAGGATGATGATCGTTGGCATGATGCCAGGGATGTTAATATGCCATATGCGCTGAAGCCTGGTTGCACCATCGACGCGCGCCGCTTCGTGCAGCTGGTTGTCAATGCCGGCAAGGGCAGCCAAATAAATAATGGAGCTCCAGCCCATGGTCTGCCATACATCCGACAGAACGTAAAGAGACTTAAACCAAGAGGGTTCAGTCATGAAATTGATCGGCTGACCGCCGAACATTTCAATAAAATGATTGATGATGCCGTAACGGGGCGACAGGAAAATCATCATCATCCCGACAACGACCACGGTAGAGAGAAAGTGAGGCGCATATGTGATGGTCTGCACGAATTTCTTGAACCGTTCAGCCCGAACCTCGTTCATGAGCAAAGCCAGAATAATCGGGATCGGAAAACCGACGGCAAGACTGTATAAACCGATGCCCAGCGTGTTCTTGATCAGGCGCCAGAAATAATAACTGTTGAAAAAGCGATCGAAGTGCTCAAAGCCGACCCAGGGACTGCCCCATATCCCCTGCGTTGCTATAAAATCCTTAAAGGCGATCTGGATGCCGTACATCGGAACATACTGGAACAGGATGTAATAAGCGATGACCGGTGAAATCAGGGCATAAAGCTGCCAATTGCGTAAGACGCGATTCCACAGTAAGCGCTTACGTTTCGTTTCGGGAACCACGGTTGCTGCGGAGTGCAGGGGCGTATTTGCCAATGAGCATCACCTCGTATGTATGGGATTGGATTAACCTCGTTTCACCAGCAAAGCGATTCTGACTTGCCATCAAAACATGGGTATCCGCTCAACCAGCGGATCAGTTTCTTTACATGCATCGAGCTTGAAAAGTACTCGTTACTGATTTCCCTCCTTTGCTATGCAATCCGTCATATGACTAAGCTACCACCGCCTCAGCTAGCCGTTTGTTAAAATACGGTTATTGCAACACTCCTATATGTTAGGTATAGTAACGCCAAATTAATTTATAAATAAGACCCGAGCAGGCGGGTGTTATTTCATTTGCTTGGAGTGATTTTGGATATATTTTTGGATGATTACGGATTAAATTTGGATCCATACTGGTATATAAGGCACCATGCGAAGGGCCTATTTCATGAATGGGAGGAATTCTTTCTATTATCAAAACCTTTATATTACAAGGGATGAAAACGAAATTAATGACTAGAGTGAAGTTATGCGAAGAATCGTTTAGCAGTTGCAAGACCAGAATTATCATTCCAAACATTTGGTTGATTTTCACTCATGATAATATAGCAATATGGCATTGTCAAATACTTTTTTGGATTGTTTTGGCCCAAAAACCTCAATGTTTGGATGAAAAAGCACAAAAAACAGCTATCGGATTTCAAGCCGACAGCTGTTCAATAATCTTTATTTCATATTTAATGTTAACTAATCGAACATATCGAGTTAGTTAAATGTATGTTCTGGTAAAACTTGAAGACTCCCGAACAATCAATGAGCATGGCAGCAATATTTTGGTTGCCACCTTGAAATGCCCGTCCAAATAATCCACGATTGATTTGGCAGCTACCCTGCCGATTTCATACTTCGGCACGGAGACAGAGCTTAACGGGGGCGTTGTATACTGGGCCACATCAATGTTATCCATCCCCACGATCGCGATATCTTCCGGGATTCTGCCTTGATTCTCGACAACGGCACGCATCGCCGGAATGGCCAGCATGTCGCTGGCACAAAAAACAGCCGTTGGCCATTGCTCTTTGGGAAGGCCTCCGAGCAGCTCGGACAGCTTGCTGAAGCTTCGATCCACATTCCATCCGGTATTCATCAGCCACTCCTCGCGCACCTCCAGGTTGGCTTCCAGCATAGCGAATTTATATCCAACATACCGTTCTTCGCTCTCCATCTGCTTGGAATACGCAGGCCCCCCGATATAGGCGATTCGCGTGTGTCCCTGGTCAATCAGGTGGCTTACGGCTGCCCTCGCGGATGAAATCCGGTCACAGTCTACAACCGGTACGGTCAGCCGCTCATCATTCAAACTCACTCCCATGATGGCAACGCCGGCCTGCTGTATCAGTTCAAACAGCTCCTTGTCATACCAACTGACGGCTACAATCCCCTGAGCTCCTGTCTCCCTCAGCATGAGGCGTATTTTGTCCGCATCGGCGACTTCCTCGCATGTACGAACGATCGCCGGGGGCTGTCCGAGCTCCTCCATTTTTTTATGGAAACCGGCAAGAACCGTTGAGAAATACGGGTGGTCGTCCATCAGGTTTTGGGGAACGACGCAGACAACCCGCTTATCGGCTATGCCGTTATCATGTACGCTTTGGGATGACTCAGGCAGTTTATAACCAAGATCAAGCGCCGCCTGCCGGATTTTCTGCTTGGTATCCTCGCTGACCGGACGGCTTGCATCATTGCTGATGGCACGCGAAACCGTAGATATGGATACCCCGACCCGTTCGGCAATATCTTTGAGCTTAGCCAATCGCATCTCCTCCTTCGCAAAATTTGGAACCAAATTTTCCGCCATCCATTGATCATAGCATAAACTTTCTGGTTTTGGGGCGTCAAATTGATGACTCTCATCGCTGAGAAGAAAGGAGATGTCTCATGGATTCTTTCGTTTACGAAAGTATGAAATGCTGCATTTTAAGCTATCCAACAGCACTGCGTCATCAGTGGTTATTCATTAAGCTTCCAATGGCGCGCGCCCCATGCTCTCCCGCTTTCCTAAACGGAAAAGTACAAACGACACGACCATGGCTATGGCAACGCCCCCGGCACCGATCCAGGTGATGGATGACAAGGACCATTGCTCAACGGCAACTCCTCCGATGCCTGCGCCAGCAGCCATGGCGAGCTGCATCACGGATTGGTTCAGGCCTAGCATGACCCCCGATGAATTCGGCTCCAGCTGAACGAGATTATACTGCTGTGTCGGACCGGAAGACCAGGCGGATAACGACCATATAACAAGAATTGCAAATACGGGGATGGCCGATACGGCTGCTTGAGTAAAAGTCAGAACGATTAACGCGAGAATATGCAGCATCATGCCCCCTGTTAATGTAAGCGGCACTCCCCATCGATCCGTACTGAATCCGCCGAACTTGGAGCCAATAAGGCTGGCAATGCCAAAGGCAAACAGCGCCGCACTAATCAGACCTTCGTTCAGACCGCTAACATGAAGAAGGTAAGGAGACAGGTACGTATAGGCAATAGAATACCCGCCCAGCCAGAAGAAGGTGATCGCCAAACCGAGTGCGACTTTAGGCTTTTTGAGCAGTGCGAATTGCTGGAGCAGTGGTACGGGAGCATCTCCTTTGGTGTGGGGAATCGCCTTGTACAGCACGATCATGGAAACAACCCCCAGAATGGCAATGAAACCGAACACTGATTTCCATCCAAAAGCAGCAGCTACGACACGGCCGAGAGGGACGCCGATAATCAGGGAAGCCGTGAAGCCCATGACAACCGTAGCGATCGAACTCGCCTGTTTGCCCGGCGGCGCGATTTTGGCGGCAATCCCGAGTGCAGTTACAACGACCATTCCTGCGCCCATCGCCATAATAACGCGCGCAATTACAAACGGAATATACCCCGGAAGGGCAAATGACAGCAGATTTGCGATCACAAAAATACCCAATGAATAAACCAACAGCTTCCGTCTCTCCATTCTAGCGGTCAGTGCCATAAGAACGGGGGTTAAGATCGCATAGACCAATGAGAAAATCGTGATCAGCTGACCGGCTGCGGTTATCGTAATTCCTAACGAATCCGCAATTTTATCCAAAACTCCCGATATAATATACTCCGATGTTCCTACTAAAAAACTAACGATTGCCAAAAAGTAAATTTTCCAAGCACCCGTCATGATTGTATTTCCACTCCTTTAATAATATTTATATATCACGATTTGTCGATATGTTAAACCAATAAAAAGACATATCGCAATATCTAGATGTGTAGTGCGAGACAATACTGAATATTCCTTTTTTCTGAAGGAATCATTCAGTACCTGCTCTAAATCTCCTGCTTTAAATACTCTCCAATTTCTCGGATAGCCTCTTCATCCCGCTTATAATACGTAAATTTCCCAAGCCGCTCCGTCTTGATCAAACCCGCCCGATGCAGAATCGATAAATATTGCGATGCGGTGGACTGCGTCATATTCAATTTCTCGGTCACCTGGGTTACGCATACCCCGACTTTCCTCATATCAATCCCTTCGTGGGGTGTAAAATGTTGTTCCGGTTCCTTGAGCCACTGCAATATTTCAAGCCTTGATTCATTGGACAGCGCTTTAAAAACTTCGATTGGTTTCATACGTATCATTATATCGGGATTTATCGATATGTCAACCCGTTTCCCTTACTGATCCTCCGTACGAATGCCATAGCGTTTTACGGCACTCGCGTAGAACCATTCGTTTGCCGTATCCAGCGCCGTCTCTTCGTCGATCCAGCCAGATAGGAGCCGCTCCCACAGAAACTCGGCAGCCAGCTTCTTCACAAGCAAAATCTTGCCGTAACTCCATTCCATGCATCGGGCATCCGAGACGATAATCGAGTTCTTGCTTGCCGGGAGTGCCTCCAGACGGTACTGCATGCTGTCCCGGTAGGTGCTCGCCCGGAAGTTGAACCACCACATGCCGCCGACATGAACGTTCGGGAAATTCCAGGCCGCCTGCACGGCATCGAGATTGTTCAGCTCCGATGCAAGCACAAGCTCAAATTCACATCGGTACGACTCAAACAAAGCCGTCAGCTTAAGAATCCGCTCTGTATCATTGGCAGGGAACGCCGTGCCGCACCATGATCTCTCTACTCCGAGAGACAGTTGAACGAGCAGGCCGTTCCGATCCGCAGCACCACATATGACGTGCAACAGCTCCATCAGAATGTCGTCTCGCCCGCTTGCCGGCCCAATCTCCTTACGGATGTGCGAACTCGACTCATACCGCGGCAGCGTTGTCATGATGCCCGGGAGGCCGGCTTCGCGAAATCCGTCAAGCAGCAGGTCAATCTCGTCTCCCACATCAAGTAAAGTCCTGGCAGGATCATTAGATTGCACGATGCGGTCAACCCATGGACCCAGCACTCCGTCAATCCGGGGGATCAGTACAGCATCATCCCGCATGCCTTGAAACGTTGCATGCTCCGGATGATTCACGACAAACCGGCGGATATTCATCCGGTCAGCCGTTTGCTGTGCCCAGCCCTCTTCGGTCGATGCGTGCCGTACGCGAGCCATGGCTTCCCGCACCGAATGTTCATCCTTGATGGTGACTCCGTATAACTCACGCATAATGGAGGTAAATACCCAGTTCATCAGCGTGCTTCTCGTTGATCGATAGGCTTTTAGAAAAGCGGCAATTCGCTCCTCCTCCGGTAATTTATCCGCTTCATCCGGGTATCCTCCAGCTTGGAGCTCTCGGTAAAACCAGAAGTAATGGGCGATTTCCCAAAAATCCCTTGCACCGAGCCGGTCACCGATAAGGTGAGTATGGGTATCGAAGACCGGCAGCCCCATGATTCGCTCGAAGAATACGGCTTGTTTGCCGCTCATATCATGCAAGCTCATATGAACATCTCCCTCTCTTCATGAATCGGTTATTTCCGGTTTTCCGAGACGACAATGCCCTTCCCTTCGTTGTAACGGTCCGTGGCTTCCTTAATGATCTCAAGGCCGCCCTTCTTCTTGTATTCCTCAATCACTTTCGGCCAATCCGAGATCGGCTCTCTGCCATAAATCATCTTGATCATATGATCAAGAACGAGCTTAGGCCCCACGTCATCGCCTTGCGGCGCGGTATCCGGATATTTGGAATAAGCGTCCAATGCCGGGGAGAAGCGGATCGACCCCAGACCTTCCTTGAAGACCACCGTATCCATGAACTTGATCATATCCTGTCCGTCCTCGGTAAGCTCTTCCTTTGCCTTGTTGTATACCATATCGTGGACGAACCAGAACATGCTGCGGAAGCCGTCTTCATCCATCGCTTCCGGCGTGGATGGAGGCGTAAACTTGACCGCGCCGTTCTCCCGGGTGAACGTTTCGCCTTCAATGCCGAACGAGAAATATGTCTCTGCCTCCGGCGTCAGCATCCAGTCAAAAAACTTGATAATGCCGACGGCCTTCTCTTCTGAGACCTTGCTGTTAATATAGTAGGATGTATTGATGCTTGAATACAGCAGATGGCCTCCTGTGTTCTCCGGACCGCGCGGCGAAGCAATGATATCGACCTTGGCATCCGGCACGGCATTTTTCAACTTACCGCGGAATCCCGAGAGAAGCTGGGCATTGGCTGACCACATGCCGGATTTACCGCTCTCAATGTTTTTGCCATAATCACTCGAGGTCAGGGTCGCAAAATCCTTAGGAATCAGACCTTCATCGTACATGGTCTTATAGGTCTCGAGCGCCTTCGTCATATTGTCCACGTCGAAGAACTTGGGAACGACCTCCCCGTTCTGGTGTTCGTACTGTGATGGCAGCACGTCGAACGCTCCCAGAATCGTGTCCGCATATTTAAAGTTCTCCCGCATTTGATACGGGAACTCCACGCCTTCCTTTTTCATCGCACGCATCACGTCCAGAAATTCATCCACTGTCTTTGGAGCAGGGAGCCCTGTCTTCTCCAGCAGATCGGTCCGGATATACAGCCCTCTCCGGGACGGGTTGGACAGCCATGCCGGTATTCCGTAAATTTTGCCGTCATAGCTTGTCTCCTGCCAGGCTTCCTTCGGCACACTCTTCATCAAGTTCGGAGCATGCTCCTTCAGCAAATCGTCAAGCGGCATAAATACGCCTGCTTCTACGGAACCGGACATTCCCTTGCTTGTAGCCCCTCCCACGTTCTGAACGACGTCAGGAATATCATTGGAGGCAAACATTAAAGTCATTTTGCTGTCGAAGTCCTTCAGCGGAAGCATCGTCAGTTCAATATCCGTATTGGTCAGCTTCTCAAGCTCCTTCACCCATCTCTCTTCATTTACATCCTTCGAACGCTCGGCATGTTTGTTTCCGCTGGTTGCCATGGACATCGTGAAAGACAGCTTGCCATCAGCGGCAGCGCTTGATGAGCCGGAGGTTCCTCCATCCGCTTCCTTGGCACCATTACAGCCAACCGCTGTTACGGCGATTAGCGCACTCATCAAAACCAAACTCCATATTCTTCTCATCCATATCGCTTCCTTCCATAATTCTCACCTGAAAATCTAAAGCGCTTTCATAATAACATCCAATTCCCTTGCATTAACATGTACTTTCTTCTGATCGCATGTGTTTTCCTATGCTGGCCGTTCAAGGAGACATTGTGCTTATAGCCGGTATCATAGCTCACTCATGACCACACTTGGTCATTTCGACTCCTCATTATAACGGATGAAAGAGTTCCTTAACCATTCGAATTATATTTAATTTACTAATTTAATAAAATTAGTTTACTTTGTTCATGGTTCGTTATATACTCTCCTTGCAAGTGAGAATAGAGGGGGAATAAGACTATGAAGACCATTTTAATTACAGGCACTTCCTCAGGAATTGGAAGAGGAACCGCACAGTATTTTTGGGAGCGAGGATGGAACGTTATCGCAACCATGCGTTCGCCGGAGAAGGAGATGGAATTCATTCAGCGAGAGCGTATGCTGGTCACAAGACTCGATGTTGTACGGAAGGAAACGATCGAAACATCCATCGCTGAAGGGATTCGGCAATTCGGTAAAATCGATGTGCTGCTGAACAATGCAGGCTACGCAGCCATTGGCGCATTTGAAGCCGCAACGGATGAACAGGTAAGAAAACAGTTTGATGTCAACGTATTTGGTGTCCTCCAGACAACCCAGTCTATACTCCCCCATTTCAGAATGAACGGCGAGGGAACTATCATCAATGTATCATCCGTTGGCGGCAGAGTTGCCTTTCCTCTTCTGTCTTTGTATCATGCGAGCAAGTGGGCCATCGAAGGGTTCTCGGAGTCCTTGTTCTATGAGCTGGCTGCACAGAATATTAAGGTGAAAGTTGTAGAGCCCGGAAACGTTGCAACAGACTTTACCGGACGTTCATTGGATCTGCTGTCACACCCTTCGCTGAATGCTTATGCAGCCTATTCAGAAACGGTGCTGCAAAAACAAATGGCCAGCTTTGAAACCAACGTCTCCACACCGGAGTTAATTGCGGAAACCATTTACGAAGCGGCTACAGATACATCCTCCCGTTTCCGCTATTTATCCGGAGCGGATGCTCATTTCTTGTTGGATTTGCGAAGCAAAGCCTCGGAGGAGGAGTTTATGGCGGGGATCACGCAGCAGTTCAGCTGAAAATTAGAAACCACCAGCTCCCTTTTATTCGGAGCTGGTGGTTTCAGGTAATGCATCATTGATCGGAAGACAGAGGCTGTGCTTTCCCCCTACCTCGCACGGCTGGCAGTAAGGACAGCAAACCGAGAACAGCCAAGAACGCCCCAACCCATAGAGGCGACGCCAAGCCAAAACCAGCATCCATCGCCATCCCTCCGATGGAGGATCCAACGACAACGCCAAGGCTGATCACGGACCCATGCACCGTCGTAACAAGCGACCCCGTATCGGCAACCCGGGTGACCCGGGTCGCCATGGCCGGGTTCATGGGCACACCTGCTAAACCTACGATCACAACCGCAATCATAGCGATCACCTGGCTGTGCACAAACAGTCCGAATACCACTAAAGCCGCCGCTAGAGCGACCAACCCAATGGTGAGGATCTGCATCATATAATGATCCGCCAGTCTGCCGGTGACCATGTTGCCAAGCACCGTCGCCACACCGTAAACGCCAAGCAGGATCGGTACCGCCTGAACGCCAAAGCCGGTAAGATCGGTTAAGATCGGCGAGAAATAACTGAATGCGGCAAAGGTAGCTCCGATAATCAGCATGCTTGTGGCATATGCAGCCCATAGATGGCGATTCTTGAAGGCAACAAACTCTCCACGAATGCCGGCCGATTCCGTTCTGGGCAAGGATGGGATCGTAAACAGCCCCACCAGGCCCGATGCCAATACCAGAACCACAACAGCCCAGAAGCTGGCACGCCAGCCTAATAGCTGCTCGATCCACATCGCCAGCGGAAGTCCGATCGCCGTTGCAACCATTAAACCGCCGAGGACGATCGACGCCGCCCTTCCACGCGATTCCGGGCCGACGAGGGAAAAGCTAATCGCAAGCGAGACGCCAAACGCCGCTGCAGAGGAGATACCCGTGATCACTCTGGCAGCCATCATCACTTCATATGTGGCCGCGACAGCACCCAGCGTCTGACCGACAAGAAAAATGGCAGCCAATATCAAAAAGGCCTGTTTGCGCGGCACCTTCAATAGCCCTACCGTCAGCAGCGGTCCTCCTATAATCATGCCGGCGGCATAAGCGGTAATGAGATAACCGATGGCTGCAACCGAAACGCCGAATTCTTCCGAAAGCGAAGGCATAATGCCTGCTACCATAAACTCAGAGGTTGTCATCGAGAAAATCATAAGTCCTAATATATAAATGGATAAAGGCAAAGGAAACCACTCCTGTCTTTTATTATTCCACACTTCTGTAATTATCGGTACAAAAATAGGATCCGTGAGTCCCGTAAGCTCGAATAAGACGCACTTCGCATACACCTAACTATTTTACCGGTTAGTACAAAACCATCCAAAAAAAATATGCCACCTCGCCCACTCTACATTTCGGCATGAAAGAACATGCCATTCCGCTGCAAGGACGTATTCCACCGTAATCTTCGCACCATGATCGGCTCCTCTCTCCTATAGTTTCCAGCTCATTATATATATTTTGTAACGATCGGTCAATAAGTATGCTTTTAAAATCCATCGGTTACGGGCGGCCGCATACCCCACCTCTACATTAGAAGTAGACGTGGGGTATCCACCCTCCGCACCAGCGTTACGTTACCGTTATGGCTTGGCCTCTGGTGAACGCAACCGTCTCATACCATGAATTATCGTGCATCCACCGGCGCTTGCAGCTGCACATCCTGGCCGGCATCAAGCAATACCGCGTTAATCCCGTTAAGAAAAGCCAACGCGCTTGCCTTAATGATATCCGTATCCATCGCGCGCCCGGTATAGGTTTTGCCTTGGTATTCGATTCGAATGTTTACCCGGCCGATGGCTTCTTTTCCCCTGGACAGACTGTTGATTTTGTAATCCTTCAACTGTACGTCCAAACCGACCAACGCTTTCATGGCGCTGTACAGCGCATCGATCGGGCCATCCCCCACCATGCTGTCCCTGAACGTCTCGCTGCCTTTTCTCAGCTTCACCGTTGCCGTCGGATACAGATCATTGGTCACGACCTGGAACGAATCCAGCTCATACAGATGACTGCTGACTTCTTCATGGGTACGGTGTTGGGTCACCAGATAAAAAACGTCATGGTCATATACTTCCTTCTTGGCATCGGCCAACTGCAGGAATTTCGCGAACAGCGCTTCAAAATCTTCGCCTTCGCCTGTCTCGAAGCCAAGCTTCTCCACCGCATTCTTGAACGCATGCCTTCCGGACCGCGCCGTCAGGATCAGCTCCATGCTGTCGGCGCCGACTTCCTCCGGCGACATAATCTCATAAACCTGTTTATCCTTCAGCAGGCCGTCCTGGTGAATGCCGGATGAGTGCGCGAATGCATTCTCACCCGTAATCGCCTTGTTCACCTGCACATCCAGGCCCGTCAAATGCGTCAGCAGCCGGGAGGTTCTAATCAGCTCCTTGAGCCGGATGTTGGTGGAGGCCTTAAAGTGATTCTCCCGGACCTTCAGTCCCATGACCACTTCTTCCAGCGATGTATTGCCTGCGCGCTCCCCTAAACCATTGATCGTGCATTCTACTTTCTGGGCACCATTTCTCACTGCGCTGAGCGTGTTCGCCGTAGCTAGCCCGAGATCGTTATGACAGTGAACGCTGAGAATAACCTGGTCGTTCAGATTCTTCAGTCGTTCATTGATTTTGCGAATCAATTCGCCGAACTCATCCGGAACGGCATAACCGACCGTATCCGGCACGTTTATCATCGTTGCTCCGGCCTTCACGACGGCTTCGATCGTTGTCCACAGATATTCAAAATCGGACCTGGATGCATCCTCCGTCGAATACTGGACATGAGGCAGCAGTGTTTTGGCATATTTCACCGCATCAACGCCCATCTGGAGCACCGCATCCTTGGAGCGATTGAATTTCTTCTCCACATGAATGTTCGAGGTGCCAAGCACGATATGAATCAGCGGATTTTGCGCAAGCTTAATGCTCTCATATACGGCATCGATATCGCCCTTCACCGCGCGTGCAAGCGCAGTAATGGAGACGCTATCGCCTACGGTTCGGGCGATTTCCTGAACCGCTTGAAAATCCCCTGCCGAAGACGCGGGAAAACCAGCCTCGATAATATCGACGTTCAGCCGCTTTAGCTGCTGCGCAAACTCGATTTTCTGCTGTACGTTCAGTTTGGCGCCCGGAACCTGCTCTCCGTCGCGCAAGGTTGTGTCCAATACGATAATATTGCGTTCCATTTGATATTCCTCCTCGATCATCGATCGTTCATTTTCATTCATTTATATCAAGCGGGGTTGGTTAAACCCGGAATTTAACCAACAAAAAAACCCCGCCTCTACGTATAGAGGCGGGGTTGAACCCGCGGTACCACTCTAATTCATTTTATGCAAAATGATCTTCTTCGATGGCCATCACCATCTATCCCTATAACGGTGGAACTCCGGCTAACCCTACATGATCAGGCAGCTGTTCATAGGCGAGTTCAAAGGGAACGACATTACCGTTTCACACCTTCCAACGGCTCTCTGAAAAGTCATTTCGCTTTTACTATTTCTAATCAAAACATTTCGATATGAATTTTGATAATTATCTTAAGGAATGAGAAGCGCTTTGTCAACCCTTTATCTTCCAGAAGCGAAAGAGTGCATTTTTTACAGCAATCCGGATTTCTTCACATTCGCCAGAAAATCATGGAATTCCGGAATATTCAGCTGCTGCGCCGCATCGGACAACGCCGTAGCCGGATCGGGATGAACTTCTACCATCACGCCGTCAGCTCCTGCAGCGAGAGCCGCTCTGGCACAAGGGGCCAGGATGTCCTTGCGGCCTGTGGAATGGGTCACGTCCACCAGCACCGGAAGATGCGTTTCTTGTTTCAGAATCGGCACCGCCGAGATGTCCAGGGTGTTTCTCGTCGCCTTCTCGTACGTCCGAATGCCGCGTTCAATCAGCATCACTTGCGTATTGCCGCGGGACACGATGTATTCCGCAGCGTGCACAAACTCATCGATCGTAGCCGCAAGTCCGCGTTTCAACAGCACCGGCGTCTGAACATCCCCTGCCGCTTTTAACAGCTCAAAGTTCTGCATGTTCCGCGCACCGATCTGAATGACGTCAATGTATTCGCACGCAAGCTCGATATGCGCAGGATCCACGATTTCGCTGATCGTCTTCAGGCCGAACTCGGACGCCACTTCCTTCAGAATTTTCAGGCCCTCAATGCCCAAGCCCTGAAAATCGTAAGGCGATGTTCTCGGTTTGAACGCGCCGCCGCGCATGACGGTTATGCCCGCTTCCTTAAGGGCAGCCGCAACCTGGCGTACTTGCTCATAACTCTCAACGGAGCATGGCCCTGCGATCATTACCGGCGTACCGCCGCCGATCACCGTATTGCCCAGCTGAATCAGCGTGTCTTCCTGCTTCTTCTTCCGGCTCACCAGCAAATGCTTCTTGTGATCGACTTGCTGCAGCTTCAAGGATGCCTGGAAAATCTGTTTAAATAAATGACGCACCGTTTCATTATCGAAAGGACCTTGGTTATGCTCCACCAGAGTATCCAGCATTTTTTTCTCGCGTACCGGATCAAAATCAGGAACTCCCTGCTTTTGCTTCTCCTGACCGATCTCCTGGGCGATACGTGCCCGCTCCGACAACAGCTCCAGCAGTTGAAGATTAACGGAATCCAGCTCCGATCTTAATTGTTCCAAACGTCCTTGACTCATCTGAAATCTCTCCCTCACCTTTTATTTCTGGTTTATAAAAACAAAAAGACCCCCGCCCGGAAAGGGACGAGGAGTCGTGGTACCACCCTTATTAGATATGCCGAAAAAAAGCAAACACATCTCACTTGAACCTCTTAACGCAAGGGTTACGGGTAAACCTACCCTCTGCACGCAACATGCAGATTATCAGCATACCAGCTCCGGAATGAACTTCAGCGGAGAACCTTCGCCCGGGCGCTCTCAGTCGGTGGCTGCCCTTTCCTGTCAGGAACGTTCTTTCGCTTACTCTTTCCATCATCGCTTGTTATAACATATCGTGTTGGTTAATTAAGAAGCATTGTATTACACCCCGAATTGAAATTGCAAGAGTTTTATTTAAAGCTTGGGTGCTTTGATGCAGTGAAGAAACATTAATTTCTGCTTTTTGCAGGTGTTCACAATCTCCATAACACACATAGATCTTTCCCTTACTTAAAGTGCATAAGCTGTGGAGTTGCCCTGAGGTCTGTTCATCCATTTCCCGTTCGTGAAATCGGGGAACGGAAGCATTGTGCCTCCAAGTTCAATCGACTGCTCGGATAGCGCGGTCACCGCCATCCAGGCGGCCATGTCGTACACATCGATCGGCATTTCCGTTTTCTTGAGCACACTCTCGACAAAAGCGCGCAAGCATAGATAGTCCATGCCGCCATGCCCTCCCCGTACGCCGTCTTTCAAATAATTCGCCCACACCGGATGCTCGTACTCGTGGAAATAGGATTCGAACGGCTCCCATGCATGGGCCGGGCTTCGATCCTCGATATGAATAACGGCGCCGTCCTCCATCCAAATGCCCTTCGTTCCCTGTATGCGTCCCCCGCGGGAATATGGACGGGGCAGGGATGTATCGTGCGTCAACAGAATCGATTCACCGTTGGCGCACTGAATCATGGTGGTAACAATATCACCAAGAGCCATATCCGTAAGCGTAGCCGGGTGCTCGGCACCCAGGTTTCTGCGAGCCCACTCTGTTATTCCGCGCGTCTTGGTGGACATGGAGGAAAGCTTGGTAAGACGGTTGCCCCGGTTGATGTTCAGCATTTTGGCTGCTGGCCCCAGACCGTGGGTCGGGTACACATCGCCGTTGCGGTGCAAATAATTGTGGACGCGGTAATGGCGGTTTTCCACCCCCATCGCTACTTCTTCCCGGAGGTCATGCTGATAAGCCCCCTGACAGTGAAGCAGTTCCCCGAAAATCCCTTCTCTTACCATCCTCAGCAGCGCCATTTCTTCCCGGCCATAACAGCAGTTTTCCAGCAGCATGCAGGGCGTACCGGTCTCCTCATAGGTGCGAACCAGCTGCCAGCATTCCTCGAGGGAAGCAGCGCCTCCCACCTCCGATGCCACGGGCTTTCCCGCCCTCATCGCGGACACGGCGATCTCGCTGTGGCTGGTCCAGGATGAAGCGATGATAACAGCCGTTACATCCCTACGTGCAATCACTTCCCGATAATCCGTAGAGGAAGCAGGGACAGGACTTCCAGTTTCAGCAACCTGCCGTGCAGCCTCTTGAAGGCGATCCTCGTATAGATCCGAAATCGCCGTAATCTCCACATCCGGCATATCACTCAGCAGCCTCAGCAGATCCTTTCCGCGTTTGCCGAGACCGACAAAGCCTAACCAAATCTTTTCTTGGGAATCGTTGTACCCGATCATATATGAACTACTCCTTCTATCATGAATTGGCCCCTTTAAACTTATGTTGATAAATGGCAGAACGAGGCTCTGCCATCATTGTCCCCTGCCCCATCCGTTTCCGTTCATCGGACGAAAGATGCCGACCTCCGTGTAATTATTCCATTGGTTCGACGTATTGCCCGATCCGTTGATGCGGATAAATCTCGCCGTTACCTCGGGAAATTGGAATACTTCCGGTTGGGCGGTCGTTCCTGAGCTGAGTCCGTCCGGGTAAACCGTGTTCCAGTGGACCCCGTCAGTGGATGCCGTCACGGTAAAATAGGATCTGCGTGTTTCACCGCTGAAAAAAGCGATCGAAACCGCGCCCACCTTCCGGTTCTCGCCGAGATCGTATTGAATCCAATGCGATCCTTCCGATGTCCAGCGCGTCTCGTAATCTCCGTCGATCGTCTTGTCCGGGGTATATCCGTAGCTAGCCTGCGGAGAAGCGCTGGCTGTGACCTCCTGAATCGGCAAACGGTGACCAGGAGGGGGATCCCCAATCAACGGCCCAGGTACCAAAGCAACGGTATACCGATTGCGAACACCCGGATTGGACGGATCGGTCACATCGATATACGTCTTGCCGGGGATACCCTCGGCATGTATGACAGCAGCGTCAAAATCGGAAACAACCCCTATCTCCGGAACCTTCGAGCGCTGATCGTACGGAACCGTCCATTCGTAGTAAGTTCGCTGCGGATCAAACCCGGCCAGAGCGGAGCCGTCCACCAGGATGGAATTCACTTCAGGCAGCCGGTCCCTTTCCTGCATGGGACCGTCCGGAATCGACCAATCGTCAAGACTGCGGAATTCCGGCGCTTCTTCCGGAAGCGGAACCTCTTCGGTCAAAGGGACCATCCACAGCGACAGTCGACCCCGGTTCGCGCCGGCCATATGAACAACCAGCTTGCGTATGCCGTGATTTACAGTTTGACCCGAAGGATTCGGCGTCCCTTCCAGCGGCTGGGCCATCATCTCGGAGAATGCCGCCCCTTCGGGAGCATCCAGCATTTTGACGTACAGTTTTTTGTCCTTCTGCGTCAGCACGGCTTCTTGGCCACTCCCGAGCACTTCAATATCCGCTTCCGTGTGCATGAACCAATAGAGCTCGGATGACAATTTTAAGTCAAATTCATCCTGCACGATCAACTGCTGGCGATCGCCGGTCAGCATTAATCCACGCCTGTAGGATAATGCATCTTTCGGATACCGCTCAGTTAGGTCGATAATGCCGAAAGCGCCCCGCGGCTTGGAAGCACTTCTTACAAGCGGTGCTCGCGCATCGTAATCCTGCATGAAGACGGGATTCGATTCCGGGTTCATTATCATCACGTTTTGTCCCTGTGCACCCTTACGGTAATAGGTCCAGCGTTGTCCGCCGGCATAGTCCCAGAAGCCGGGCAGGTTATAGTTTTCCATCCCTAAATCCGTCGCCCACCGCTCACCCAGCGCATCGAACACAAATGTGCCTGCGTCCATATCGATATGGCTCAGCAATGTATCGTTAAAACCTTTCACCGAAGCGAAGGTATCGTTCAAGTTCGTCCATCCGCTACGCATGGATATCGATTCGATACCTGTGAATATACGGTCCAGTGAAGGGGGCAACTCATCAAACATCCCCGGACGGTAAAACAGCAGGTAGTAAGGAGAAAAAGCCCCTTTACGACGGGTCAGTTCGCCTGCATACCAGGCGATGTGCGGCTGATCGTAGAAATCTGCCATCCAAAGGGTCTGGGGATGCATATTCGGTGTCGCCGAATCGTAAAAATTAAAGAATCCTCCCGGCCCCCATAAATGCAGCGGATACTCGCCGGATTCCTTCACCCCCTCAAGCTCGGCCAACCCGTAATCGGTTCCAAGCGTACGGTGCATGGCAGCCATCTTGAAAAATAGAAACTCCGTCCCGTACTGCCAATAATGCGGCCCCTCCGGCCACGATCCGTCCTCCGTAAAGAAACGGAGCGTATTCTGCAGCTTGCGATAAGACCCGCGCAGAATTTCAAGCCCGGCTTGCGTCACCTTCTCTTCATCGCCCAGCATGGCTAGCGCCGCAACGGAAAAGCTGCCATTATCCACCAAGTTGATGTTGTTATACTCCCCGTTATGGGTGAATTCGCCGCGATACCAGGAGAGCGCGTGGCTGAACGCATGCTTCATGACCGCCTCCCGTACCATGTTCCGCTGCTGTTCAGTCATGGCATCATACAGCCAGTCGTATGCGAGCGAAAATCCAAGCGTCATATACGTCAAGGAGAGCATATTGTTATAACGTCCTCCCCAGTCGGGATATGCCGCGGCAGCCTCCAACTCCTCGATTGCCCGCCGAGCATAGGCTTCATCCCCGGTCAGCTGATACATCATCGATGTTCGAATCAGCAAATCCCGAACATTGCTGTTGCTGCCTCCATTCGCAAGATATCCGCACGGCTCCGTATCCAGCAGCCGATCCGCCTCCTTCTTCAACTGATCAAACCACTTTGTCACATATTCATCCTGCCCGATGAGTTCACGGATGGAAGCAAAATCACCAGCATCCGCAAACACGCGGGGATGTATGCCTTCATTACCGATGGAGGTCAATTGATCCAATAGATCCTCTTCATCCGGTACCACAAAAATACGGGTCTTCCCGGTCGCCGATTTTCCGGATGCTGTCGTCGCCGTAACTTCAAACGTATCGTAGCCGACTTCATTGGGGGCAGGCGTATAAGTAAAGGAGCCGTCCGAAGCCAGACTCATTTCACCGCGGGGAGACGTGCTGAGTGTCCATTCCACCTGTTCTTCCGACAACAGGCGGCCCAGTTGTCCGGTTAGCGGAGTGTTTTTTTCGGTCGAATACCACGTCAGATCCAAGAGCGGAGGCGAATCCAGAGGAAGTACCTCAATCTTCGCCGCGGCGGCTGCAGGTCCCCCATCCGCTCCATAAGCCAAGAAAATGAACGAATCGGCACCCGCGTAACCACGGTTCGGATAATACCGGAACGAACCATCAGGCAGGACCGATACCGTACCATTGCGTGGTGCAGCGGCCAGTTCAAATGAAACCGAAGCTCCCGAGCTGTCGGCAGCAGCTAGCTGTCCGTCTAGTACGCCATTCTCGCTAATGGATCCCAAGTAGGACTCGGCGATAAGCGAAGGCGGCGTACCCACGGTAACGACGCCCTGTCTTGTTATCCCGCTCTGCGGGGACATAGCAGATATGACAGCATGACCGGTCGCATGCGCCGCCACCTCCCCGCTTTGATACACCGAAGCTACGACCGTGTTAGATGAAGCCCATTCCAGGAACGTATCTGAAGTATTCTCCGGCTCATAGGCTGCCTGGAAACGCCCGGTCTCTCCCGGTTGCAGGCTGATGGTCTGCCGGTCGAGTGTAATATCCCGCAGCGGGATATACTCCCGCATGGAGAGCTGGTCGAACCAGACCGTACCCGCCGATTTCTCCAGAAAGGCCTCCACCTTTCCCTGAGGATTGGCATCCATGTCCGCAGCCACATGAACGACATGGCTGAAGTAGGTCCAATCCTTGGTCCCCCTTTCACCTTGAAACGCATAGCTAATGCTGCTGGTACCGCTTCTCTTGTACTGGAAGCGGACCAGCACCTGATCCGAAACGTTTTCCAGTTTATACATGCCGGTGAGCATATAACTCTTACCCGCTTCAATGCCTGCCGCAGGGAGCGTTATCGCTCCCCGGTCGGTTCCAGACACAGAACCGGTAATGGAGACAGAACGGGCCCCACTATAATAGACGGAGTCATCGACCGCAAACACCGGATTTCCTGCCGCCTTCCATTCACTGACATGCTCGGGAGCCACCTGATCCAGCCAAGAAGCCTTCGTGGTCACGGCTTCAAAGTCCGAATTCAGCAGCAGATTGCTGCCTTGCGTATCCGCTTGATCTGCCCAAGCCTCACCTCTCGTCTTCGAAAGCCCACCTGCTGACAATGCGATAACAAGCACGATCATTAGCCAGCGTTTAAAGAACATCATCCAATCCCTCCCACTCACAGATTCATCAGATTTGCCTTGCTTTATGCTGCTCTTGCCCCTCATCTCCTCTCATCTCGAATTATTATACCTAGCATCATAACGCAAGCACCTTAGAGCCGTACAACATATCTTAAAAATTGATAATGCATCTTTAATCGGTATCATGCCGCCCGATATTTTTGTTCGGTTTTCTTATAAAAAACTCGCCCCATAAGGGACGAGCGCTTAGTGAAATTTTTATGAAAATACACTTTATGCGAGGCTCTAACCTAGATTATTCAGCATGCATTGTGGCCTTCTGCCCCTGTTGTTTCACCGGATTTCCCCAATACGTAAACAGGCGCCAGATATATTCGAATGGTCCCATCGGAAGCCGCTTCAACCAGACCCTGCTGAAGGCTGTTTGCAGAGCAAAAATGACGACAACTATCACCATCTGCCAGATCGGTTCGATCTTCCCATACCACCCCAATCCGTAGCTGTAAAAGATCAATCCGCAAAGGATCGATTGAAGCAAATAGTTGGTGAAGGCCATTTTTCCGGGATAAGAAAATAAATCCAGCACCTTCTGCCACGTCTTATTCTGGTATAAAAGTGCAAACGCACCAATATAGCCCAGTGCCAAGAGTGGTCCTCCAACGAATAAAACTACCGCCTCGCACCAGGATGGCAGTCCATCCGCTATCGACATCACAAGTTGAAGAACAAGACCCAAACTACCTCCAATGACCACCAGACGGATGATCCCTTTTCGGTTCTTCTGGACCTCATGCAAAATACGACGCTTGCAGAAGTAGGCACCCATCAGGAACATCCCTAATACTTGGGGGTAGAAGACCACCATATTCAAGATGGAGGCGATGTAATCATTCAGCCGCTGAGCGATGATCTGGGCCATCGTCCCCTCTCCGTATATGGCTGCATCCCGCTCCTGGAAATAAACACCTATCTGATGCGCATCCGCTTGGCTAAATGGCTCAAAGACCTGTCCAGCCGAAGAGCTCAGCAGACTTGCTCCCGTCAGCAGAACAGGAACGAGCAGCAGCAGGGATAGCGACCAGACCAGCAGCGTTCTCGGCTTGCAGCGTTGAAACAGCATCAGCAGAAAACCCATGAGTGCATAGTGGGTCAGAACGTCTCCGTACCAAATCAGAATTCCATGGATCAGACCGACTAGAAGCAAAGCCGTCAACCTTCGAGTATAGATGCGATTAAAGCTTCGTCCTTTTGCCTGACTGCTCTCCTGTAACATCACCATGCCAAAACCAAACAGGAAAGAGAATATCAATATGAATTTGCCATCAATTACAATTCCGCGCAGCAGCATCAGGACTTCATTGTACCAGCCTGACCATAATTCAACCCCGAACGAAATGGTTTGCAGCGATGTCGTAAAAAACGTAATGTTTACCAAAAAAATGCCTAATAGTGCAAATCCCCTCAAGCTGTCAATGAGCCTTATTCTTGGCTGTAAATTCGTTGCCATCATCGTACCTCCTTATCAATGTGCCTTCAGGTTAAGGTACAATCATAAAGAAAGGATAAAGAAACTTATATTGAACTGTAAGTACATAGTAGCTTAGGCATCACTGCGCATGCGGATCATTCTTCCGATCGCTGTTGCCCCCAGATTTCTATCTATCCATTTAAGAATGGTTGAAATCCGGATGCTGTGTTTGCTTCCGATGCCAGCTTTCCTTTGGAAGGCTTTCAGGCGACCGCTATCGCTTCTCCAGAACGATTTCCGCCTGCTCCGTTGAAGGTTGGGCAATTATAAACTTCAAGTAATCGGACTTTCTTTATTCATTCTTTAGAAATGCGGTGTACACTAACTAGATAGATCTTTATAAATAGCTAGTTCTCGGAGGATGTAATAGATATGGCAAACGAAACGATCCTATTAGTCGATGATGAAGAAGAAATCATCTCTTTTATAGAAGATGCCCTGGAGCTTGAAGGCTATCAGGTACTAACTGCCGGAAGTGGACAGGAGGCGTTAATCCAGAGCAAACAGCAGCCGTCCCTGATCATACTCGATGTAATGATGCCTGATATGAACGGCATTGAGGTATGCGAGCAGCTTAGGGAAAGGACGCAGTGTCCCATTGTGTTCTTGAGTGCATGCCAAAGTGAAGTGGACCGAATTCGAGGGCTGGCTGCCGGCGGGGACGATTATTTGCTCAAGCCCTTTAGCCTTGCTGAATTAAAAGCCCGTATCCATGCCCATCTGCGGCGAGAACAGAGAATCCGCACCCACAAAGAACAGGGTTTCCTGCGCTTCCCAGCCCTGACGATCGATTGCAAGGGACATGCCGTTACCTGCAACGGGCACAACCTCGCTCTTACGAATAAGGAGTATCAGATCTTAGAACTGTTGGCGATGCATCAGGGGCAGGTCTTTTCCAGAGAGCAGATTTATGAGAAGTTATGGGGATTTGACGCTGAAGGGGACGACTCTACCATCACCGAGCATATTAAGAAAATACGGGCCAAGCTGGCCACCCACGCACAGGACCGCAGCTATATTCAAACCGTATGGGGCATTGGCTACAAGTGGGATCCCAAATGATGAAACAGCGTTCCATCAAAAACACGTTCGCCCGCCATTTCGCCTCGATCCTGGCCTGCAGCTTGCTGGCTACGCTTGTAACCTGGGGACTGCTCGCGATGCTGCTTGGATACTTGTTCAACCATGACATCGCGTTCCCGGCCAATCATTATGAAGCTCAAATCCCTGTAATTTCGGAGTACGCCGAAGCCCGGGGCGATTCTGTCATGAGCAAGCAGGGACAAGCCGATCTGGAAAAGGTGATCCCCTCGCAGGGCATGTCCTACCTGGTAGTGTCCCTTACTGGCGAACCCCTATATGGTGATCTTCCTCTCAACGAATCACTTAGCCGGCAGAAAATACTGGCACGCTTGAACCAGACGCATAGAAGCATGAATCAAGTCGTGAAATACACTCCGGTTGTCTCCAGTGACGGAAATCTTGCAGGGGCTCTTCTGCTTGGATATAACCTGAAGGTGACGGCATCCAATCCGGCGCTGAATCCCTTGGTAACCATCGGGTCCCTCCTCTTTGTTCTGACGCCTTTTCTGTACATCATCTTGTTCACGCTAATATTCGGAAGGAGATTCAGCCGACAGATCAGCACTCCGCTGCAGCAGCTTCTGCTAGGAGCCGAGCAGATTAAAGAGCGAAATTTACACTTTTCGATGACAGGGACATCGTCAATAACGGAAGTTAACCGGCTTACACTTGCTTTTGAGGACATGCGCCAAGAGCTGGAGCAATCCATTGAGCGGGAGTGGAGATTAGAGCAGGATAGAAGCACCATGTTTGCGGCTCTCGCTCACGACCTTCGGACACCGCTTACGATTATTCAAGGGCATGTTGAGGGCTTGGAGCAGATGAACGGGAAGTCTTACGAAGCCAAACGATCGCAATATCTTCAAGTCATCAAACGCAACACGACACGTGCTTCGAAGCTCCTTCAGGATATGAACACCATCGCAGAAATTGAGAAGGTCTCTTTTCGGCTTCAGCCGCTTCCCGTGGATCTTGAAGAACTGGCAGATGATAAAACCATGGAATATGCCGCTTTATGCGGCAATCAGAACATAATCTTCCATACAGAGATCAACGATAATCGATTGAACAAGAAGCCCGTCCTCTTGGATCCCTATCGCATCATGCAGGTACTGGATAATCTCGTTTCGAACAGCATTCGATATACGCCTGAAGCCGGACTGATTCTATGGCGGATCGAAATCACCGAGGAGCAGGTGATGATGGCTGTTACGGATAATGGAGCAGGCTTTGGGCAGCATCAGGATCTGCAGCAGGTATTTAAGCAGTTTTATCAAGGGGATCATCATTCCTCCAGACAAAAAGGGCATTCCGGTCTGGGGCTGTATATCGCCAAACTTCTCATTCAGCATCATGGAGGGCATATTTCTGCCGAGAACACCCCGCCTCGCGGGGCAACGGTGCGCTTTACCATACCGATATCGAGCCAAGAACCTTAAACTTTTCCAAGCATAACAAAGAGGCATCCTCCATGATCCAATGGATCGAAGGATGCCTCACTCATTTTATAAAAGGCACTCTCTTTTCTTACTCGTATTCAAGCAATCCTTATACCTTCAGTCGATAAATCGCCTTATTGTCGAGTCCGCGGATCATCGGTGTCCACGGCTCCGTTTCAAGTGTCGTATCCAGGGCATCCTCTACCATCTGCAGCTTGGCATCCAACAGATCGATATGATGCAGCGCGACGGCTTCAGCCGTCTGCGGCTGAACCGGGCTCCCCCACTCTCCCAGGTTATGGTGGGAAAGTACGAGATGCTGTAGTCCCAGTACCACTTCGGAATCCAGCGCGATGTCGTTCTGTATGGCCGCTTCAACGATCCAATTGGATGCCAGCGCGATATGTCCGATCAATTTTCCCTGATTGCTGTAGTCCGTAACAATGCCCATCTGAGCGATCATCTCTTCCGGCTTTGCGATATCATGAAGGATAATGCCCGCCCTAATCAAGTCCGGATTCAGAAACGGCCGCTGCTTGCAGATGAAATCGCCAATCTCCAGCATGCGTACAATGTGATAGGCAAGTCCGGCAAAATAGGCATGATGATAGGTTTTGGCAGCCGGATAATGCATCAGCTTCTCTTCCACCTTCGACACACAATACTGCACAATGCTTCGTACCTGCGGCTCCGTAATCTCATTCATCTTAAGTTTGATCGTATGTAACAGATCCACGGGACGGATTGGTGCAGCCCTCACAAAATCGGTTAAGGAAACGCCGTCCTCATCCGTTGCTTTACGGATTCGGCTGATTTTGACTTGAGGCTGATCCCGGTAGCTCAGCACGGTTCCCTGGATTTTGACTAATTGCATCGGCAGGAACGTTTCTTTATCCTGTATGGTTACATCCCAGTACTTGGCCGAGATCTGGCCGCTCGCATCCGAGAGAATGATGTCAAAATAATCTTTCGGCGGCGTGCCGTTGGTCTGTCTCATATTTAATTCCTTCAGCAAGTAAAATCCAACAAAATCATCTTGAACGCTAAGTTTATTAATAGGTTTCATCTGGTTCCTCCCCAAAAAATCCCGTTAAGTTAACTATAACAAAGTCCCGTGCAATGAGTCTATTACACTGAAATATTCGCTTTGCAAAATCACAGAATCATTAGCCAAACTTCAGCTGTTGACTTTGACACCAGTGTCATCGTTTAGCATAGGGTTAGACTTATTGAGAGGAGCTATAATTCAAAATGAAAAACACTACGCAAAGTCAATCATCCGTGACGATCATAGGCCTGGGACCGATGGGTCAAGCCATGGCACGCACGTTACTGAATCACGGTTACGAGGTCACATTGTGGAATCGCACAGCCAGTAAAGCCAATGAGCTTGTTGATCAGGGAGCAATCAGAGCGTCCACAATTAAGGAAGCCTTGAATGCAAGCGAGGTAGTCATTCTCAGTCTTACGGATTACCATGCGATGTACGCTATTCTTGAAAAGGACTCAGACAGCCTCGCCGGCAAGGTATTCGTTAATCTAAGCTCGGACACCCCGGAGAAAGCCCGGGAAGCAGCCAAATGGCTGGCCGGACATGGCGCTTCGCATCTCACAGGCGGTGTGCAGGTCCCACCGTCGGGAATCGGAAAGCCGGAGTCGTTCACCTTTTACAGCGGCCCCTTGGATGTCTTCGAGTCCCAAAAGGAGTTGCTTGAAGTGCTGACGAGTACGGATTATCGGGGTGAAGATCCTGGGCTCGCCGCACTATATTATCAGATCGGAATGGATATGTTCTGGACGGGGATGCTCAGTTATTTGCACGCTGTTGCAGTAGGCAAGGCTAACGGCATCACAGCAGAGCAATTGAAGCCTCATGCGATCAGCACGATGGCATCGCTGCTGCAATTCATTGAGTTCTATACGCCGCGCATCGATGCAGGAGAATATCCGGGGGACGTGGACCGGCTCGCCATGGGCGCTGCCAGCGTTGAACATATCGTCCATACTACACATGACGCTGGGATTGACGCTTCACTGCCTGAAGCGGTGCTGGAGATCTTTAAACGGGGGGTTGCCAATGGCCGTGGCGGGGACAGCTTTACCAGCCTGATTGAAACGTTCATGAAGCCCGCGGATCATGTCATTGAACCATCCCGTGCTTCTAAGAGTCATCTCTAAATTTCGATTCCATCCTGCGAAGCGGATGGTAGCCGGTTTGGCAGGCAGGATGTGGATGATACAAGAAAAAGCACCTTCACAGGTGCTTTTTCTTGTATCATCGCCCAATTCGCACTCGAGTCTGGCTGTACTAAGGTTTCCACGCTCCCGGATGGTCGTCTTGGACCAAATCCAGCTCCACGGCTCTTGCGTTCGTCTCCACCTGCTCCACGCTCTTGCAGCCGGGAATGACACAGCTGACAGCCGGATGCTTTAAGCACCAGGCCAAGGCCCACTCGGCCATATTCACGCCCTCCGGCACTTCGTTCTGCTTGATCTCTTCCACAAGCTTCAGCTTGGCATTGATCTCGTCCTGGTCACGATTCTTGCGCACATTGTCGCTGAACACCGTTCCCGGCTTGTACTTTCCGCTTAAGTACCCGCTCGCAAGCGGAACTCGCGCCAACACGCCAAGATCCTGCTTCAAACATGAAGGGAAGACCTCTTCCTCCGGAGCTTGGTCCAGACGGTTATACACGACCTGAATGGCTTTGGCATTCACCTCCGCAGCCTTATCGGTTTGATAGATATTTCTGTTGCTTCCGATGGATATGCCCAGATTGCGGATCGTTCCCGCCTGAACCTGCTTGTCCAGCATCGTCCACATGTCATCATTGTTGAACACTTCATCCGAGCCGGAATGGAATTGATACAGGTCGATGTAATCGGTACGGAGCGCTTTAAGTGACTCTTCCAGCTGAATTCGGATCTGCTTCGCATCCCAAGCGTTCTCCCATTGCTCATGCCATCGATGACCAAACTTCGAGGCAATGACCCAATCCTCGCGGCGGTCGCGCGACAAGAAATCACCGATGAAATTCTCAGACATATGATGAGGACCATAACATTCGGCTGTATCCAACAGATTAACGCCGAGCTCCTTCGCATGCGTTAAGATGGCGTCGACTTCCTTTTGGTTGAAATCCTTCCCCCAATCACCGCCAAACTGCCAGGTTCCCACACCGACTACCGATACTTTCAGATCGGTATTTCCAAGACGTCTGTATTTCATATACTCACCCCTACTCTTAGATTTGTGCGCCTATATCTTATGTGATATTGCAACCGTTTGCAACTCATGCTGCGGTCTCTTTTTTCTCGTCCATCACCCTTATTTTCATCCACTCGGATTGTTTAATAATAAGTCGTTATGGTGAACCCTATAGTATGTAATCATTTCGTTATCATATAAAGGAATCAGATAGGAGGATTGTCGGCGTGAATACCCGGACACTAGAGCAATGGATGCCGGACATTATAGAGAGTCTGAAAGCAAAAACACCCAATGACTTTCAGCGAATGATCGATGAATTTCTTCCTTATGACCTGGCCAGAATACATAGCCACCTCAGTGATACGGACCAAACCCGATTTCTGCAGTTTCTGAACGAGGAACAGCTGGCCGATATGGTTCAGGAAATGGAGCATGACCAGCAGATCGAAGTTTTGGGCAAGCTGGGCAAAGAAAAAACAGCCATCATCCTGGACTTGATGGATAACGATGACCTCGCCATTCTGCTTGATGAGCTCTCGCCTGAGCAGAAAGACGAATTCCTCAAGGGAATGCGGGACGAGGAATCCCAATTTGTCCTGAACCTGATGAAATACCCGCCGGAAACTGCGGGACGAATCATGACCAATCGTTATGTGTGGATTCCCCAGCATTACACCGTATCAGAGGTCGTCCAGAAGCTGAAAACCTACGTCTCCATTTCCGAAACGATCAACTATCTGTACGTCATTGACCAAGACAAGAAGCTGATGGGTGTGGTGTCCTACCGCGGTCTTATCTTGGCCGAACCGGATGAATATATGGTGGATATCATGCACAGCCGGGTACTGTCCGTACCTGTGGATGCCGATCAGGAGGAAGTCGCGCAGATAATCCAAAATACGATTTGGTCGCCATCCCCGTCGTTGAACAGGATAACAAACTTGTAGGCATCATTACGGTTGACGATATTCTCGATGTCGTCATCAAGGAAGCCGATGAGGACATTCGGAAAATGAACGCCACCGGGGGCAAATCCATTGACTTCAACACCAAAGCAACCGTTGCCGCCTTTCGAAGATTACCGTGGCTGGTCCTGCTCTTATTCATCGGTCTGATCTCGGGAACGATCATTTCCCGATTTGAAGAGACGCTGGCACAGGTTGTGGCGCTAGCCTTCTTCATGCCCATGATTGCCGGAATGACCGGCAATACCGGCACGCAGTCGCTAGCTGTTATTGTACGCGGCCTGACTACGAAAGAAATGACCAAGTCGCTGGTGTTCCGGCTGTTAGCGAGAGAGCTGAAGGTCGGCTTGATGATCGGGGTCACATGCGGGATCCTGATATCCTTGATCGCATACTTCTGGCAGGGCAATGTTTATCTGGGGCTTGTGGTCGGAAGCTCGTTGATTGCAACACTCATCGTGGGCACGATGGCCGGCACCATCATCCCCCTCATTCTGTTCAAATTCAAGATTGATCCGGCTGTGGCCTCCGGTCCACTGATTACAACCATTAACGATATCCTGTCGCTTGTCATCTACTTTGGTATCGCCACCCTGTTTCTATCTTACATTTAGCCGAAATTTACGAACAGACAGCATCAATTAGGGTGAAAAAAGCCTTCCCGCACACGAGCAAGAAGTCTTATGAGGCTCTGCCAGATCAAGTTAATCCACGGGTTTCTTATCCGGCAAGTTATTTAAACTCATGTCATCCCTGTTGGCATTGCTTAAACATTACCAAAAAGTGACTAGGTCACTTCAAAGTGCGTACTTCCCAAGCCGAACCCTAACGTGCAAAATGACATTAATCAAGAACATGACGTTAGGAGATGAATATATGAATACAGATCAACGTTCACATCATTCGCAAAAGACGGCATTGGTTGTAGGGGCCAACGGGGTGATCGGCCGCAACCTCATCGAATACCTTGCGACGCTTCCCGATTGGAATATCGTCGGCGTATCGCGCCGAGGCGGCGAATCCACGAAACGTATAAGCTATCTATCGGCCGATTTGCTTGATCGCGAGGATACGGTCGCCAAATTAAGTCACTTATCGGAAGTAACGCACATCTTCTATGCCGCCTATCAGGACCGGCCAACTTGGGCCGAGCTCGTTGCCCCGAATCTGGCAATGCTCGTTCATGTTGTGGAAGCTATCGAGCCCATTGCCGCCAACCTGCAGCATGTCAGCCTGATGCAGGGATACAAGGTATACGGCGCTCATCTCGGTCCATTCAAAACGCCAGCACGGGAGACGGATGCAAACCATATGCCGCCAGAATTCAATATCGATCAGCAGAACTTCCTCGAGGAGCGGCAGCAAGGCAAAACCTGGACCTGGTCAGCCCTGCGTCCATCCGTAGTCAGCGGCTTCGCCCTTGGAAATCCGATGAATCTGGCGATGGTCATTGCCGTCTATGCCTCGATTTCGAAAGAGCTCGGCATACCTCTGCGTTTTCCAGGTAAGCCGGGGGCCTATCACAGTCTGCTGGAGATGACCGATGCCGACCTGCTCGCGAAGGCTACAGTATGGGCCGCAACCGATGAACGATGCGCCAATCAAGCATTTAACATCACGAATGGGGATCTGTTCCGTTGGAACGAGTTATGGCCGAAGATTGCGCAGTATTTTGAGATGGAAACCGCACCGCCTCTACAGATGAATCTGGAAGTTGTCATGGCAGATAAAGAGCCGATCTGGAATCGTATGGTTGAGAAGCATGGACTTGCGGAGCACACGTATCAAGAGGTTTCCTCCTGGAAGTTCGGTGATTTTGTGTTCTCATGGGATTATGATTTCTTTGCAGACGGTTCGAAGGCCCGCCGCTTCGGATTTCATGAGTATGTCGATACAGAGGCCATGTTCATGAACATCTTTGACGAGCTCCGGCGGCGTAAAGTCATTCCCTAAGTTATCGCGCAAGCTGCATGACAAAGAGCCGACTATACGTGGAATAGTCGGCTCCTTCATTTATCATACCTGTTAATGACGATCCTCAAATGCAGGCTTCTCCAGCACCATGGCGGATTCGCCGTATTTTCGCTCGATATGAATATCGCCCCATCGGCACATCAAATGGAGAATTTCCTTCAAGCTCCAGCCATACTCGCTCAGTTCATACTCTACCTTGGGTGGAACCTGATTGTACGTTTTTCGTACGATAACGCCCTCCTCCTCCAGCTCCCGCAGATGCTGTGTCAGCATTTTTTGCGTGATCTGGGGAATCAGGCTTAAAAATTCGCTATTTCGTCTTTTACCGAAAGTAAGATGAAAGAGAATGACCGGTTTCCACTTCCCGCCAATGACCTCCAGCGTTGCTTCCACCGCAGTATTGTAGACTTTATTAGGATTTTCCATGCGTACTCATCTTCCTTTCGATATGCTGAACCCTTCTTCTCCAACAAGCATATCATTTTCCCCCTTGCTTAGAGCATGTATTCATACGATTTATCAGCAGTTCTACATAAAATGTCTCTTACAAAGATATACCATCTGATTTATGCTATCAACAGGGCACCTGATAACCAGTTGGATGGAAAATTTGAATAAGCTGTCGATTATAGATTCGAATATATGGATGAGAAAAAAAACGGCAGTTAGGTATCCCACTGCCGTTTCTATCATCCATAATATCATTTACTCTATTTGTCTATTCACTAATAACTATTCAAGGAAAGTTCATTAAGATTATCTGTTACGCAGGAACTTTTAGACATGGAATAATCGTAATTCGGATAAGCGGTAATGCAAATATCTTCACCGATTTGTTGTACAGATTGAATCTTTACGCGTACCGCGTCATCCATTAATTCCAAATCCGAGCCGCCATAGGGGGAGAAGGATTGCCGTCCCCCCAACACTTTGGGAGCAATATAAATCATCCATTTATCAATAAGGTTGGCTCGAAGGAATGATCCATTTACTTCGCTGCCTCCTTCTACCAGCAGGTCGGTAACACCTCGCTGATATAACATATCCGATAATGCATGGAGGTCCAGCCCGAAACGGTTCACTGGAACGAACAGAACTTCAATTCCTTTTTGCTGCAGCATGTGTACTCTTCCCGGATCAGCCCCCTCCTTCGTGACTACCCATGTCATTGCTTCCGAACAATCGGTAACTTTGGCATCTTCGGGCAACCTCAAATTCGAATCTAAAATTACCCGTATGGGATTCTTCCCACTTTCTTCCGGCAGTCGGGTCGTAAGGAGCGGATCATCGGCCAAAACCGTATTAATTCCTACTAATATGGCGTCGACTTTGTTTCTTAATTTATGTACTACAAGCTGTGTTTCATCACATGTAACCCATTTAGAATGCCCCGTTGACGCGGCAATTTTTCCGTCAAGCGTCATGGCTACCTGGGAAATGATAAACGGCCGTCGTTTTGACATATTGTGCACGAATCGTTCATTAAGTAACTCGGCTTCCTTCCCCAATACACCCACATCAACTTCTATTCCATTCTCTCTCAATAATTGAATGCCTCTTCCGGCCACCTTCGGATTCGGATCCTCCATCGCCACGACAACTCTTGCGACTCCCGAATTTAAGACTAATTCTATGCAAGGAGAGGATTGAGGGCTTGGTTCCAGCGTAACATAGAGCGTTGCGCCTTCGGTATACCCATCAGCCATCCGGAATGCGTGCACCTCTGCGTGAGGTTCCCCAGCCTTTCTATGAACACCTGCGCCGACTACTTGTCCGTCTTTGACTATCAGTGCGCCAACGACCGGGTTCGGATTGGTTTTCCCACTGGCCGTACCTGCCAAATCCAATGCCAGCTTCATAAATTGTTGGTCTAATTTCATATGATTAACACTCCCCATCATAATAAAGCGGTCTCCACCAAAGAGTCGTAAATATGACCCGATTTTTCGATCTTCGTTGCCAAATACCGATTATTATGCTCGGATACATCTCCCCAAATGGATTTATGATGATCGGTTAAAAGTCCCTTTTCCCGCAAAGACTGCAGCTTTCTAGGGTTGTTTGTAATAAGGGTGACTGGTTTTTGCCGCAAGCTTTGGAGTACACGTATGGCTTCATCATAAGATCGATGGTCATCTGCAAAGCCAAGGCTTAGATTGGCCTCTACAGTATCGCACCCCTCATCTTGCAAAAGATAAGCTAACGATTTTGGGAAAAGCCCTATTCCGCGACCCTCGTGATTCGCCAAATAAAAGAGAGCTCCACTACCGTTTTCAATGATCATGCGCATGGATTGCCGCAGTTGGTAGCCGCAATCGCATCGTTTACTTCCAAAGATGTCTCCCGTATGGCAAATGCTGTGCATCCGTATCAAGGCATGCTCCTCATTGGCAAAATCGCCATATACTAGTACGGAAGACTGCTGATGTGAAGCGAGATCTGCCTGAGATAATGATTCCAGAATGTCATTCTTATCCATAAATGAATTGCCTGTATTTAACCATGTATACCATTTAAATACAGCCTCATGGTCCTCCAACTGCACAGGGAGCCGAACGGGACCAACAAGACCGATGTTGGGACATTCCGGCTGTTTAAGAATGGTTAATTTACTAGCTAGCAATTTCCTGACCTGGTCCATAATCATGAATACAACTCCTTGTTGGTTTAGATGGGGATCAATCGATTGGTTTGTTTCCCTCCTTGAAAACGTTGGCAGTTTTTACGTCAGCTACTACTTCTCCAACCTTAAAGAATTTGGTTGGGAAATGGAATTTTTTTAAAAATAAACACAAAAAGCCCCTGTCTGAATAGACGGAGGCTTTTCCGTCGTATTCGGTAACTGGCTAGCATAGCGGATACGAGTGATCCGCCTTAGCCCCTATAGCTTTGCGTCGCCACTTTTCAGTGGGTTTGCCATTATCGTACGATGTCATTTCATAAAATAAATCCGCGATCATTGCCGAATATGGAAGAACACACCATATCGGAAACAATCGAAAGTAATAGCTTTTTATCATATAACTACCAGATGAATATAAAATACATTTTTATGAAATGCAACCTAAATATAAACATGACCCGAAAGAATCACCATAGATTGCCTTCTTCCCGCTTCACTTCCTCAACGATCGCTTGAACCCCTTCCTCAATCTGATCCAATCGTGCTCTGGAAATGCTGATACGTATAAACTTCTCGCGCATAAGGTTGTTAGATAGATAGAACAGCTTGCCGGACACCACATGAATGTTCCGCTCTTTCAGCCGCCTGATCAACCGCTCCAGGTTAACGGTCTGCGGCAGCTTAAACAGCTTATATATGCCGCCGTCGCCAGGCACGGCTTCAATCCATCCGGCTCCCTCGTATCGCTGCACAGCCGCATTCAGGGCTTGCATTCGGGTTTCATACTGGCTGTAAATCTTCTGTTTATGCCGTTCATACATTCCGTTGCTAATATAAATTTCAAGCGCCGCTTGGGACAGCAGCGACGTATCCCCATAACTTTTAAAAGCACGGAACGTATCGAGCAAACGTTCCGGCAGGACGACGGCTCCCAGGCGCAATCCTGGGAAAATAATCTTCGAGAAGCTCTTCAAATACACCACATGCGATGTTCGGTTGTAGGCATAGATGGGATCATATCCCCGTTCCTCGCCTAGATCAGCCATATAATCGTCTTCCACGATATAAACATCATATTTCGCCGCCAGGTTAGCAATGGCCTTTCTCTGCTCTGCGGTGTAGGTGTTGCCCAGCGGATTATGGTATCTCGACATCGTATAGAAAAATTTAATATGTCCGGATCGAAATTGCTCCTCCAGAGCCTTCAGGTCGATCCCCGCTGCCGTGCGGGTGATTCCGATAACGGGCACTCCTTCACTTTCCAACAGCTGCAAATAATTATTGTAGCTGGGCTGTTCGACCAGAATGACGGACTTTCCGCCGGGAAACGGCATTTTTGTCAAAATCTCAAGCGCCTGCTGGGCGCCTGCCGTAATCATAATCCTCTCCGCGGAAGTGAACACTTGAGCTCCTGCCAAATGGGAGACCAGGGTGCGGCGCAGTTTCTCCATTCCTTGCGGATCACCATAGGTAAACAGCTCATATTTATAGGTATCAATCGCCTTGTTCAGGCAATGCTGAAAATCCAGATACGGGAATACGTTCACGTCCGGAGAAGCCGACGCAAAATCAATCAAACTCTTATCCATGTTATTCGAATCCCCATCTTTCTGGACTACATAATAACCGCTTTGCGAAACCGAATAAATGGCGTGCCGTTTCTCAAGCTCAGTATAAGCACGAATCACCGTACTAATGCTGCACCCGTAGGATTGTGCCGCACTTCGAACGGAAGGAAGCTTCTGCCCTGAACGATATTGGCCTTCCTGAATTTTCGATTCCATATCGGTAAGAATGGATAAATATTTTTTCATTACCCCGCCCCCTCGCGACTCTTATTATACAGGATCTCAACACTGTATCGATACAGTTGTCAAAATAGGGTATGGTTTCGAACCCATCATTATCCTATATTCAAGTAACCGTTCGCTGTGTTGGGAACACCTTCCCGGCCTTAAGAATGAAGATAACTACGATAGGGAGCTGATTCACATGCCATCCATTTCGCATGCCGATTTTTTAACTACTGTACGTGAACGTCAAGCGGTTAAACATTTTGATCCCCAACACAACCTCAGTCATGATGAGATTAAAGAAATGCTAGAGATTGCGAGTACCGCACCTTCTGCCTGGAATCTGCAGCATTGGACGTATCTTGCCATTACAGATAAGGCCACCAAAGACAAATTGTTACCCATCGCATATGGACAAAGGCAAATCGTAGAAGCCTCCGCTATTATCGCGGTTTTGGGAAACCTGCGGGCCCATCAACATGCTGAAGCGATATATGACCAAGCGGTTCAGGCAGGATTCATGCCAGAGGAGGTCAAAACGAATCTGGTCCGGCAAATAATGAATTCCTACACCAATGCGCCTGAACTTGCCCGGGAAGAAGCGATACGGAGCGCCTCCATGGCCGCCATGCAGCTCATGCTGGCTGCAAGGGCGCGCGGTCTTGATTCATGCCCGATGGGCGGATACAACTCAAGCCTTTTTATTGAAGCATTCGGGGTTCCGCGCCATTTGATCCCCGTTATGCTGGTTGCGATCGGTAAGAAGTCCGTACCGGCTCATCCTTCAACCCGTTTACCCCTAGAAGAGACGGTCTTTTGGAATCACTTCTAATGCTCAATCCAAAAAGATCTAATATTTTTAGGTGAAAAACCTAATTTTATTAGGTTTTTGGAGAGGAACACGTCTGATAAAATGAATACAAGCGCTTACAAAGTGATGATCCAAGGAGGAACCGTAATGAACAAGCCCGTACAGCCTAACGAACCGATCGTAACCCATATCTATACTGCAGACCCATCCGCCCACGTATTCGAGGGTAAAATTTATATTTATCCATCCCATGACCTGGATCATGAGAACACGTCCAATGATAACGGCGACCAGTATGACATGGAAGACTACCATGTTCTCTCGATGGAGAATGTGGATGCTCCCTGCGTGGACCATGGCGAAGCTCTTCATGTGAAGGATGTGCCATGGGCGAAGAAGCAAATGTGGGCACCGGATGCTGCCTTCAAGAACGACACTTACTATTTATACTTCCCTGCCAGGGATCATGACGATATTTTCCGTCTTGGCGTAGCAACAAGCTCGTCGCCTTACGGCCCCTTTAAACCGGAGCCTCATTACATCCCGGGCAGCTACAGCATCGACCCCGCCGTATTCGTGGATGACGACAACCGTGCCTATATATACTTCGGCGGCCTCTGGGGTGGACAGCTGGAACAATGGCAGACTGGATCGCACATTCCGGATGCGGAAGGGCCTCCCGCAGACGCGCCTGCCATCGGACCGCGGGTCGCTGAGCTGAGCGATGACATGCTCACTTTCAAAGAGGCGCCCCAAGAAATATCCATCGTCGATGACAAAGGCAACCCGATTGTTGCAGGGGATGAAGAGCGGAGATATTTTGAAGGACCTTGGGTCCATAAATACAACGGAACCTACTATCTTTCTTATTCCACCGGCTCAACGCACAAAATCGTCTACGGCACGAGTCAAAGTCCAACGGGGCCTTTCGAGTTCAAGGGCACGATTCTAACCCCCGTAATCGGCTGGACGACCCATCACTCCATCGTTCAGTTCCAGGATAAATGGTACCTCTTCTACCATGACAGCTCCCTTTCCGGCGGAGCGGACAACAAACGCAGCGTCAAGTTTACCGAGCTGACCTACAATGAGGACGGCACCATTCAGACGATTCATCCGTACGACAAATAAGGCACGGGGAAGGCTGGATTCCAAGAGTATGGAGTCCAGCTTTTTCATTTCATTTTCTGTTCCCGATACGGATAAACTCGCGCTCTGCCGTATAATAAAACAAGCTGCCCCATCGTTCATGGAGTCAGCTTGCTGGCCGTTCAGGACGTTTATGTGTTGCAGCCCCGCCCGTTACACGCCCTTTTTAAACAAAGAGAAAGAGTAAATCGCCGGAGCCGCCACAATCAATATAATGACAGGAACGATTGCGACGGCAAGGTTCATCTTCAGAAACGCCGTCAGGATCATGAACGCTCCGCCTGCCATCCACAGGTATCCCGCAAAACGATGCGTTTTATTCCAATTATTCTGGCTGTTCAGCGTCCAAGGCAGCTTGATGCCCACCGTATAGTTCTGTTTGCTCTTCGGCAAATAATTTCCGGTGACCACGAGCAGCATGCCCACGAGAGCCGGTGCAATCGTCTGGATCGGCAGCTCGGCCCCCATGGCCTTGAACAGCGTGATCGGCATGAGAATGAGAGACAGCGCGGGGATGAGCCATAGACCCATCGTTCTTAAAACCGGGGCAGCGTTCATTTTCTTTGGATCGTTGTTAAGCGCTACATTGACTATGACGTTAATAACCGCTGTAATCAACGGAAGCACAAACGCCGCAACCGCCTTCGACACATAATTATCAGGATTGCCCGCCGCGTCCCAGTGAACAGCCACCTGCTCAGGCAATTGGTTATACAGCGTCATCGATAAAATAATCGGCAATAAACATATCAGCGTTGTTATAACCAGCATCGAACTATTCTTTTTCCTCATCTTGTTTCCCCCCGTTAAATTGTGAAAACCACAGCATGATTTCTTCGAAGACGGACACGTTGATCTCATAGTAAATATAATTTTTATATTTTGTTTCAAATATCAGTCCGGCCTTCTTCAGCTGCGACAGATGATACGAAATGGTCGCCCCGGTCATATCGAAATGTTGACCGATCTCTCCGGCTGACATTTTGCCGCGCTTGAGCATAACCAGGATGTCCCGTCTCACCGGATCAGATAACGCCTTGAATGTTTCCGGAAACCCCAATGTGCATCACCCATATTTCTATTTAGAATTTCATCTAAATACATTATCGCTTATCCCTGCATCCAATTGCAATACCTATTTTGAAAAAATTCTAAATAGAAAGTGAAATGGGCATCCCGACAAGCCCCATCGCCATGATAGTAATCGTAGATTTCCTATAAACAACAAAAACCCGCCACGGACCCGCATTACGCGCTGATCCATAGCAGGCTTGCTTCACGGCCTGTTTATCCAAGCACCTTCTCAAATACCGGAAAGCTTGCCGCTCTCCCTGGGAAATTCACTTCTCCCCGCAAGTCATAACCTAAGCCTTGATACAGCTTGAGCGCAGCCGTGTTCTTGGCATAGGTATCCAATCGTAGACTCGTGTAGCCCTCTCGCAGGGCATATTCCTCGGAGAAGGCTATCAGTTTTCGCGCAACTCCCTGTCCTTGGGCTTCCGGATCGACAGCAAGCCGATGCATCATTAAATGAGGCCCTTTCATCTGCTTCCAGTTAATGGTCTCATACTGCTCATCCTGGGATTCGTCAAGGACGATGATCCCTAAGATGC
This sequence comes from Paenibacillus sp. JZ16, assembly GCF_015326965.1. Lineage (NCBI taxonomy): Bacteria > Bacillati > Bacillota > Bacilli > Caryophanales > Paenibacillaceae > Paenibacillus > Paenibacillus sp. JZ16. Next base: position 2,563,954 of record NZ_CP017659.1, read on the forward strand.
GGCCTTCGCCCTCAGCTGCAAACAACGTTCCTCGCTGCAAATCCTCACCAATGACCTCTCGGTTCGGATACTGATCATCCCATTGATCGCTGCCTCCAGCCTGCATGACCGCAACACAGCGGGCTATCAAAGCCATGATTTCTTGAAGCTCCTCTATTCGTCCTGTCCGTATGTTCATATTCATCGATGCACCTACTATTGTTTTTTTAGAACATTTTACTATGCTTGGACGGCTGCAACAACATGTAAACATGAAACTCAACGTCATCCCACGAATTACTTGGGTGGGATAATACCTTTAAAGGTTCCATTACAGATACCCTTTTATTCAAGCAATGTAAGAGTCACCTCTATCGTATTCGTTACGAATGAGCGCTCCGGACGGGATTTCAACATGACGGTCAACCCAATCAGCGATACGATCAGCGCTTGGGATAATGCTTTCGCGTCTGTCCCGATCGCAAGCTCGCCCGATTGTATGCCTCGTTCAATGGTTTCTTGAAATATGACCGCCAAGTACATCTGATGCTCCCTTGTCAGAATTTCAAATTTCTCATCATGAGGCGCAAGCTCGACCATCGTATTGATACAAAAGCACCCTCGGCTGCTGCTTTCGGAATATTCCTTATCAACCACATTTTCAAAAAAAGCCCGAAACGCCTCCCTGACCGATCGATGGTTTTGCAGCCTGGCCCGCGCCTCGGAAGCATGTGACATCGTGTATTTGCGCAGAGCTGTTTCGAACAGCTCCTTCTTGTCTCCAAAGGCTGAGTATATACTGGGCCGTTGAATGCCCATTCTGGAAGTCAAATCGCTTAATGAGGTAGCCTCATATCCCTTCTCCCAAAATAACTGCATCGCTGCATCTAATACTTTCTCTTCATCAAATTCGCGGACTCGTCCCATATTGAATTACCTCTCGTTACATTTGATTTTAAGGAAAACTTCATGATCACCAAAGGAGTAAAGAACCACTTTCATTACCAATCAGTATAATTAAGTTTATGATGTTCGGATGCTTTTGTCAAACACCGATTTCCTGTATATTGCTGATATATATTAGAAAATCCCGTTGTTTCTTAACGTTTGAAATAAACCTGTTGACATGGATCGTAAGGATGGGATATATTTATCGGGCGATTTATCATACCGATCAGTACATATAAAAATCGAAAGGGTTGGATTCACACAATGGAAGAGATCATAGCAAAAAAAGCGGTCGTCCATAACGAAACAGCCGCGAATGCGTCACAGGGGACGGCGACTACGGCCAAATCCGGTAATCGTATGCCTCTGACTCGTTCCGTTACGTTATTGTTTGCGATTGCTTGCGGCATGTCCGTTGCCAATATCTACTTCGCTCAGCCGCTGCTCGATGAGCTGTCGTACGAGTTCAACTTGGACTATGCCGTCATTGGAATTCTGATTACCGTCACACAGATCTTTTATGCATTGGGACTGCTCCTGCTGGTGCCTCTGGGGGATTTACTGAACCAGCGCCGATTAATTATCGGTCAAATGGCGATCTCCGTGGCGGCTCTCGTGATCGTTGGTACTGCTTCATCCGGCGCGATGCTCTTTGCAGGTTTGGCTTTGGTCGGATTGCTTGCCGTTGTAACGCAGACGATTGTGGCGTTCGTGGCGACCGTAGCTGCTCCTGCTGAACGAGGGCGAGCCGTAGGCATGGTAACCAGCGGAATTGTGATCGGGATCCTTCTGGCGCGAACCATTTCAGGAGTTTTGAAGGATCTTGCAGGATGGCGTTCGGTTTATCTGGTTTCTGCTGCGGTGATGCTGTTCATGGTTTACGCATTATATAAGATGCTGCCAAATGTTGAGCGTAAGGTAAAAACTCTTTCCTATTCTCAACTGCTTAAGTCGGTACTGGTGTTGTTCCTTCAAGAACGGCTACTACGTGTCCGCGCTGTTTTGGCTATGCTGATTTTTACGGCTTTCAGCATTTTGTGGACGCCATTAGTGCTGCCTCTTAGCGCACCGCCACTATCCCTTTCGCACTCTGCCATCGGGGCGTTTGGTCTCGTAGGCGTCGTGGGTGCATTGGCTGCAGCAAAAGCCGGTAAGCTAGCCGATCGAGGTTACGGACAAAGAACGACCGGAATTGCATTGTCCCTGCTATTGCTGTCATGGCTGCCGATCAGCTATACAGAACGGTCCCTGTTTACCTTAGTCATTGGTATTATTCTGCTGGACTTGGCGGTACAGGCGGTGCATGTCACGAATCAGAGTATGATTTTTGCATTGCGCCCGCAGGCGCGCAGTCGCATGGTTGCCGGGTATATGATTTTTTATTCCATCGGAAGTGCCGCCGGTTCCATTGCTTCGACCCATATCTATGCACAGTATGGTTGGCATGGAGTTTGTATGCTTGGAGCCTCCGTCAGCGCTATTGCCCTTATATTTTGGGCTGTGACCAAAGGCGAAAAAGGTGCCCATTGACAATAAAATCAAACTACAAAAGATCGCTCCCACAGGGTGGCGATCTTTTAGAATATCCACGAACAGTAGCAGCCTTGCCAGCCCATACGTCAATCATTTTGGAAACTCTCTATTTAGCGTTAAGGATGCCGTTCCTCAGAATAACAAAAGACACGCCGTATGGGCGTGCCTTCAACATATTCTTATGGTGTTTTCCCCAGGATCACTTCGCCTGTCGTCTTATTCCAGGACATCGGAATGCCAAGCTTTGTCGTGATCAACTCCAATGGAAACATGCTCGAATTAGCCAGGAATGGAATGCTGACATCTTCTCGCGTCACCTTCCCGTTCACTAATACAACGGCGGGATCACTGGATTTAATGGACACGGTATTCCCGCCATAAGAGAAAGACCATACCGGAAATCGATGATTTCCGTGTTTCGGATCCGGATTCGACTGTCCGCGCTTCACTTTGATCCCGAGGGCTTCAAAAACGCTAGTATACGGTACATACAGCTTGCCTTTCACAATAGCGGAAGAACCGTAGAAGCTAACCGATTGTCCGTTTGCCGTCCAGGATAGAGGAGGCTGTACCATGACTGGATTCCCATCGTTCTCGTTAGGCGAGCCGCTGCCTTGATATTTCTCTTCTCCCCAGGCCAGCAGCTTACCGTCTTTGTTGGTTGCATAACCTGTATATCCATTGCTTCCCCAAAGCGCCTTGATACCTGTCAAACCTTTCACTTGAAAAGGCTTCGCCGCTGGGTCGTTGTATTTCCACTGCCAGACCGTGCCGTCATTTTTAAGCATGTACAAACGGTTAGACCCCGTTCTTATCTCTTGGATATCGTTTAATCCCTTCACCGCAGCCGGCACTTGCTGCTTTTCATTCACATTCCACCGCAGCACCGTCCCGTTCTCATGCAGCAGAAACACGTCATACCAATCCGCGGCGATTCCGGCAATGGAGGAAGTAACCAGCGATTTAATCTCACGGAACTCACGCTCCAGCCGGTACCGATCGTAGAAACTGTTATATACCGTTAACATATCAACACTGCCGTCATCACCGAGAATCAGCGCCTCATGTCCGGCGACCACTATTGTTTTTGCATTTATGACTCCCTTGATCGGAAAGTACTTTACCGTCATCTTTAAATGATCATTCGGATCAAACGTCGGATTCCATATCGTTGCAGACCCATCCTTATGCAATGCGACAGAACCATGGTTTGAAATAGCCAAGCTGGCTACATCCTTAAGTCCTTCCAGCTTGATCAGCCCTCCCCGTTTTTGGAAAGGTAACAACGGATCCCCGTTAATATAAGGAGAGTAATAATCGCCCCAGGCCCACACGTCCCCGTTCTTGTCCAAGGCAAATGAAGAATTGTCCCCTGCCGCCACCTGAACAATATCAGTTAAACCCGCGACTTGCTTTGGCACTAATTGATGAATGCTAGTCCCGTCACCTACTTGACCTGACTTGTTATAACCCCAGGCAGTCACGGAGCCGTCGCTCCATGCCGCAACACCATGTCCGCTGCCGCCAGCCACGCTTACCGGTGTATGCGGTGAATCTCCATGCACAGCTTCGGCAGCTCCCACACTGTCCATTGCCATACAATTGACTGCTAACAATATCGTCATTAACATATAAGCTACTCTACGATTCAATACCTTCAAGTATGAGGCCTCCATTCTCGATCTTTATAATGGTATATAATACCATACAAAAGATAGTATGGAAAAAATAGTATACTTCCCGTTTTGCTTGCTGAAATCCGTAATACTTAGGGTTGCCGGATTCAGGCCTATGTCTGCTGAAACAAGGTTGCCGTCACCTGGCAGTCCGCGCACAGGAACATATAATAAATGCCTTCTCCATACTCCTCGATCTGTTCCCAATCCAGCTGCCCGATGAATGTCATGCTTTGGGAACAGCAGGAGCAGGAGGGATATACGGCGTCCTGAATCCAAGCCGGGTAGCCGCCGATTTGCGAAACCGCCGAACCGAGCGTCCAATAGGCCGCATAATAGCTGTTGCGGGGATGGTCCGCAAGCCGTAAGGACTGCCCCTCCGCCGCATAGCTTCTATCATCCTCCTCGGAATCAGGCTCCGGTAGATATTCCGGTTTAATATTAGCTTGGCTCCATTCGGATTTTCCGTGGAAATCCACATCCATATAGATCGTATCGTAACAGCTGCAATTCACACAGGTGCACACCCGCAGCCTCTCTCCGGTCAACCCCAAGAAATGAAGCTTCGGATGGCGGATGTCCAGATCCGTCAAGGTGGTCAGGCCGCTTCCGCACCATGGACAGAGAGCGGAATTCTCCTTCAAGAATTCTGCGGGTTCAGCTTCTGCTTCATAGGTGCTTTCTGACGGCACTATTTTCGCTATAGCGTAGCTGTCATGATAGAATAGCCGGCGCTTACTTCCTTTCTCCGTAAGCTCCCAGCCCCCTCATGCGCATAAGCTTCAGGCGGGACGTATAATTCCTCCGCCCATGATGGAGGCACGGTCCTCCATTCATGAAATTGGTGCACGACCTGATCATCCCCGATCCAAGCCAGGGCGAGCAGCAGATGGTTGCGGTTATCCTTGTCCTGTTCCACTTGTTGAAGCAGCTCGTCTCGGCTACGGGCGGATGCATCTTTGAACAGAATGCCGGGGTAATAGATACCGCGCTCCATCAATGTCGGGATACAGGACTCAAGCGGCTTGTTCTGATAGCAGACCAGGGAAACAAGAATTTCCTGGCAGGTGTCCTCATCACCTGCTTCCAGCAGATCAAGAGCAAAAGTCAGCAAGCGATCGGCCTCGCCTGGAGATAACGCCGAATATACCTCTTCTCTTTTCAGAGGATAGGGAATATATCGAATCAATGGATCCCGCTTCAGCGGGGCATGCATGATCTTAAGGATCCCTACAGGATCTGTAATCCCTTCATATAAGTCGATATCTCTCCGATTTTGTTCTATGTAACGCTGCCGTTCCGCACGCTCCATCTCCTGCTTGCACGGCATGCAATAACCGCCGGTCTTGGCCGCGGTTGCCGGTAATATCGTTGCCGAACATCCTTCGCTTCGGCATGGCAGCCGTTCTGTCATGCTAGCCCCTCCTTAATCTATGGCAAGTTCACTCAGTTGGATCCCGGCTCCTATTCTATGGTAAGTCCACCTCAGCTAGATCCCGGCTCCTATTCTATGGTAAGTCCACCTCAGTTGGATCCCGGCTCCTATTCTATAGTAAGCCCACCTCAGCTGGATCCCGGCTCCTATTCTAGGGTATGCCCACCTCAGCTGGATCCCGGCTCCTATTCTATGGTAAGTCCACCTCAGCTGGATCCCGGCTCCTATTCTATGGTAAGTCCACCTCAACTGGATCCCGGCTCCTATTCTATGGTAAGTCCACCTCAGCTAGATCCCGGCTCCTATTCTATGGTAAGTCCACCTCAGCTAGATCCCGGCTCCTATTCTATAGTAAGTCCACCTCAGCTGGATCCCGGCTCCTATTCTATAGTAAGTCCACCTCAGCTGGATCCCGGCTCCTATTTCCTCACGGTCATGAATCTTCTTTATTAACTATAGCTTTCTTTTCATTCCCATATCAACAAGGAGCTCTCTTATAGACCACGACCGGCAAGGCTATGGGGTGTCGGCATATTAGGAGCATGGTAATTGAAAATAATCTTATAACGTCTCCATGGAATCGTGAGCACTGCTCCCTGAGCGCACGGTGTGTGGTCCGGGACATGCTCTACATTGTTACCCTTCAGATACGTTGTACATTGTGAATAGCATACTCCTTGTGTATGTACTCTTAACGGCGGAATCGGTTGGCGCATCGCTAAGCTCGCTCACCTAAGCGATTGCGCGAACCCTGTTCGCCACGTGGGATATAGCGGCTCCCAGCCGTACTCCTTCCGGGCTTTGGCGTTCGAAGCGCCGCGCTCGCCGCGCTTGCTCCCCGCTTGATATGCTGGAGCAGGCGCGTGCAGCGCCTCAGCATACAACGGCAGCCACAACGTACCGGCAGCAGGCGCGTCATCTACGATATTGACCGGCCCCGTCGGCCAGTCCAATGCCTGCAGTGCGGCATTCGCCGCATCCTCGACATGGAGAAATGACATAACGCCATCCGTTGCTGGAAGAGCTCGAGTTCGTACCTTTTCCGCCATGATTCCGTTGGCGTCGTACCACGTGCCGGGACCGTAGAACATTCCGTACCTTAGAATGACGTGGTTCGGCAGTTGTGCAACGGCATGTTCCAGCGAGATGATACCGTCTATCGTAGATTTGCGCGGCGGAGGCGCCTGGACATCCAGAGGGACGTTCTCGGTGGCGGGATAATCCCCGGGTTCATAGGCCCAGGCAATGCTCTGGGCAATCATGCGTTTAACGCCGTGGATCTGCGCGGCTTCTACCAGATGACGGGTGCCCTCCATCCGAATCCTCGCATTATCCTCCAGATTCCATTGGCTTAACGAAGTGAGCTGATGGATAATGACATCCGGCCGCACTTCCCCAATCGAGGCTATGATCCCTTCCCGATCAAAGGCATCTGCAACGATCCCCTTGGCTCCCCATGATTCGATCAGCCCTTTCCGCTGAGGGTCGTGGGTCATGCCGATAACTCCATGGCCGGCTTGCACCAATCTGGGAAGTAAACGCTGGCCGATAACGCCGGTAGAGCCCGCTACGAATATTTTCATAAAGGGACAACCTCCATTCCGCTGCATATGAAGATAATTGATCCCACCCATCAAAAATGGGATATAGGCAGTTTCATCTTAGCATGACGGATGGGCAGCTATAAGTACCACTTTTCATCAAGTCAACCATGCCATTTCATTCGATTGAGAGGTTATCTCCACAGTTGGAAAGAGCATAGGACGCTCGCGTTTTTGACAAACGTGACGGAGCAGCGTAGTTGGGCAAGCACGAAGGACGCATTGGGACAAGCATGGATAGTGCAACCGCCTTTTGATAAATGCACAACATTATCGTAGTATTACAAGGGCGAAAGAGTCGCAGCACCCGGAGTCAACAAGCGCGATAGAGCACCGCTGTACGTGAACCAAGCATTGTAGTTAGACAAGTACATAAAGCACATAGTTGGACAAGCACGACAGGGTATGCAGCACCCGAAGTTAAACAAGCGTGATAGAGCACTCGCAATAAGTGATAAGCAATGTTCTTATACAAGTGCATAATGCACCGTTGTTTTAAAAGCGCGACAGATCACGCAGCAATAAGCACTCTTCGTTCAACACAAAAACGCACCACATCAAGGGGTGCGTTTTTGCGGGAACAACCTTCTTCTATCATTACTCTTCGTCTGTTACATCACTAACTGATACATGCATGTGGCTGTGCAGCTGCCGGCACTCCGGCTGATCACACACGCCATAGAAGGTAGCGATTCGATTCGTATCCACCGTATCGACTTCAGCGCTGCAATGCCTGCACAAGATGACGCCCATTTCCAACTTTTTAACGGAAGTGTTCATGCTTCACTCATCCTCTCCAGTATCAGATTGTTATGCATTTTTTATAATGATCTTCATGTAATTAATGTACAATATAAATAAATAATACACAATATATATTCATTAAATTGTTGAATTTCGTTATATATGACGTCATATTTATGAGGATAATATAAAAAAGCGCTCCATGTAGTAACATGAAGCGCTTCATGGCATGAATTTGCGAAAAATCACGCAATCACATGTTTTTTATCTTGGAAGAACTATATCGCTGTCACACATAGCTGGAGGCAATACTATTGCAAAACCCGCAAAACACGAGTTATACTAGCCATCATAAGGACGTGAAGAACACGCCGCTTCTATGCAAAGTGCCCCAATGAAGGATTGGGGTTCCATTGTATGGAGCGGCTTTTTTATTTTCTAGCGCAATCGCATTCCATCTAATACTAAGGAGGAAAAATGAACATGTCACGGTTTGATCAACAATATGAGCTCTGGATACACACGAATATTTTGAATGAAAAGAATCCCCGCAGGCTCGAAATCCTTCAGAAAGGGTTAGGCCACGGTACCGTCGAGTTTCTGCGCTCAGTGTGGTTTCCCGCAATCGGTAATTTCAATGACTTGCATCCGGAATGGGAAGTACGCGATTTCAGCAATGGTTATCGTTATTTAGACCTTGCCTACATGCCCGGTGGTGCGAGAGGAGGCATCGAAATCCAAGGATACGGCCCGCATGCCCGCGATTTGGACGTAAGAAGGTTTAAGGATTTATGCCGCCGTCACTGCTTACTGGCACTGGATGGTTGGACATTCCTTCCCATTGCTTACCCCTCCATCGTCGAAGAGCCAAAACAATGCCAGCAGCTCATTTTATCCTTCGTCGGCAGATTTGTGGCGTCAGATGTACCTGCGTCCTTAAGTTGGCTGGAGGCAGAAGCTGTCCGATTTGCGCGGCGATTGCTGCGCCCGATAACCCCATTAGAACTCGCAAATCATCTTAGGGTGAGTGACCGGCATACCCGACGCTTATTGCATAAACTGGTCGAGCTTCAGATACTGGACATAGCAAGCGGTGAACAACGAGCCCGTACCTATAAACTCCGCATGTAACACAGTACTGACGGGAGCATGCATCAGTTCCTGCAGATACCCAAGCGACGAATAAACAAACTAGTGGACACCAGATCCGTTATTCCGAAAAAAACAGCCACTTTTCCCGTACTTCCGGACTCAGAATCCGCTATTTACTTAAAAAACCACAAATTATCGTCATTCTCTATGTAATAGCGGATCTGGTGTCCTCATATTGCCCAAAACCCACCCGTCCAGACGTAATAGCGGAACCTCTGTCCTCATATTACCCAAACCCACCCGTCGGGACGTATAGCGGAACCTCTGTCCTCATAACATTGCAATAGCCCACCGCGAGACCACACCTCATAAAAACATCTCTAAACTCCGCTCATCTCTAAAGTCAGCTTGTAACACAGTACCTGACGGGTGCACGTATCCGTTCCTGCAGATACCCAAGTGACGAATAAACAACTAATGGACACCAGATCCGTTATTTCGAAAAAAACAGCCACTTTTCCCGTTCTTCCGGACTCAGAATCCCCTATTTACGTATAAAACCACAAATTATCACCCTTCTCTATGTAATAGCGGAACTGGTGTCCTCATATTGCCCAAAACCCACCCATCCAGACGTAATAGCGGAACTTCTGTCCTCATATTACCCAAACCCACCCGTCAGGACGTATAGCGGAACTTCTGTCCTCATATTACCCAAACCCACCCGTCAGGACGTATAGCGGAACCTCTGTCCTCATAACGTCGCAGTAGCCCACCGCGAGACCACGCCTCATAAAAACATCTCTAAACTCCGCTCATCTCTAAAGTCAGCTTGTAACACAGTACCTGACGGGTGCACGTATCCGTTCCTGCAGATACCCAAGTGACGAATAAACAAACTAATGGACACCAGATCCGTTATTCCGAAAAAAACAGCCACTTTTCCCGTACTTCCGGACTCAGAATCCGCTATTTACTTAAAAAACCACAAATTATCACCATTCTTTATGTAATAGCGGAACTGGTGTCCTCATATTGCCCAAAACCCACCCATCCAGACGTAATAGCGGAACCTCTGTCCTCATATTACCCAACCCCACCCGTCGGACGTATAGCGGAACCTCTGTCCTCATAACATTGCAATAGCCCACCGCGATACCACGCCTCATAAAAAACATCTCTAAACTCCGCTCATCTCTAAACCTCCGCTAGTAACACAGTACCGACGGGAGCATGCATCAGTTCCTGCAGATACCCAAGTGACGAATAAACAAATCAGTTCCTGCAGATACCCAAGTGACGAATAGACAAACTAGTGGACACCAGATCCGTTATTCCGAAAAAAACAGCCACTTTTCCCGTTCTTCCGGACTCAGAATCCGCTATTTACTTTAGATACCACGAATTATCACCCTTCTCTATGTAATAGCGGATCTGGTGTCCTCATATTGCCCAAAACCCACCCATTCAGACGTAATAGCGGAACCTCTGTCCTCATATTGCCCAAAACCCACCCATCCAGACGTAATAGCGGAACTGGTGTCCTCATATTGCCCTAAACCCACCCATCCAGACGTAATAGCGGAACCTCTGTCCTCATATTACCCTAAACCCACCCTACGAGACGTAATAGCGAACCTTAGTCCTCATAACGTTGGAGTAGTCAATTCAATCCGGTTGATAACCCTAAGGTCCATACAACTGAATCTGTTCAGTTCGGCACCATCACCCGGTTTTGCAGCGTCGTCAGCATCTCATCCCAATAACGCCTCATGATCTCTCTCATATAAACATCATCCAGCATCTCCTGGTGAATCGCGATGGTTGTTTTTCCAGTCTTCGTGGACAACACATAGATTTGCAGCCGGGACGGGTTGTCCCACTCCTTGCGTTTCCAAGTCAAGCGCAGCTTATGGTAGGGTACGACCACCGTAATTTTGCCGGACACGCCTTCCTTCGATTCATACTCATGCCCGACCTGCAGCTCCAGTGAAGGAACATCCCCGATCCATAATGACAGTCCCTCGGAAGACATGAGGAAATCCCAAACCCTCTCTTTTGTCGCGGCTATCGTCTTTCTGACCCCGATCTGCACCCCGGCATCTTTGGATAAGCCGACGGGCACCCGCCCCATGACCTGCTCATACATGACGGCGATCCACTCGCCCCATTCCCCGGATACTTGATGCTGCTCAACGATATGGTTTCGGATCTGCTCATGTGACCAGAGCGGGCCCACTTCCTGCCCAAGGGCCACAATCCATTCCTCCCACGAACGTTCGGTTGCTTTCATCACTTCTTGTTTAAAAATCGTGCCTGCCATCGAGCTCTCTCCTCCCTGACGCTATCTGTTGGAGTTCATTATATAATACAAACACTGACAAAGAAGGTCAGTGTTTATCTTCAGGATTGATAATATTTCAAGAGGGACTCCGCAATGTCGATCATGCCTGATTTCAGTTCCTCGGGCCCGATGATTCGAATCTTCCCGCCAAATGACAATAGGTAGTAGGCAACTTGCGTGTATAACATATGCTCATCCAGCCTGAACACCGCATGCTCCGCCGTACGTTCGACGAGGGCTTGACTGAGCAGCCAATGCGCGCATAAATCGTCCAAAGCTTGAGGGAGGCCTTGGATATGTACGGAAACCAAATGAGGATTGGATTCGGAACCTTGCCCCGATAACAAGCTGTCCAATACGTATTCCCGCGGGGAAAACGACGCCGGACGGTCAAACGCGTTGTCGGTATGCCGGATATCGCGCATACGGTCGACGCGGAAGCAGCGAATTTCACCGCGTAGATGGCAATGGCCCACCGCGTACCATTTGCTTTTCCAATGGACGAGTCCGTAAGGATCCAGGATACGTGGTTGTGTTATACCGTCATAGCCTGTGGCGTAGTCGATCTCGAGGCTGGATTGCCGGTCGATCCCCGCCTCGATCTCATGCAGTATCCTGGTAAGCGAAGAAGCTGTAGGAGGATGGATGGCCTCAATACTGCTTTCGTGGCGCTCCAAACGCTCCAGCTGTTCCGGATTCGTATATCGTTTTATTTTGGAAACGGCTCGATTAAGCGGCTCTTCGGATGGATAACCCGCTTCCCGTGCGAATGCGGCGGCATGAAGAAGCGCCCTTTGCTCATCGGCCTCAAAAAACAGCGGCTCCAGCTTGATATGCTCCGGGATGGAGTAGCCTCCATCGCGCCCAATCTCGGATACGACAGGCACGCCGGACATGCAGAGCGCGTCAATGCATCGGTAAACCGTCCGGATATGTACACCCAGCTCCTCCGATAGTTGTTTAGCGGTCATTCTTCTTCGCGATTTCAGCAGCCATAGCATCGCCAGCATATTATCGGCTTTAGACATCGTTATGCAGCAGCCCTTCCCTTGGAATTCATATATGTGATCACATTATATATCACTTCCTAGTGGAAGGTTTAGAGATTTCTTCCTGCTCTAATCCGGATGGTAATCGATCCCCCACATTCCGATGAGAAAAGCCGACCCTCTGCAGGATCGGCTAGTCAATGAGTACATCGTGCGGCACTGCTACCTGTGTCCGCACGGTGAGTGGTCCGGGGCATGCTTGAATGTCTGTCTATACCTTGAATGTCTCTCTATATCCTTGGATGGCTGCTATATCCTTGAATGATGCCTAACTTCATCAGCTCTCATAATCATGCCCGCCGTGAATGATGCCTAACTTCATCAGCTGTCATAATCATGCTCCGCCGTGAATGATGACTTATCCTCAATGATCATGGTCCACCGTGATGACAACGCTGCCCCTCTTGCGTCCTTCATCCACATACCGGTGCGCCTCGGCCATTTGCTCCAATGCATACCTTCTGTCGATGACCGGCTTGATCTTCCCCGTTCCCAGCAGCTCCGCTAGCAATCTCAGATCCTCCATCAGCACCTTGGCTACCCCCTGCCCTTCAACGGTTACATAGCTCCCGCCCGGGGTGAGCAAATGCTTGCATTTGGATTTTGGCAGTTTACCGACCGCGTCCAGAATAATGTCGTATCGATCTCCGGTCGTCGTAATGTCCTCTTTGGTATAATCAAGGACCCGATCGGCTCCGAGCGACCTCACCAGCCCCATATTCACGGCACTGCAAACGCCGGTTACCTCTGCTCCATAATGTTGCTTAGCAAGCTGTACGGCTAACGTCCCAACCGCACCGGACGCTCCATAAATCAGAACCTTGTGCCCCTGCCGGATATTCCCTTTTCTAAGAAAATGCAGGGCCGTCGTTCCTCCGAAAGATACGGCGGCGGCATCGTCATAAGTCACATGATCGGGCTTTAACAGCAATAACGCATCTTCACGCATGCAGATATATTGGGCATACGTACCGAATCGCATTCCCCTGAATGCCAAGACCTGATCGCCTACCTTGAATTGCGTAACATCCCTGCCAATCGCTTCGACTTCCCCCGCCAGCTCTACCCCGAGTATCGGTTGTCTTGGCTTTCTCAAACCCAGCACCAGCCGCATGGGAATCCTGTACAAAAGAGGACTGCGAAATCCCCGCACGCGGCAATCCCCCGAATTGACGGTGGTTGCATAAATTTTGATTCGAATTTCGCGATCCTTTGGGATCGGCTTCTCTACCTCTTGCAGCTGTAAAACATCCGGTGCTCCATAAGCGGTGCATACCATTGCTTTCATGGGTTTCCTCCAAACTGGCATTTGCAATCAGTATATCTGCCGTCAGGTACCGGAACATAGATACTTAAGTATGGTTTTCTTATGGACAGCACAGTATGGTTCTCTCATGAATAGCGGTATAGGAAGGGAGATAGCCATGGATGAATATGTATACTACGATTGTCACCTTATAGTAAACCCAGCTCTCGCGCTCGCGCTACAGCTTCGGTACGGCGCGTGGCCTGGAGTTTATCGAAAATCATCCGGTTATGCCCTTTCACGGTGCTGAGCGTAACAAAAAGCCTCTCGCTAATCTGACGATTCGATAGCCCCTCGGCAATGAGACGCAGAACCTCCATCTCCCGCCGGCTTAGCGGCTCAATCAGAGAATCCGCAGGCCGAACAAACCCAGGAACGAATACGGATGTGACTCCACGTTCCCGTCCTTCAGCCTCAAATGCATGCAGCAATCGCTCCAGATAGTCATGGATGGGCCATAACAGCTTCTGCTCCGCTTTGTCTACGGCTCCTCTTAAGGGCAGCTGTTTCGGTTTGTCTACAGCTTCACTTAACAGCTTCTGCTTCGATTTGTTTACAGCTTCGCTTAATGGCCAATGCTTCGGCTTATCTATCTTCTGCCTCGTTTTGCTCAAAGCTGCTGCGTTGATCAATTCCCGCATCGGCTCCCCTTCATCGATAAACATCCGGATGAAGCCGCCCGGCTCGCCCATCTCCAGCACATCCGCAATAACTTGTGCCGCTCTCCGTTTCTCCCCACAGGCGTGAAGGGCCAAAGCCTGCAGCACCATCACCTTAAGCTGTTCGTTCATCCATTCTTTAACTTCCATATCCGTCCGCAGTTGTTCGAGGATGACCAGCGCTGTCGCCGTATCCCCCTGTGCCAGCAGCACCCTGGCTAGGCTTAGCTTGAGCTCAAACCTCTGGGCAAGCTGCAACGCTGAACTGACATCCCCTTGCCGCAGCAGGGCAAGCACCTGTGCTTCGGCAATATGGGGCAGCTGATGCGTGAAATGATGCTGACGGGCGAAGTGATCCGCCTTGGCTAACATGGCAGCCGCTTCGCTCACCGCTCCCCGTGTAAGCTTCAGCCTTGCGAGAAACACCTCGCAGGCCACGCCCCTGTCGATATGCTCGAACTGCCCGGCCAAGCGGAGGGCCAGCTGTCCATGCTGTTCCGCGGCATCCAGATCATTCCACTCGCTGCATATTCGGGCTAGGCCCAGATGTGCTTCGCATGCTGCCGGCAGTGGAGGATCGCCCGCCAAATCCAGAACGCGCCGATACGTCTCGGCCGCAACATATAACTGATTCTCCGCTTCCTGAATCATTCCGAGTCCGAGCGTCGCCATCATGTTGATCGTGATGTGCCCAATCTTCTGACTGATGATCACGGCTTCCCGATACGCCTTGCCAGCAGCGGCCCGTTCCCCCTGCAGCTGGTAGGCATATCCCAGCGTCCATATCGTCGCTGTGCGCACGGGCAGATTATGCGGACTCAAAAATTCCAAGGCCCGGCGCGATTCCGCCATGATGGTTTCCGTCTGATGTTGACTGACAGCAAGCGTGGCACGTATGGAGGCGATATGCCCTATAAGATCCCGGGTATAATCGTCCTCCGCAGCTTGCAGATAGGTTTCGGCGGCTTGAAGTTTAGGTTCGATACCGGTCATTTGACCGACCATTAACATGGTGGAAGCATGCATGACATGTAGCGCGGGCCTTGCATCCATCTCCTCCTTAGGCAAGGAATCCAGCCAATGGAGCACAGGGCCTATTGCCCCACGGAAGATCAAAGGTATCCCCTTCCCTTCAATCAGACGTGCGGCGCGATCCACATCCGAAGCGGCAATCGCATGCTGGAAAGCTTCCAGCAGAAGATCTTGACGTTCATGCCATTCACTGGCACGACGATGCAATTCGGACACGTCCCTCTCTCCGCCAACCGCAGAAGCACCCGTTCGGGTCAGACGCTGCCGAAGCGCATCCGAGAACAAATGGTGATATCGGTACCAGCGCCTCTCCGTGTCCAGCGGAACGATGAACAGGTTGACGCGCTCCAGGTACTCCAGGGTTTCTTGCCCGGAGATGGCGCTCAGCCGAGAATCACGAGCTCCGCTCCGAAGAACGTAGTCACACAATGGACCACACAACCGCTCAAGAATGGAGGTGTTTAGCAAAAAATCCTGAATATCCTCGGGCTGTTGCTGCAGTGCTTCTTCAACCAGGTAGTCCAGTACGTCACGGTGCTTGCCGCCGAAGGATCGGATAAAGGTGGCAGCGTCGTGATGGCCCTGCAAAGACAGCGCCGCTAATTGCAGGCCGGCAATCCAGCCCTCCGTGCGCGATTCGAGGAGCGCTGCATCCTCCGCCGACAAATCCAGTCCCATGGAGCGGCGCAGAAATTCAGAGGCTTCATCGGATGTGAAGCGCAAGTCTGATGTCCGCACTTCCGTCAACTGGTCCCGGACACGCAGCCGGGCCAAGGGCAGAGCGAGATCCTGGCGGCTGGCGATAACCACATGCATCTGCGGCGGCATGTGCTCGATGAGAAAATCAAGAGCGCTGTCTATCGCTTTGGAATCCAACACGTGGTAATCGTCAAGAACCAGAATGAATCGATTCGGCAGGGCCGCTATGTGGTTAAGGATGGCCGTGACGATACCTTCGAGCGGCAGAGGAAGAGGGGACGGCGCTTGGAGTTTGCTCATGATGCCCTCTCCGATTTCAACCCCGACGGTTTGCAGGGCGGCCACAAGATAAGCCAGGAATCTTGCGGGTTCACGATCCCCCTCCTCCAAAGACAACCAGGCGACGGGCAGCGGGGAATCTTTAATCCATTGGCTGAGCAGCGTAGTTTTACCGCAGCCTGCAGAGGCAGAAATCATAGTGAGCTTGCGCTGCAGACGCAGTCCCTCGTTCAAACCCTCGATTAGGCGGGGGCGAAGAACAGCCCTCGATCGGGGAGATGGTATATACAATTTTGTAGACAAAATAGGCGTGGACATCATAACCCCCGTTATGCCGTCATTGCAGCATTTTTTAACATATATATTATGATAAAGTGTTCGACAGCCTCCCGGTTTTCCCTCTTGTGCGCGATATTCGCTTGCTGCAGTCAAACGCAGAAGCATGATTTACAGGGTTAGGCATACGATGTATCCGAAATGCTGGAAGCCCTGTAATTGAACCCATCATTCATGCAAAAGGAGGTTTTTCAGATGAAAATTCACCATTCGATTCCTTGGCGTGACAATCTGTATCTGTTCAACTATCGAAGCGTACATACCGAGCCAGTGGAGTATTTTCATTATCATGAAGGGTTGGAGATTCTGTACATTCACGAAGGCGCCGGAAGATATTTCGTCGATAATCAAACGTACTCGCTCAAGCCTGGCACCTTGGTGTTGATTAAACCTTTTCAAATTCACCATATTGAAGTCATCGTACCGCCGAATTACATTCGCAGCCTGCTGAAAATCAAAGCCTCCGTCATCGAGCGTTTCCTCACCGCACTCCCACAGTTAACAACCGCGGTTTCACAATTGCTGGAGCATCCGTGGTCCAATCAGGTGTTTCATTTGTCGCCCAAGGATTCCATATATTTGGAAAATCAGTTTCTGCAATTGCATGAAATGCTGGCCAGCGTTCCGTCCAAGGTTCAGAAGGAAGTTGTTGCCTTGTTTTTATTTCAATTCTTCACCTACTTCAGTAGCCATATTTACCCGGCGGATCGTAGCGGGGGCTTCAAGTATCCTGCTCCCGCTGCTTCGATCGAGCCTGTCGGCGCCATGGTTAGGTGGATCGGCAAGCACTATCATCTATCCTTCACGATTAACGAAATGGCTGCGGAGCTTCATTTCTCTCCCAGTTATTTGTCCAAGCTGTTCAAAGAGCAGATGGGCATGACCATCATCGAATATACGAACAACAAGCGCTTGGAGGAAGCCAGAACGCTTCTTGGCTTGCCGTTTCTAACAATCGAAGACGTCAGTAAACAGGCCGGATTCAACTACCCCTCGTATTTTATCGCCATGTTCAAGAAAAAGTACGGTTTAACGCCTCTTCAGTATCGAATGCAGACGGAATTATGATATTTTCAAGCAGCAATGTGGTATGGGGATTGGATTATAATTAGAGCGCTTAAACAATGATTCTGATCCTTGTTAAGTGAGGTGATGTGTTTCGCACAGAAAGATTTGTAAGGCAATTCATGCGACAGTACGGTGAATCGTGTCCAAAATAGCGAGGAGGTTTCATGATGATCAAGCCATCCATCAAGTTTGGCATCGTATCCTTATTTTGCTTCATGCTTGTATTTGCATTCTACCCTGGTCATATTGTAAAGGCGGCAACCAAAACGGTCCCGGCCGGTGACGTCGCGACGCTGCGGAGCTACCTAGCCAGCGCGAATCCCGGTGACATTATTGAAGTATCCGGGACCTACTCGGTGTCGGATGGAACCATTGCAACCTCCCGGAAAGGATCGTCAGGCAATTACATTACGATTCGCGGCACGGGCAGCGGAGCCACTTTTCATTTCACCGCATCGGCAGGCAATGCGGCTTTCCATATCAAGAACAGCTATTATAAGCTGGAGAATTTGACGATCAACTCCAACTCTAAATCAAACAAAGGCCTGCTGATTGAGGCCTCTCACGGCTACGTTACCAACGTAACGGTCAAAAATACGACGGCAGAAGCGTTCAAGATTCGGAAAAACAGCCAGTACTGGCTTGTCTCGAACAGTACCGCCCATAGCGCGGGGCAAGGCGGGAAGTTCGGCGAGGGCTTCTATGTGGGGGATGCCGATCAGAACTGGACCACACTGCCCAATCCGGATCGAAGCGGATATATTACATTCCTGAATTGCAGCGCCATACAGACCAAAAACGACGGCTTTGATTTTAAAGAGGGTACGCATCATATCAAAGTGATCGGCAGCACGGTTGACTTTCATAATACAGTCCCGGAGTCGACCGTGGGCAACAACGGAATATTCATGCGGGCCAATGACGTACAGATCATCAACACCACCGTCAAAAACAATGCGGCCACGGGCCAGGCATTCAGAACAAGCAAAACCACGGCCTCGGACGGAGTATCCTACGGAAGCAATCTGGAGCTTAAGAACGTAACCGCATCGAATATTTCGGGAGCGATGATTTACACGAACTATACGTCGAACAAATTGTATACCGACTATACCATGACCGGTGTTGCCGGAGGACTCTACGCTTCCGGCTCCAAAACAGCGACTTCTTCCAATCCGTCCTCCTTCGTGGAGATGACGTGGAGCGGCGAAGGCGGAGATACTTACGGCTTCTAGCCAAAAGATATGCAGGCCACCCTATGGGTTTTCTTCAGGTGGCCTGCTGCTTCATGTTTTCCTAAGCGAATGGCATAATCCGCTCTCATCTCCAATGATCGGATTTACGAAGAAAATGAGCAGATCAACAACGCTTCCCGGATCGTCTCGGCCACAATATCCGCTGCCGTTTGTCCTGCAGTCAGGCCTCTGGTGCCTTGCCCCGCCCACAATGACATATACTCCGGATTGTCTTGGCGATTAGCCGCGTTTCGGATGTCGCGGGTCACCGTATTCTGCGTAGGAAAAGGCAGCGGCTCTATGCCGCTCTGGTCCCATTGCCGGATGAATGCATTGCCGATTCCCCTTGCAGGCCGTCCCGAGAACGCTTTGGTGATCACCGTGCTCTCTTCCGTACTCTGAAGGAGCGCTTGCTTGTAAACCTCATGCGCACCCGATTCGACTGCGGTCAGGAATCGCGTCCCCATCTGAACGCCTTGGGCTCCAAGAACAAGCGAAGCTGCGAGCCCGCGTCCATCCATCACGCCTCCGGCGGCAATAACGGGGATCTTGATGCGATCCACGATTTGCGGTACCAAGGCAAACGTTCCGATCTGGGCCCCCATCGGGTGCTCCGAAATATCAAACGTTCCACGGTGTCCCCCCGCTTCGCTGCCTTGGGCAACGACGGCATCACACCCTGCCTGCTCAGCCAGCATGGCTTCGCGGACTGTGGTAGCCATCGCAACAACCCGAAGCCTAGCCGCTTTTGCTTGCTGCATATGAGGCTCATCCAGAATCCCGAATGCCGTACTGATGACAGGCACCTTCTCTTCGATCAGAACCGCGAATTGCTGCTCGAACCAATCCGGGGTTGCTACGTGGTCCTTGCCCGCATGGGGAATGCCAAGATCATCCCGCATCCGGTTTAACTCCTGTTGAACCTCTCCGATTCGCTCATGGCGATCCCGGGCACCGGGCACAAAAAGGTTGACGGCAAAAGGCTGATCCGTCCGCTTGCGGATTTCCTGAATGCTGTCGCGAATGGCAGCCGGCTCCATGTAAGCCGCACCCAGCGTGCCGAGTCCGCCTGCGTTGGATACGGCGGCGACCAGTTCTACTGTTGTCGGTCCTCCGGCCATCCCTGCCTGCAAGATCGGATAACGGATTTGGAACAGCTCGCACAGCTCGGTCTGCAGTTGAATGTTCATGATATCATCTACCTCCTTTAACACTACAAATATTATCCTATTAAATGTGAGAAACTTTCAAATAAAAGAAGAACGCCAATAGGCCAACCAAAAGATTCTGGATAACCTGGTAATAAGAAAGCCGCTAAGCACATGAAACGTGTTTAGCGGCTTTTTATGGGTGTTTTCGTCCGGGGAGACCGTTCTCCCCGATGGTTACAACGTCTTCTAGGACATTTTCACCAAGCTGTAGTTTTTCTTGCCTTTGCGAATGATGATGAAGCGGCCGCCGATCGCTTGGTCGGCTGTCACCTCGTGACCGACGTCGCTGATACGCTCGCCGTTCATCGAGATGGCGCCTTTGGTAATATCCTCACGAGCTTGCCGCTTGGATGGCTCGATGCCCAGATCCACAAGCCAGTCCACGATATTCTTCGTTTCCGGCGTGGCTTCGAAAGTCGGCATCTCCTTAAATCCCTGCTCGATCTCATCGGCCGTAAGGGATTTAATATCGCCGCTGAACAAAGCCGCCGTAATGCGCTTAGCCTGCTCCAGCATCTCTTCGCCGTGCACGAATCTCGTCATTTCCTCAGCCAGCATTTTTTGCGCTTCGCGTTTATGCGGCTCGCTCTGCACCTTTTCGGCCAATTCGTCAATTTGCTCTTTGGTCAAGAAGGTGAAGTACTTCAGGTATTTCACAACGTCGCGGTCGTCGGTGTTCGCCCAGAACTGGTAGAACTCGAACGGCGTCGTTTTGTTCGGGTCGAGCCAGATCGCGCCGCCGGCCGTTTTGCCGAACTTCGTGCCGTCGGCCTTCAGCATGAGCGGTATGGTCAGGCCGAATGCTTTTGCTTCGGGCCCTTCTTTCTTCCGGATCAGATCCAGGCCGCTTGTAATGTTGCCCCATTGGTCCGATCCGCCGATTTGCAGCTGCACGTCCTCATGCTGGTACAGATGCAGGTAGTCGACCGACTGCAGGATTTGGTATGAGAATTCCGTAAACGAAATCCCGCTGTCAAGCCGGCTCGCAACCACGTCCTTCGCCAGCATCGAGTTAATGCTGAAGTTCTTGCCGTAATCGCGCAGGAATTCAATGATGTTGATTTTATGCGTCCAGTCGTAGTTGTTAACCATGCGGATTTGATTGTCACCCTCGGTTACGAAGAGCTTTTTCATTTGCACGGTCAGCGCGTCAACGTTAGCCTGAACCTGCTCCAGCGTCTGCAGGGAGCGCTCAGTTTGACGTCCGCTTGGATCCCCGATGGTGCCTGTCGCTCCCCCGATCAGAATGACCGGACGATGGCCGGCAAGCTGGAAGCGTTTGAGCATGATAAAGGGAATCAGGTGACCGATATGCATGCTGTCGCCCGTTGGGTCCACGCCGCAGTACAGCGAGATGGATTTTTCATTCGTAAGTTCCCGGAGGCCTTCGGCATCCGTCTGTTGGTTGATCGCATCGCGCCATTCCAGTTCGTCGATAATATTCACAGTGTTAACACTCCTTTTAGTTCAGTAATTTCCTTATAACGAAACGTCCAACTCGTTGAAAAACAAAAAATCGCCCCTTGTCTGTATAGACATAGGGACGATTGTTAACCGTGTTACCACCCTGATTGCACGAATGATCTGCACGCTGCCGCGCGTCATTCATGCCGCTCATTAGACGAGATATCGTTCGTCGTTTCCGCTCGGCATTACCCGAGATACTCCAGAGTGTAATTCGCCGCCTTGGTGTGTACCGGGTTCCATCATCCCCCGGCTTTCTAGAACAGGGACCAAGCTGCTACTGGGCTCTTTCAACGTATGTCGCTTATAAGATTACAGACAGTATAGTGAATTAATAAATCGATGTCAACCTGCGTTTCGGACGGAAGTCCTGCTTTCTCCGACAGGATGGGTAAACGCCGTTAGGCGAGCCCCCTTGGTATCAAGTGCGGCGCATGTACGCACGAACCGTAATGGGAGCAAAGATCGCCACGATAACCGCGGCACCAACCAAGGATATCGTGAGATCCCAGCCCACAGTGCCAGCGTTGGTGAGATCCCGAACGGCTGTTACAAGATGCGAGATCGGATTCATATTGACGAACCACTGCAGCCAGCCCGGCATCGTATCCACCGGCACAAACGCGTTGGAGAGAAACGTGAGCGGAAATAGCACGATCATCGATATCCCCTGCACGCCGGAGGCAGATCTTGCAATCACGCCGCAGAAAGCAAAAATCCAGCTAATGGCCCATGAGCACAAAATGACGACCAACCCCGCAAGCGCAACATAACCCAAGCCGCCCTCAGGCCGGTACCCCATAATATATCCCATCGTAAAGGTAAGCACCGTCGCAATGGTATACCGAATCGTGTCTGCCAGCAGGGCGCCCGCCAGCGGTGCGATGCGTGCAATCGGCAGCGATTTGAATCGGTCGAATACGCCTTTATCCATATCCTCGCGCAGTTGAACGCCTGTGACGACGGAGGTCGTAATCACGGTCTGGACGAGGATGCCTGGAATGATGACGGGCAAATAACTCGCCACGTCACCGGAGATGGCGCCCCCAAAAATATAGGTGAACATCAGCGTAAAAATAATGGGCTGAAACGTGACGTCAAACAACTGCTCGGGCGTGCGCCGGAGCTTCAGCAGCCCGCGGTAAGCCATGGTCAACGAATTTCGGACCGTCTGACCCAAACTCGTGCGGTTCTTAAGCTGACGTTCCGTCCCAGGCTGAATCATGGAGCTGCTCATACCCGTGCCACCTCTCGATCATTGGATTCATAAGACCCTTGGGCAGCGTCTTCCTTCACGCCGTGG
Organism: Paenibacillus sp. JZ16; assembly: GCF_015326965.1. Classification (NCBI taxonomy): domain Bacteria; kingdom Bacillati; phylum Bacillota; class Bacilli; order Caryophanales; family Paenibacillaceae; genus Paenibacillus; species Paenibacillus sp. JZ16. The sequence continues at coordinate 2,586,947 of NZ_CP017659.1, forward strand.
CCGGTGATCGTCAGGAACACCTCATCCAGGGTCGGCTTCTGCACGCTCATCTCGGACAAGCCGATTCCTGCCGTTCGCAGCTCGATCAACAGGTCTGTAACAAGACCCGCATTTGCCATCGGCGCCGTTATCTTTCCGGCTTCCGGCGATACATTGGCATGGACGCCTAACACTTGTTCCACGGTATGGCGGGCGCGATCCATGTCAACCGAATCCTCGACAGTCAAATGCAGCGAGGAAGTGCCTACCGACATCTTCAGTTCATCGGCCGTACCCTCGGCCACAACCCGGCCGTAATCGATAACGGCGATGCGGTCTGCCAGCTGGTCCGCCTCCTCGAGATACTGCGTGGTCAGCAATACCGTTGAACCGGTATTCACCAATCGGCGGATCGTATCCCACATCTGGGAACGCGTCCTTGGATCCAGCCCCGTCGTCGGCTCATCCAGGAAGATGAGCGGTGGCTGGGCAATCAGGCTTGCCGCCAGATCCAGTCTTCTCCGCATGCCGCCGGAGAAATTTTTTAGCGGCCGCTTCGCGGCTTCCGACAAACCGAATTCCTCAAGCAGCTCTTCCGCCTTGCGCCTTGCCTCCTTACGCCCCAAACCAAGCAAACGGGAGAATATAATCAGATTCTCCGTAGCGCTGAGCGATTCGTCCACCGACGCATATTGGCCGGTTACCCCGATCAACTGACGGACAATCTGCGATTCCGCCAGCACGTCATGTCCGAAGATTCGGGCCGAACCCGCATCCGGTCTTAGCAAGGTCGCCAGCATCCGGATGGTGGTCGTCTTGCCTGCCCCATTCGGGCCAAGCACACCGTAGATCGTTCCGGTACGTACGTTCAGATCCACCCCATCCACGGCGCGGTTATCGCCGAATGTTTTGACCAGTCCGTAAGCCTCAACGGCCAAGTCGCCAGGTTTTGGTTCTATTTTCTTTTTGTATGCATGCTCCATTATGATTTCCTCCTCTTCGCTAATGGATGATGATTGAATCGTAGCACCCCTATTTAAACGGAATGTAAACCGGGAAAAGAATGGGCTCTTTTCATGAAAATGATCCTCATTCGATAAGGATTCGCGTGTTACTCCGAATACTTCTAAGGGCAAACAAAAAAAGCGACAGCACAGAAATACCTTCTGCACTGCCACTTTATCCTTTATCTAAACGGGAAACCTCTTCGCCAACAAGCTGCCGCTGACTTGCCTCTTCTTCGTCAACAGCTGAGCCTTCGGCCACTTATACAAGCGTGATTAAAGGTCTTCCCCATCCTGATCCATCGTATATTTCAACTGCATGATGATATTCTGTTCGTGATCTCCAAACTGGCGACCGAACAGATTCAGCCCTCCTTGATTGACGGCATCGGGCTTAATGCCGATACGCAGCCGCAATTTGGGACTCTCGGAAAGATTCAGCTCAGCCAATGTAACACCCGACACTTTCTCCATATCCAGCGTCGTCTTCTCATGATCAACCCGCCAAGTCTTGAGAAACCCGTACTGCGTTGCCCAATCATACCACCAATTCGGGTTCAGCTTGCCGCGCCGATCCCCGAAATCGCCGGGGCTTGTCCACATGCCAATTTCAACGCCATTGACCCACACGGAAATATTCGAAGGCCAGTTATGATCATAATTGGGCGCCTCGGAACACATCTCCATGGACAATTCAAGCGATTCGATGCGAGCTCCGGCCGGAATATCCATCGGCATCAAATATTCCAAATATCCCTTGCGCAGCCAGATGATCTGGGCATTAACATGCTTGGGATGGTAAAAGCTCGCCGGCTCGTCTTCCTTTATGATATACCCGTCGGCATTCGCCATTCCGCATGTCGGCGATACTTCGCAATCGCTGTAATGGCCAATCGGCATCTCTACTTCATAGACATGCGTTACTCCTTTGGGTACCGAGTTTCTCAAATTCAACGCAATATGAATATCATCATAATTCCGGCTGCAGACCTTCATGGCCCCACGTGACGCCGGAAGCAATTCCGTATTAATTAACTCAGCCGCTTCCAACACTTTGATATTGCTCGCTACCGTCGAAACGGGGAGTTTGAGCTTCTCGGCGATTTCTATGATATTCAAGTTCTTGGAATTCAAGAGCCTTAGAATATCAACCCGAGAACGTGTTGACAAGGCATGGGCTACCGTGACCAATCTTTCCGGGTCGTTAAAACCAAGTTCCAGCACAAATCTGCTCTCCTTTAAACATATTCATTACAATAATTTTACTTCTTAATGAAATGAAAAACAATCATACTGGAAAGGCTTACACCAGCCATTTTACTGCCTCTTGACATAAGGCATCATATAGCCGGACAAGCAAACCATGACTTTCATAGCCAGAAATGGCCTCCGGGAGAACCGGAAGCCATCCATGATCAAGCTAACAACTCTTTATTTATCGACCCACTGTGCCATCGGTTGTGTCCTAATTCGCAGGCTTGATGTCAAAAAAGTCGATTTCTCCGTATCCCTCGCCTTTTGAAAAACGTATCGTGTTCACACCGGCCTTCAACTGAATCCGCGCCGTGGACAGTCCCCAGTTCTCCCATCCTTTATTCGTGATATGGAACTTGCTCGCCGTACCGGCATTTACGCTGAGCATGAGATGGGACCAATTCCCCCCGGCTGTCCCGTTCGCCGTGCGGGCGAGCAGAATGTATTCACCTGCCGACGCGGCATGAACCGTGAATTCCACATAACTCTCCGGCGTATCGATATGCCCGGCCTTCATGCCTCCCGAGCCGTTAGGGCTCTGAGATGCGTAGGCGATACCGCCGAATGTCCCTTCCTCGCCTTCGTAACGGATATGTGCTGCTTCGCCGGAAGGCAAGGTTATCGGAGCATTCGGATTCACCGGGACGCCGAGATTTGGCGTGTTGTCGGCATGCCACGTGAATTTCTGCATTCGAACCTCGCGGTTCCACCCGGCATTATTGTATTTGGCGACATGATAGAGTATCCAGTCCTCCGTACCGTCGGGCGACTTGGTGAACGAATGATGACCCGGTCCGTACAAACCGTTACCGGACTTGAATATAGGCTGGCTGCGTTTGCTCCATGATGCCGGATTCAGCAGATCGCTGGTTGCGCTGGCCGTGATGAGGCCCAAGCAATAGTCGTTCGTCCAGCTTCCGCTTGCAGAGTATACCAGATTGATGAGACCGTTTCGCACAATCACCTGAGGCCCTTCGTTTACGTGCGGGGAATGGTTCGTTTCCCAGCTGTGGGTAGGCCTTGCGATTTCAACGCGATTCGAATCGATCGTCCAGGGATTGCTCATGCGGGCGATATACAAATTCTGCCGGACATTGGTGTCGCCTTCCCAGCCGGACCATATAAAATACAGCTGACCGCCTGTTTGCAGCACCGTGCCGTCAATCGCCCATTTGTTCGTCGGGTCCGTAATCTGGCCTTTGTACTGCCAGGTTCCCTGCGTCGGGTCCGCCGACGTGTTCTCCATGACATACATGCGGTGGTTGACGTTATCCCCGTCATCCTTGGCATAGTAGATGTACCAGGCCCCATTGATGTAATGCAATTCGGGAGCCCAGATGCTGCAGCAGCCCGTTTCCACGACCCTCGTCGGAGCTGCATCAATCGTCGTAAGCTGTGCGGACTTCCATATGGTCACATTTCCGCCGGTCGTTTTTGTGAAGTAGTAAAAGCCGTCGGTGTGTTTATAAACCCATGGATCCGCGCCCTCCTGCATGACCACGTTGTAGAAGTTATTTTGAAGCGTAGCCGCATGTGTCGCCTGACCCATAGGAAGAATAAGGAATGCGCATATCGTGAGCAATAATTTATTCCGGTAATTCACCTTCATCCTTCGTCACGTTCCTTTCGGATAATATGCAATCATACATCATGCAGAAATGTAACACTGCCTATTTCGATAACGGTCATGATAACGGCTCAATCTTCAATCGCGGCCTTACGGGAATTGATGCGGCGAATCACGTCGGGATCGAATTTTGGACGTCTGTCATAGGTATACAATCCGTTCACTTCCTGCTCCACGTCGTACAGCTGGGTATAACAAAAACCGAACATCATCGGATGATCCAGCAGCACATTCGTTAAGCCCGCATAACGCGTTAGAAACGCTGCTTCGGATGTCGGCCTGTCGCCGTACCCCCAGGACTTCTCGTCTTTTTGGTCCGGATTCCACCATATGCCGCCATATTCGCTGATGAAATAAGGCTGGCCTTCATACTGCTGCCGATTCGGGAAGCTATTGTACACCTCTCCACCGTTCTTCATCGGCTCATATCGCTGTTTGAACGTCTCCGGGTTCTGGTCGTAATCATGGATATCGAAAATATCCGTCACGACATGGAAGTTGCCGCTCGTATCAATCACGGGACGCGTCGGGTCCATTTTCTTCGTGACTTCGTATACAATGCGCAGTACGTCGTTATTTTGCTTGGCGCCGTCCCGGTCCCACGTCTCGTTGAAGGGACACCAGCCGATAAGGGCAGGATGATTGAAATCGCGCTCCATCCCTTCGAGCCATTCCGGCAGAAAATGGGACAATCCCTCCGCCGTGGTAATGTCGAGCCCCCAATTGGCATGCTCTCCCCATACCAGATACCCTAACCGGTCAGCCCAATACAGAAAGCGCGGTTCGAACATCTTCTCGTGAAGCCTTGCGCCGTTAAAGCCGAGTCCCATCGAAATTTCGATATCTTTGCGGAGATCCTCATCGCTTGGCGCGGTGTAGACCCCATCCGGATAGAAGCCTTGATCCAGCACAAGTCGTTGAAATACGGATTTGCCGTTGATGCGGAAGGCCATTCCGTCCAGCATGACGGTTCGGAGCCCGAAATAGGATTGGACGGTGTCACACACCTGATCCTGTCCTTGCAGGGATAATTCCAGATCGTACAGCCTGGCCTGACCCACCTCCCACAAGTGAACCTCCGATAATGGAATGGTAAGTTTGACGTACGGCCCGGATACGACGGCACTCGCATTCCCTACCGCTTTCCCTTCATACTGGGCGGATGCGGTCAGTTTATGGCCTGCTGCGTTCCCGTTGATCTTAATCTCGAGGTGGGCACAGCCATTATCCGGGTCACCCACCAGCTTCATGTCGGACATATAGACCCGCGGCACTTGCTCCAGCCATACCGTCTGCCAAATCCCCGTCGTACGGGTATAATCGCAGCCATGCGAGTGGAAGCGTCCGCTTTGTTTCCCGCGCGGCTGGCGTCCGGAACGGACGTCATCCTCCGCACAGACGGTAATCACGTTCTTGCCCGGTATTACATGCGAGGTGATATCTAAGCTAAAGGGCGTATATCCCCCGCGATGCGATCCTACGGATACACCGTTTACCCATACTTCCGCCTCGTAATCCACAGCCCCGAAGTGAAGCAGGATGCTGCCTTCCCATGCTTCAGGCACGGTAAAATCCCGCTTATACCATACGGCTGCCATGAAATCCTTATATTCAACGCCGGACAGCTTGCTTTCGGGGCAGAAAGGAACGGTGATCGTTCCGGACAGATCATGTCCCGGCTCATGGAATCCGCGCTCCTTCCCGCTTTTCCCATGATCGATTTCGAATTGCCAAGAACCGTTCAGATTGATCCAGTCGGGTCTTACCCATTGCGGACGGGGGTACTCCGGACGCGGCAGTGTTAATTCAGTCATGTTTAACTCCTTCATTATGTTTAATTTGTCGGCTTGCCCGGCAATCGCCTGCGGCTTTTAGCCTCGACTTTCCTTCACATACAGCCTGCTGGTCTCTTCCCAGATTTCATTCGGTTCAAGGCTGAAACATCCGATCTCTTCAGCTTCCATGTCCATATTGGGTGCATTGACCAGATTGATCTGCGGCTCAGGGCAAAAGAAACCCTCGGTTGCTTCGTTGTTCCAGATCATCCATTGTTTGTAGGAGGTGCCTACGTCATAAACCAGCGTCAACTTTTTTGCTCCATCGGTAAGCTCCATCCGGTTTCTTCCGTTTTGGGGCTCGGCGGTATAATGATTGTCCATGCTTTCGAAGAAGGGATAAACGCCTGCCCCCTGCATGGCCTGCTCGTTCGCCGACAGCTCCTGGTGGGAGCCGGTGGGCAGCATTCGACCATCCAGCTCCCACCGCTTCCCGACGGTCAGCTTTAAGCGGTAATCCCGGGCGTCGCCTCCCTCGGTAAATGGCGCGTTAACGGACGTATGAAACGCCAGCAGACACGGCATGGCTTCTTGGCCTGTATTGGTAATCGTTACCCGCTGGGATAGCCCCTGCTCGCTTAATCCGTACCGAAGCTGAATATGGAACCGGAACGGGAAGCTCCGAAATACCGGATGCCGTTCATCCACGCGGACAGACACGGTCACATAAGCTTCCTGCCCGGAATGCCCGTATTCATCAACCTCCCATGGAATATTGTACAGAAATCCATGTAGATGATGACCGGTTGCCTCTTCATTAACCGGCAGCTGATGGATTTTGCCGTTCCACCTGAACCGGCCATCCTGATACCGGTTCGGGGGAAACAACACCGGAATGCCATGGATCATCGGCCTTGCTTTGAAGGCCGACATTTCGTCAAGCGTCGGTTCATGCAGAAACCGGCAGCCCGTATCGAGGTCCCGGAACGATATCAAATTTCCGCCGATATCCGGAAGCATGATAGCCTCATAACTCCCGGCTCTTAAATAAACTGCTTTCTCGTTATGGTATACCCCTTCATAAGCATTCGTCCCGTCCATTACTCCACACCTCCTATTGTCCCGTCATGATGCTGCGTATGGTTTCAAGCGGCGCTTTGGGCTTGCGATCATACGTCAGCAAGCCGTTGATCTCCTGCTCGACATCCGTCAGCTGCGTGTAGCAGTATCCCTGGATCACCGGGGAAGAGAACATGGGATCCACTACGGCCTTGAGCCGGATCAGGAAATCCTCCTCGTTCTCGGCTCCGGAATATCCCCAGCCTTCCCAATCGCTTTTCTTGAAGGCAATGCCGCCAAACTCCGACACCAGGATGGGTTGGCCTTCATAGGAAGCACCGCCGACGAATATCCTCCGGTTGGCCGGCATGGCTTCCACCGCCGATGCTGCTGTTGCATACCTCTTCTCCAGCACTTCCTGGCGGCTCTCGTAGTCATGAATCGTGACCAGGTCCGTGGTCATATGCTCCCATCCATCGTTATAAACAACCGGCCTGCTATCGTCCAAAGACTTCGTTAAATGATACATCGCAAGCCCGTGCTGCTGCTGACGCTTATCCAGCTGAACATTCGGAACTCCCCAGCTCTCATTGAGCGGAACCCAGGTTACAATGCAAGGATGGTTATAATCCCGTTCGATGATCTCCTGCCATTCCGCTGTGAAGCGGCGAACATACGACTCGGAATATTCATATGCGTTGGCCGCCTCGCTCCATAACAGCAGGCCGAGCTTATCGCACCAGTACAGGAACCTGGGGTCCTCCGTCTTCTGGTGCTTTCTCACGCCGTTGAATCCCATTTCCTTCGCCAGCTCCACATCGCGCTTCAAAGCCTCATCCGACGGCGCTGTTAGAATTCCCTCAGGGAAATACCCCTGGTCGAGCACGAGCCTTTGAAAATACGGGCGGTTATTCAGGCATAGCTTGCCGTTCTCGATTGATACCTTCCGCATCCCGAAATAGCTGGATACTAAATCGACGACGTTCTCATCCTGAACAAGGCGGAATTCGATTGTATACAGGTTCGGATGCTCAGGGCTCCACAGGCGTCCCAGACCATGATCCGTAAAATCACTCAAACCGATGGACCGCAGCTGCTCCGCGTTTCGAATTGCATATTGATCTTCGGCAACTTGTTCACCCTTATACGATACGGTGATCTGCAGCTTGAGATTCTCCATCGACTTGTAACCCTCAAGGAAGGTCCGAATGCGTATTTCGTTCCGGTCAATGTCGGGTGTCATCCTTATTTTTCTCAGATGTACCGAGGATACCGGCTCCAGCCACACGCTCTGCCAGATGCCGGTCGTACGGGTATAGAAAATGCTTGCCGAATGCTCAAGCCAGTACTGTTTGCCTCGCGGCAGGGTGACGTCTCGGCTGAAATCCTCCGCCCGCAGCACGATCGTGTTGCTTCCTTCCGCGAGCGCGGCCGTAATGTCGGCCTGGAACGGCGTATGCCCGCCTTCATGCATCGCCACTAAATGCCCGTTTACCCACACTTTGGCGAAATAATCCACGGCGCCGAAATGAAGCATAATCCGCTTCCCGTTCCAGTCCTGCGGCACGTCGAACGTTCTGCGGTACCATACCACATCATGAAAGGAAGGGTCGCCGATGCCGCTCAGCTTGCTTTGGAACGTAAAGGGCACGTTGATTTTCCGCGTGAAGGAAGCCTTCGCTTCCACCCGATGCCACCCTGCATCCTCGCCGATGGCTTCATCATCAAAACTGAAATCCCATTCGCCATTGAGGGTTAACCACTCTTTACGCTCAAACTGGGGTCTCGGATATTCATTGCGAACCGTTTGTGTCTTGCTAACTTCTGTCGTCAAGATGCAACTCACTCCTAATGATTCAGTCTCTCTATGTGCTCGTTTGAACGTCTAGCCTTTGATCGAACCCACATAAACGCCTTTCACGAAATACTTCTGCAGGAACGGATACACCATTAATATAGGCACCGTCGAAACCACGATCGCGCAATATTTAACCAGCTCCCGGAACGCGGTCGAGCTCTGGGCGCTGTTAATAACGACTCCGCCCGCGCTGCCGATCGTGGTGGCCGTCGAATCATTGGCAACCAGGATTTCCTTCATTAACAGCTGTAACGGAAACAATTCCCTGTCCTTCAGCAGAACCATCGCGTTAAACCAGGAGTTCCAATTCCCGACCAGATAATACAGGAAGATAACGGCCAGCGTGGCTTTCGACAGCGGCAGGATCACCGTGATCAGAATGTTGGCCTGGCTTGCGCCGTCGATCAATGCCGCTTCTTCCAGCTCTCTCGGAATCGATTGGAAGCCGGTTCTTAGAATGATGATGTTCCAAGTGCTTAAAGCGGTCGGCAGAATCATCGCCCACAGATTGTTGTACAAGCCGATGTCCTTCATTAACAGGAACCAGGGTATCAGCCCTCCGCCAAAGAACATCGTGATCGTAATCAGAACCATGATAAAATTCTTGAAATACAAGTCCCGTCTGGAGAGCACGTATGCCCCCAATATCGTCATGACCATATTGACCAAGGTGCCCAATCCAACATAAATGATCGTATTCATGTACCCCTTCAGCAGGCTGTTGTCTTTGAACACCAGCTTGTAACCGTCGAGCGTGAATCCCAGCGGCTTTAACAAAACCCCTTTATGCGCCATCAAGGCGCTGGGATCGCTGACGGAGGCAAACAAGATATGCAGTATGGGATAAAAACATACCAACGTTAAGGCGGTTAACAGCGTATAGTTCGTGAAGTCGAATACGCGGTCTCCTATGCTTTTATGCTTCCTTCTTCGTTTCACTTTGAGTTGCTTGATATCCTCCATAACCTTCCCTCTCTCTTACCATAAGCTGGATTCAGATCTGCGTTTCACGATGGTATTTGTCATCCATAACAGCCCGAAGTTTACGATGGAGCTTATTAATCCGACGGCTGTGGAATAACTCAGGCTGGCTTCCCTCAAGCCCCTGCGGTAAACATAGGAAGCGATGACATCCGCCGTATCGTAGATCAAAGGATTATAGAGCAGAATAATTTTCTCGTAGCCGGAAGCCATCAATCCGCCGATCGCAAAGATAAACAGGATGATGATGACCGGACTGATCTGAGGCAGCGTAATGTACCACATTTTTTTCACCCTGCCGACCCCGTCGATATCGGCCGCTTCATATAATGAAGGATCGATGGAGCTCATCGCAGCCAGGTAAATGATGCTGTCCCAGCCGATGCTCTGCCAGATTCCGGAGAAGGTATAAATCGGGCGGAACAAATTGGAGTACCCGAGAAGGGATGAGTAGTCTTTTCCCGTTATGAACGAAAGCAGCTGCGTAACGACCCCTTCATTGGCCGTAAAGATGTGAATGATCCCGCACACAACCACCAGTGAAATAAAATGCGGCATATACGTAATGGTTTGAACGGTCCGCTTAAATTTGGAAGAACGAACCTCATTCAGCAGCAAGGCCAGGATGATCGGTGCCGTAAATCCAAACACGATGCCCCAAACATTCAGCAGGAGCGTATTCTTCACGACTCTCCAAAAATAGGGTCCGGAGAAAAAATCGATGAAATGCTTGAAGCCCACCCAATCGCTGTCCGCGAAGCCCAGTAAAGGCTTGAAATCCTTGAATGCGATCATGACGCCCCACATCGGTCCGTAGCAGAAGATCAAGAACCACGCCACGACGGGAAGGGCCATCAGATAGACAAACCAATTCTTTCTGAGATCTTTTTGAATCAACCGTTTGGTATTCTTGGGCTCCGAGGGCGTCCGAACATGGCCTAGTTCCTTGTTTTTCTGTAATATCTCCATGAATCAACCACCTGTTCTTATTATGAAAACTATCGTTGGTTATACCGATCCAAGGCTGCCTGATGGAGACTTAGGAATTCGTCCAGCCCCATGCTCTGCGCTTCCTTCAAAAATTTATCGTAAGCATCGACCGGCAATTCGCCCATAATGATCTTGGCAAAGTATTCTCCGCGCAGCGTGGACAATTGGTTTCCAAGCTCGGCTTCGCGTGAGACTTCTTCTTTCGTGAACGTGATCGGCGGCATCGCCATGCTGGTATCCATGTTTTCCGTCCAATCCTTTCGGATATCTCCGGAATAGCTTCCCTTCGCCGAGATCAACGGGTTGGCATTATGCTCATCGCGAATGTTCGGCCAACTGTGCCAGCGGTATTTCCAAAGTGTGACGTCTACCGGCTGACCGTCCGGGTCATTGTAGATGTAACTGTTTTCCGGATAATAAGGCATTCCTTGTTCATCCACTAAATGAACCGTGCCGTACTCGCCGAAGTTAATGAGCTCCCAGCCTTTTTTGCTGAAGTTGAAATCCAGCCATGCCATTGCAGCTTCGACATTTTTGCTCTGAGTCGTGATGGCTGCACCGGTTCCGGTTCTTTTGAAGTTTTTATAGGTGGTTGCGGATTTGTCCCCTTTATTCAGAACAGGATTCAGCGCCCCCACGAAATCAATATCGTTCTGCACCTTCCAATAGCTCCACATCGTATCCGGGGAGTCCATCATGACGGCCGTATCATCGGATATCGCGCTAGCCATCCGTTGATTGAAATCGGCGGTAGCCCAATCCCGATTCAGCAAGCCTTCCTTATTCCACTGCTGCATGGTCGCGAGATATTCCTTGGCTTTCGGTTGTGCAGGCCCCCATGCGACTTTGCCGTTCTCATCCAGGAAGGTCCAGTCCCAGACGCCATATGCGCCATTAATGATGCCGGTAAAAATTTGGCCGTACGTCGATCCGTAATTCAGCGGCGCTTTATATCCGACTTCCTTGGATTTCTTCAGAAATTCATACCATTCGTCTATCGTCGTCGGGACTGGAAGTCCCGTCTTATCCAGCGCTTCCTGCTTGATTAATGTGCCGAACCAGATCCATTCGGAATATGGAGCGATCCCGTAGAAACCCAGCAGCCTGCCATCATCGGTCACGGTCGTTTTTCTTCTCGTTTCGTCCGAGTTGCGCCATGCCGAATAGTTCGGGGCATGCTTTTCCATCAGGTCGGTCAAATCGAGGTAAGCGCCGTCGTTTACCCCCGCTTCCAAGCCTCCCGGATAACGGCCCGGGTCAATGATGATATCCGGCAGCTCGCCAGAGGAGATCATCAAGGTGAAGGCATCCGCTTCCTGCCCGACGGGCGGCGTAATGAAGTTTACTTTAATGCCGGTGAGCTTCTCCACCTGCTTCTGAACCAAGTGATTATTCATATCCGGGATGTTGGAGTTGGCAGGCATCCATACATCCAGTACCACATCGCCTTTGACGGGATAAGCGGAATAATCGCTTGGAATGACTTCGTCAAATACATCACCGAGGTATGTATCATTGAGTGTGCCGTTGACCTCATCGATTTGTTCCTGTGTCGGTGCTTTATTGCCCCGTATGTCCCCGCTGATATCTTCGAACGTCACCTCATTCTTCTCTACGCTTTCCTCTTGGGTTACGGTATTGTCTGGCTCGTCACTTGCCTTGCCGCTGCAAGCGGTTACCGTCGAAATGATCAATATGGATATGAATAACAGAGTGAAATAACGTTTCATCGTTCTGTTCATGCTTAACCTCCCATGATATGAATAATTACGAGCACCCTCCGCATTAGCGCCCCAGAGGATCTATATTCCGTAGTTTTTCAGAGGTGCCAGTTTAAAACTTGCTATCTATCATCCTTCATCTTCGCAGTGTCTAAGCACCCCCAATCCGAAATGCAAATCTTCCTCATGGTCATTCCAATGGATCCCCTTTTTCACATGGTAATTGACGGCATTGCCAACCTCTACACACTCATTTAATACAATTTTCCTGTATCTTTAACCGAAGTATAAGTTTATAACACCATTCTGTCAACGCTTTCATACATAAATTACGTAACTAAATTTATTATTTTTTTAAAATCCGCACTTTTAATTTCAGATATCGGAAACAATCCATAAACTTAATAACCCTTATGTAAAAAGGGAGCGCCGTTTTATAACCACGATTTTTGTTATGGATATGTGTGTCTTACACGTTTTACTCTCATTCGTAATAAACCCCCATTCATTACAGATAATCTGTAATGAATGGGGGTTTATCGAATTCTATGAATATTCACTTACACCCTTCCAGCATTTGCCGCCTCTTGCCACTATCATCTACTCTTGGATCTCGTTATGAATCCGCATACATTATTCACCGGACGGTTTGGCCAGAGACTCAGACTCGCCGGCGGGTACGCCGAAATCCGGAGTTCCATCCGGCTTCCAGCCGAATTTCTGAATGCGGGTTGATCGCAAGACCGTATCTACTCCAGGCGCTGGAAGCGCATGGTAGACAATCCAGTCCTCTTTGCCATCCGGAGATTGCGTGAAGCTGTTATGGCCGGTAGCATACACCCCGTTTTCCACGCTTTTGCAAAATACAGGCTCCATGGACTTAGTCCAGGAAAGCGGGTCCATCGGATCCGCAGTTTCCTCCATCGTGAGCATCCCCAGCGCATAATCCTCAGACCATGTGGTGCTGGCCGAGTATACTAGGAAGATGCGGCCGTTTCGCTGAAGGACGACAGGTCCTTCGTTAATGGCCATTCCGCCTTGTTTTTCCCAGGATAGGGTCGGGGCAGTAAGTAATACATGATCTCCCGTCAATGTCCAAGGGTTTGTCATGCGCATGATGTATATAGCGGACCCATAATCCGGGAAGTGACCGTACCCGGCATACAGGAAATAAAGCTGATCCCCTATGGACATAACCGTACCATCCAGGCCGGGGACGGGAGTCGGCAGCGCACCCTTCCATTCCCACTCGCCTTCCATCGGATCAGGCTCCCCGTTCTCCAGCACGCATATTTGGCGCGACTCGTCGCCTCCCCCATCATTTGCCGTGAAATAAATGTACCATGTGTTGTCCACATAATGAATTTCCGGCGCCCACAGGTTATGACTATGACGTCCACCGGCTTCCGGAGTCCAGATCGTTTTCTTGCGACCCTCCGCAAGGCCTGTTAAGGTAGCGGATTGCGTCAGCTCCAGATATCCGCGTCTCGTCGACATAAAGTAATAATAGCCGTCCGTATGCTTCCATACCCAAGGATCGGCTGCTTGCTCTACAATCGGATTGTTGAATGTTGGTCCATGCACCATCTTCTTATCCCCCTTATCCCTTGAATTTCCTGGTTCTTGATCAACACTACGGCAATGCAACCCTTGACTCCCTTTAGCTCCCCACACCTCCCGCGAAAAGTTAAACCCAATCTTACTGATGTCTTCCAGCCTTGTCTATACGCAATTTAGGTGTATTTACCGCGTTAGTTTATGTGACATATCTAGTTATAGTGAAGTATTGATGGCCAAGCATCTATTACCTTCTGAAGAAAATTGACGGCGTTTCGATGCGTTTATTGGAAATTCGTTACGTGCTTCACGATCAAAAAAAAGCTAATCCCGAAGGATCAGCTTTATCGTAAAATCGATCTCGCCAGACGAAACCCGAGATCCTCAATCCGAAACGTCGGATGGCTACGACGGCGGCATGTCGCCCCGCAGCCCCTGGCCTCTTCCGCCCAGCTTCCGCCGCGGAATACTCTGTACGAGCCGTATAAATCCGGATCGTATACATCCCAGCACCACTCCCACACATTTCCGAGCATATCGTAAAGGCCCCAGGCATTCGGACGCTTTGTGCCTACCTCATGCAGGGCTCCCCCGGAATTCCCTTCATACCAAGCGATGTCATCAAGCTCTCCGTAACGATAGCCATCACTCCCGGCTTTGCACGCATATTGCCACTCCGCTTCCGTCGGAAGGCGGTATCCATCCACCTCCCAGTTACACACGACACGTTCACCTTCGTCCGAGACCGAATAACATTCGTCCAGACCCGAGTGTCGAGATAGCACATTACAGAATTCAATCGCATCATTCCATGATACATCCACGACAGGAGCCTGCATGACCTCAGCAAATCCTGCTGAATGTGGCATAAGCGAGAAATATAACGCCTTCGTAACGGGAACCGGTGCAAGCTGAAAAGCGTTCACTTCAACCGCCCAAGAAGATTGGATACGGTCGTCCCTCAATTGAATTTCGCCTGCCGGAATGTTCACCATCGGGTATTCTTTTGGATTAAATCCAGGTGCTGACAATGATCTTCCTCCCGGTTTTCATTTCTTAGTTCACCCTGCTTAACCGTTCAATCCCTTGCTGTTCAGTCGGCAAGAAAAAGAAATCGTTCCCCTTATTGCATTCATATATGAAATCTTGCAAGCTTTGGCTTGGATACACAGAAAAATCACCGATGATCGCAACCTTCACATGATAATTTATATACTTCTGAAGAATTTCGCCTGCAAGGCGGGTCTTCAAATCGAAGAAGGATTTGCTGAATATTGATTGATTCATTACCATACGATGGCTTCCCGTTTCATATTGCACGGTTGCCATAAGATCCAATGCAGACTGAACATCCTCAATTAATATTTCATTACTGCTAACGACCGCTATCGCTCCTCCATCTGCTTCAATCTTCTCTATATTCATAGTCACCCTCCTGTTTTGGTAAGTCTTCTCACATAATCCTCACATATGTACCGATTGTCGTCGCCGTTGGCTGGCGGAACGTTAGCAACTCGAAAAAAACTCAGACCTATAGCCATCGCCAGCACACCATAGGCAGCGCTGTGTGGATCCTCAACGGACATCTGTCCCGCCCGATTACCATAATCCATGATCTTAGCGATGCCTTGGAGATCCGTCTCGTAGCTCTTCGATACAACTTCCTGCAAATTGCGATCCAGCATGGCCTTTGAGTAAAACTGGACAAAGAGCTTGGCTTGATCCGCAAGCGGAATATACATCTTGTCGACCCCGTCCAGCTGCGACACATTAATCGTGCGATCCGCGTCATCGCTGAACGGGGGAAGTATAAACTTCAGGGTAAGATCCATCATTTCTCCCGGTGTCATCGTATGCTCAATGCCGGATTCGATCTTCAGTCCATAGTACGCCAAGAACGATTTGAAGGCTTCAATCGTCAGATGATCCTTGTTCTTGAAATAATATGTGACAACTCCCTTGGAACAGTTCGCATGATCGGCAACCTTATCCAGCGTCATCCCGTCAATTCCATACATGCTGATGCAGGTTAACGTGGCATTAATAACCTCTGCCCTACGCTTCGGTCCCATTCCTAATTTGGGCATGATTTCTTCACCTATATCTTTGTTGATTTTATTTATACTGAACAGTCGGAATAAAAAGAGTGTACACAAGGATGGCACATATTGTCAATGGAGGTTTATTGAATCGATAACCAAGCTAACCGGAGAATCTTCAGCAATCCAAGCAACGTTTCTCTCTTAACAATTAAATTATGACCTCCTGTTCTCATGGCTGACTCTTATATAGAAGCAAAAATATTCGACTCAAAATAATAAGAGAGCACCGTTGTAGTTGTAGAGATTTTGTAGAGCAATCTTTGATATTCTGAATTTCGCGTGTCAAAAAATGTCCTCTCATGTCTAGCAAGTACCCTGGTGTAGGTACAATCGAGAGAATAATACGTGACAGCACTAAAACTAATAGAAGGAGGAAGATAATTTTTATGAAAACGTCTGGTAAATTCGGATCCTTGTTTATGGTGATCTGTATGCTTGTTGCCACTTTTCAGCCTCTAACAGCGCCGGCTCATGCCGCAGCCATGGACAAATGGGTCACCTATAAACTTGATGATTTCAGCAATGCCAAGCAGGTCGATTTATTCTCCCTGAATGGCCAAGCTAAAGTAAGAAAAGACAGTATGGGACGCGATATCCTGCGTCTAACCGAGGCCCAAGGAAACCAATTCGGAACGGCTTTTAACAAAAAGCTGATTGCAGCGGGCAACAATTATTCCTTTAGCACCTTTTTTAAATTCCGTCTGAATGGAGACAACCGCACCACCTCTCCGGCTGACGGCATTACCTTTACCATTCAGGCACAATCCAACAGTGCAGGAGAAGTCGGTGTCGGCATCGGGTATGGCGGGATTAAACCCAGCTTTGCGGTGAAATATGATACATACCAAAACGGTGGTCTTGTCAACGACCCATCCGCTAACTACATTGGACTTGCAACAGACGGTAGTGTCAACAATACCAATCCTGCTTGGTACACAACAAACCTAAATAATATTAATCTGTCGGGAGGAGAGGATTTATACTCCTGGATTGATTACGATGGACAGACCAAGATTGTTAAAGTCTATCTCAGCAAAGAGGCTACACGTCCAGCAGTTCCTGTGCTGGAAACCAGCAACATCGACCTCAATCAAATCTTCGCCGGCTATCCCGGCGTATATGCCGGTTTCACTTCCGCCACCGGTGGAGCGATGGAAACCCACGATATTATCGAGTGGTATTTTACTAACGAATTCAATCCGATTGATAAGGCAAATACGGACTATGTCTATAAACAAGCTCCAACCGACGTCAGAATTGAGGTCGTACCTACCTCTGAACCCGGAAAATATGAGGTAACTGGAACTGCGTTTGATGTAAATGGCGATCCCGTAGAAGGAGCCCCCATTACTTTCCATTCTGAGGAAGGAAGGTTGGCCACTCCATCCCAATCAACCAATCATCACGGACAAGCTACAACAATTCTGGATTTTGGCGCTATTCCTCCAACCGGGGAGATTAAGGTCGTAACCGTAGGCGGAGCTTATGCCGCGTTACCACAGGCTCCGGTATTATCATCAGGCACATCACCTGATACAGCTAATGAGCTGTTGTGGAACACTGTAACAGGAGCCACCTACTATAATCTTTATAAGAATGGTGTCCTGCTGGATACAAATATTCAGGCAGCCTCGTATACACTGACCGGCGCAGACCTGGATGAGATCGCGCAATACACTGTAACTGCTGTAATAGATAGCCCGGCCGGCACCATCGAAAGCCTTCCATCTAATCCAGTTACTTTAGGACTTCATTTTGATGAGCCTATCTACAATCTTAATACGAATCCGCTTGGAACGAATTATGAGCATCCTACGGTGGTCACCTCCGTATATCAGAACGGTACGAGAGATGTAACCCTTGATGGAACCCTGTTTAAAGTTAACAATCCGAACGTAGCCACGGTAAATGAACATGGTTTACTGACGGCAGTAGGAGCGGGCACCACCGTAATCGAGGCCGTTTATAACGGAAAAACAACACAATCTATTGTCAAAGTAAGCATTGATGCTCCGGTGTTAAATACCGGAAAAGTGAATGCGACTAACGCCGAACTATTGTGGAACAACATCCCTGGCGCACATTCGTACAACATCTACGACGCCAACGGACAGCTGATCGCAGACGGATTGACGGGCACAAGCTATGTTTTGTCCGGCCTTAAGCCTGAAAGCAAGCAAAGCTATGTTATCAAAGCCGTTAGCAACGGCATTGAATCCCCTGCTTCTTCGCCAGTGGAAGTTTCCACCTCGGCTTCAGGTCTGCGCGATCTGTTGATTGATCCGGCAAGCATCACGCTGAAGCCTGGTGATCAACACACGCCTAAGGTAACAGCCATTTCCTTGGATGAAAGCATTCAGGATGTGACGGGCAAAGCCACATATACATCTTCTGATGATAAGGTGGCCACTGTCGATGCCAATGGCGTCGTAACCGCTGTAGCACCAGGCACAGCAATCATCACCGCTATGCACGATGGAAAATCCGTCACACAAACCGTTCATGTTCATGATCAGGCAGTATCCTACAATCTGGATGTTACGGTGTCCCCAGAGGGAGTATTGGCTGACGGGAAGTCTCCGGTAACGGTTACTGCTAAGGCTACCGATTCCAATGGCAATCCGGTCCCTGGAGTGCCCGTGGAAATTACGTATGATTCCGGTAAAACCAAGACGGTGACCACCAATGAAGAAGGCATTGCTGTATGGACATACGCACCTTCTGTTTTAACGAACACGACACCGTTATACGACATCGTGGTGGCCGAGATCAAGGATCCTGGCACAGGCACAACCGTTCAAGCAAGCAAAGGCGTCCATTACTTCCCTGCTGCCATTGACGGCGTCGTTGTAGATCAAATCACCGGCAAACCGGTAGCAGGCGCGAAGATAACCGTAGAATCCGATTTCAACAACGATGGAATCGCTGATTTCGCTACCGAGGTAACGACCGACGAGGATGGTTCGTACCAGATTCCGGTTCCGCGCGGAAATTACACCTACACGTTGAATATCGAAACCCCAATTCAGATCGGGGGGCACAATGTAACTCTAACGCATTCAAAAGAAGTTACGATCGGCAATGTTCAACCAGGCCAAACGATCAAACCTTCGAATCTGCTGAGAGGCCAATTATTCGTTGCATCCACCACCGGAGCAATAAACCCTAACACCCTGGGCGAAATCCTGGGCAACGGAAAAGCCGTTGCGGTGCTTCAAGGCTTAGAGGGCAGCAGCTTTACGCAGTCGCTCACTATCGCTAACGACGGAACTTTCGCGCTGGATCAAGTACCACCGGGCAAATATCAAATATCTTATCAGCTTGAATTGGCGGATGGTACGGTATTGGCAGGTCCCGCTTCCATTTTGGACGTGGACATGACCCAAGACGGCCAGACCGCGGTTGTGTATTCCCTTATTGATCCTTACGGCATCGTAACGGATGCCTCGACAGGGAAAGTGATTAGCGGTGCTGATGTCCAATTGTACTGGGCCGATACCGAGCTGAACCGCCAGAAAGGACTGGCGCCAAACACGCTTGTATCTTTGCCGGAACTGACTGGATTCACTCCTAATCAAAATGCCAATCCACAGATTTCTGACGCGGCTGGTCAATATGCTTGGATGGTGTACCCGGAAGGCGATTATTACATTGTCGCGAAACGAACCGGTTATTACACGTATGACACTCGAGTTTCAAAACCGAATGCTCCTGCCGTTAACGGTTCCGACAGTTATATCAAGGACGGGATCATCCATGTGGGTCAAAGCATCATCGCCTTTGATTTTGCTATGTTGCCATTGCCGTCCTCAGGTAATGGCGGGGATTCATCAGGATCAGGATCGGGATCAGGATCATCTCCATCAACGCCACCTTCAAGTCAGCAGGGTGATGTGACATTGAACCTGTCCACGGACAAAAAGCAAGTCCAAGAAGGCAAACAGTCGACCATAACCGTCGACTACGCTAACCGTACCAACGCTGCATTACGTGATGTATCGGTGAAAGTTACCCTCCCTGAAGGAGCAGAAGTCGTAAATGCAAACGGCGGAACGGTCGATGGCAGAACGGTAACCTGGAATATTGCTAATCTGCCTGCTGGAAGCACCGGTAACTTCAAATTGGACATCAAATGGGGATTGATCCCATCAAAAGAGGTTCAATATGAAATCATTGGACAACTGACTGCAGGAGGCAGCAAAAAATCCAATGCTTCCGTCAATGTTCAAGTATTCTCCGACAGATTCGGCGATCTCCAGCATCAGCGTTATATCCTCGGTTTCCCTGACGGTAAATTCCATCCGTCCAAAACGTTGACCCGGGCTGAGCTAGCTGCAATCGTTGCACGTCTTTCAGAGGAAACCACAGCAACCGGGAAATCGAACCTCAAAGATATTCGAAGTGGCCACTGGGCGTCCGATTACATTCAAATTGCAGTATCCCAAGGATATTTCAACGGATACGCTGACCATACATTCCGTCCTGATGTGCCGGTCACCCGCGCAGAACTGGCTGCCGTGCTGGCCCGTTTCCTGAATCTGGACACAACGGCTTCCGTGAATCGTCACTTTACGGACATTGAGGGAAGCTGGGCTGCCGAAGCCATAGAAGCTTTATATCGTAACAATCTGCTCTCTGGCTACCCTGGCAACACCTTCCGACCTAACAACCGCATTACGCGGGTTGAGGCCGTCACTTTGATTAACAAAGCATTGTACCGTGGACCTTTGACGGGATTGGAACCGATCTTCCCTGATGTAGCAGAAACCCACTGGGGCTTCGGCGATGTTCAAGAAGCAACGGTTTCTCACCAATCCACTCGTAATCAGAATGGCATTGAGGTTTGGGTTTCCACGCTTAAGGACAACGTAAAGTAGTACACTCAAGTTAAATGCATAGAACACAAAGGATGCTCTATATCATGACATCCGGCTTGAGAAACCCCCGGTCTTTTTAAAACCGGGGGTTTCTTCTTTTCCAAGTGTCGAAAGCCCATTCAGATGTGTTTATGTATATTAATCATCTAATTGCGCACTCTTAAAACTTTATCAATTAAGTTTTAAAAAACTAGAGCGACAGGGTCAAATAGACCCTGCCGCTCTCTTATAGGTTCCGGGTAGCATTTCTACATCCGCCTACTCCGGTACTACTAAAGCTCGAAGATTTCAGATAGCGGTTCACAATCCTGTTATTTCCCCGCCAAAAACTCATCCAGCTGACGCTGGATCTCAGCGACATAGTCATCAATGCCCGCCGCCTTCAGCTTCTCGATGGCTTTGGGATACTCCGTCTCAAAATCGACGAAACCGGAACGTATAGCGGCTAAATCCTTGCCTGCGACTTCTTTCAGGGCCGTCTCGATTAACTTGACCTTTTCATTGTTAAATCGGAAGCCCAATGAATCGGATCGGATAGCCTGTTCATCCCAGCTCTTGTACTTATCGATGGACTCTTGCGCCACACTCGGCCCGAACAATTGGTAATTTTGGTTTCTAAACATCCATTCATAGAAGAATTCGCTAGCGGTGAGCTTATTGATTCTTCCATCCACAATCTCGTAATCCTTGCCTTCGACGCCATAGAGAGCAAACAGATAATTCTCCTGGGATTTATAAATCCAGTTCACGAACTTCATGGCGCCTTCCGGATTAGGAGCATTGACAGGTATGCCCAGTACTTCTCCGCCTGCGGCTGTCACATAACGCGGTTTATCCTCGGCTAACAGATACGTCTTCACCTCGGCATCCGGCGCATTGGCTTTGATGGCATCGACGATTTCCATTTCCTTGCCCAAAGATCCTTCAACCCATAAGTATAAGCCTGTCTGCATGCGGGAGTCTCTCTCGTTATATTTGATGGTCAAATCCTCTGTATACAACCCTGCGTCATACATGGAGTTATTAAACTTCGCGACTTCCTGGAACGCTTCCGTTTCATAGTAGCTGTATGCTTTTTTACTCTCTTCCCCGAATACGACCAAATCTTCTACGGCGATCCAGTTATATTGTTCATCGGTAAAATATCGGGTCAACGGTTTAAAGACAATATCGGCGGGTCCCTTCATTTCAGGAAATTTCTCTTTCGCCCTTGTTGCGAATTCCTTTAAGTCGTCTGCTGTCTTCAAGTCCGTCATCCCTACCGCTTCGAGGATATCCTGACGAACGGCCACCAGCTGGTACATGGCGGAGGAGGGTGCATAAGCGGATGGAATGCCATGTATCTTCCCGTCGATCGTTGCCCCCTGAAGCTGCTCCATCGGCAGGACCTTTAGCATATCCTGACCATATTCCTTGATTAAATCATCCAATACCATGGCTTGTTTCTTGTTGACGATGGTAGAAAGGTCCGGGAGACCGTCCCAATATAAATCGATCGGTTCATTTGCGGCCAGCATGATATCTTTTTGTTCCCAATACTGGGCCCACGGCACAAATGTGACTTCGACCTTCAAACCAAGATCGGCTGCCATCTTCTCGGCAAACTCGTTGTCCAGAAATTCGCTCATGCGATCGCTTCGCTCCCCCGGATACAGAATCGTGACGGTTTCGAGCTTGGCTGCCCCCTCTTTTTTGTCGCTGCATCCTGCCATAACCGAAACGGACGCCATCAATAAGACCAACAAGATCAGCATTGTCCTTGCTTTCATGAAAGACCCTCCCTAATAAAATAGTTTATCTATGTTAAAAGCCGATATCGGCCAGTAACCATGCAGGCGTCTATTCTTTGACGGCACCAGCCATAATCCCGTGCACGAAGTATTTTTGAATGTAAGGGTAGAGGAAAATGATCGGGCCGATCGTAATGACCGTAATGGCCATCTTCACGGTCTCCGCAGGCAGTGTAATGTTGCCTGATGCCCCTGATGGAATTCGTCCGGAGCTTATCGCATTGACGTTCGACAAGATGTTGTAGAGGAAATACTGGAGCGGAAATAAATCGCGATCATTAATAAAGATCAGAGCATGCCACCAATCATTCCAATATTGAAGCGCATACATTAAACCAACCGTCAACAGTGCGGTCTTGCTTAATGGAAGAGCGATTTTTACATAGATCGTAAAATAATTGGCGCCGTCCATCTCGGCCGCTTCATATAAAGATGGAGAGATGCTTGCAAAGTACGTTCGCATCAGAAACATGTTCCAGACGCTGAATATAGACGGCAGGATCAAGGCCAGAATGCTGTTCTTCAGTCCATAATAATTGACGCTGACCATGTACCACGGAATGAGGCCAGCCGAGAAAATAATCGTAAAATTGCTAATGAAGGCGAGTACGTTACGGTATTTCAGCTTTTTGATCGATAGGGAAAAGGCAATCATGCTGGTAATCAGCAGCGCCCCCATCGTCCCCACGGTCGTTACAAGCAGGGTCACGCCATAGGATTTGAGCAATTTCATTCCACTATTAACAAAGATATATTTATAGGTATCCAAGCTGGGGCTCAGTGGGATGATCGAATACCCGTTTCTCGCAACGGCCTGCTCCGAAGAAAAGGACACGCTTAACGTTAAAACAAGGGGATACAGACACACGAGCGCGAATAAGCCAATGAAACCATAGGCAAAGGCTATCACCAATTGATCGCCAAGCAATCTATTCTTTTGTTTCATCAAAATAGACCCTCTCCGTCATTTATTTTCTTAGCCGATTGGTTTGCAGCCGTAATCAGGATCAATCCCATCAGTGACTGAAATAACCCGATTGCCGTAGAGTAAGAAAAGCCCAGCGTACGCATCGACTGGTAAACATAAGTATCGATAACCGTGACTTCTTCAGCCAGGACCGGGTTGTTGCCGACAATACCGTAAATCATCCCAAAGTCCCCGTAGAAGATTCGTCCGACGCTCAGCAAGCTCAAAACGATGATCGTCGGCTTCAGCATAGGCACGGTCAAGTAAAAAATCCGCTGCAATTTGTTGGCGCCATCCACCTTGGCCGCTTCGTATAAGCTTCCATCAAAATTGGACATCGCCGCCATATAGATAATGGAACTGTACCCGCTCCATTTCCAGACGCTCGACAGAATGATGATCCATTTCCAATACTTCGGCTCCGAGTACCATCTGATCGGATCTGCTCCGAAGAACTCCAGAATATGATTGGCAACGCCCACATCGGTAGAGAATATCCCATACAGTATCGCCCCAACGACGACCCACGAGATGAAATAGGGAAAAAACATCATGCTCTGAGCGACCTTTTTGTAGGTTTTATGCCGGATTTCGTTGATGAGAATGGCTATGCTGACAGGAATGATAATGCCTAAGATGAGACCGAAAAAGTTGATGTACAGCGTATTATAGGTAACCTTCCATCCCATGCTGTTTTCCGAGAAAAAGTATTTGAAATTGTCCAGACCCACAAATTCACTGCCGAAGATGCCGTCAACCACATTAAAATCGGTAAATGCCATCCATATTCCGGCAAACGGGATATAGGAGAACATGATCAGCACGATCAAAGCAGGCACGCACATCAGATACAGTATTCGGTTTTTCGTTATTTCATATAGAAACCCCTTAACCACGGAACCCATTCCATCACTACCTTTGCAATGTGATTAAACGATTATGCCAAAATGCTCTGCTGCAGCCTCTCCTTAAGCTGATCCAGATCGATCACGGTACCAGTAATTCTCGCCTCTTCCGCGGCATAGGCCATGATATGGCTTTCGACGGACATGTCGATGGAGGATCTGCTGCTGAAGTCGGCATTTCCCAAATTCTCCAAAAAGTCGTTCATCAGACCGGTATCGCCGCCGTTATGTCCGCCGCTCACCGTTGCTGGCCGAATGACGGTTTGCTGAACGGGTTCTGCCATATTGGAGTTAAAGCGGGTGACTTCGATAATGTTCAAGTTATCGTCGCCTCGAATTTCCCCATGCTCGCACATGATTTTGAGCGTACGGTACATTTTGTTGGTGAATCCGCTTAAATTAAACGTTGCCGTTACTCCGTTCTTGAACTCGATCACGGTGACTTGATGGTCGCACACATCATTGTCAAGCCGATAAACACAGCGTCCGTAAGGACTCGTTGCGAGCGCTTGGAGCAGTCCCTCTTCGCTCTGATCCGCCGAAATGACGGTAGCGGGCCACTGGCCCCTTATAGGCAAATAGGCTTTTCTCGCATCGAATCGGCAGTTCGCTGCTACCTTACAGTCGAGGCATCGTTCCGCGCTTCCTGCCGGTGCATTCTCCGCCTTAAAATAAGTCAGGCTGCCATAGGAAGAGATCCGTTTCGCTTGACTGTCCACCAGCCAGGCCAAAATATCCATGTCATGGCAGGACTTCTGCATGATAATTGGACTGGCCAGGTCGCTTCTCCTCCAGTTGCCTCGTACAAAGGAGTGTGCCATATGGAAATTGCCGATGTTCTCGTTATGCTGTATGGTCACGATCTTGCCGAGCTCTTGGCTATCGATGATTTTCTTGATTTCCGCAAAGAAGTTCGTATATCTGAGCACATGGCATACAATCACTTTCCGGCCTGTTTCATTGGCTTTTCGTTGTATTCTCAAGCTTTCTTCCGGACTTGGCGAAATGGGCTTTTCCAGCAAAATATCATACCCAAGATCAAGCGCTCTCATCGTTTGCGCGTAATGATCACGATCCATAGAAGAAACGATGACGGCATCGCAAATTTTGCCGAGCCGATAAAATTCATCTACGGATTCAAATTGTTTCTCCAAAGGAATCCGAAACTCGTCCGCTGCCGCCTTTCTTCTGCTGTCATCCGGTTCAACGACCGCAACGATGTCCTCGCTTGGGTATGCATGCCTTGCGTAGATCATGCCTCTTTGTCCTGCGCCGATTAATGCTAACTTCAAATCCATAACCTCCAGCAAACTCGTATTTGTCCTAACCATCTTGTTCGAAACATCTATTCCTGTTCCGGAATCACGGGATCTTCCAAGGGGTAATATCCTTCCGGATCATAGTCATCCCAAATATTCCTAAGCGGATCCTCATCGGATATTTCGACTTGGATCATGCCTGCCTCATAATATCCATCCTGCTGCGGGTTCTGTATATGCAGGGGGATATACGACCGGTCTTCGAAAAAGAGTGCTATACTCAGCGTATATTCTCCCGGTAACATATCCTTCAAGGGGACCATCTCATTATGGACAAGGTCCCCGGTTAACCAGGAATGCGTGGCGGCGTGCAGGGGATATTCATAGGAAACCTCCCCCTGCTGTAACTGCACCCATAACTGAAAATCCCGGTATATTCTCGAGCTGCCCTCGTTGACAAACCAGAAACGCAGCGGCAAGCTTCCACGACTATATACCGTTTCCGGATACGTCAGTCTGCGTAAAGTTAGATGATATCCAAGTCCTATATTCAGATTGGAGAGGGCGGCGTGCCAGCGATATGCCTCGCGTCTGGTATGAGGACCGCAAACGTTATCGGTCACATCAAGGACCACCTGGTAACGCTTCCATACCTTCTGCAGCCTATGTATGGCAAAAGCCTCACAGCATTCGATCCAATTCTCCTCACCGCACTTCACCAGCAGGCCAAATCCGCGGCCGCGGTCTCTTACATGTTGAATCAATCTGTCATTCTGCAGTTCGGCTAGCAGCGTCTGCTTCTCAAACGATTCCACATAAGCGTTCCATTCTTCCTTACTGTCAGCTAAGGTTGATATCAGAACGGCTGTTAAGCGTCTGTCGGAGTCGATATAACTCCCGACTTTTCGGACCAAGGCCGCAAAACAATCAGGTTCATAACCCTGAACCCAGATCGGCAATTCCGGTACCAGGACAAGAATGGGATTATGGGCCGTACGCAGTGCTTCTTTGATCGCTTCAAGCCTGTATTCACCTCGAACCGGCTCAAGCGCTCTCCAGAAAAAGGAGACGTATTCGAATGGACCCTGGCTTCCATCAAACTCCCGATTCAATAAGGGCTGCGGTCGGATTTTTACGGTTTTATACTTCTCGTAATTTTCAAGCGAGTATTTCCCCATCCTCTTCTCTCCCTTGCAAATGGCTGTCAACGGTGCGATGGAATTGCTCGATGTCTGCATCGGTTATGTACGGCCGGCTGCCAATCTTGTCGATATCCTCCCGCAATACAATCATGCTTAATGTGTTAAAACGGGCTCCCGTCTCCATATACGCCGCAGCTGCTTTTTGCAGGGAGGTTGTATATTCGCCTGGGTTTCGGACCGGGTCTGCCTTCCTGTCCCCAAAGGCTTCATAACGCAGCATGCCGTCCCCTTCCATGGTCGGATAATTATAGAATTGTCGTTGAACGAGGACAATATTGCTTCTTTCATGATCCAGGATAAGCGACAACCTGGTATCATAAAGCCAGCTTGAGCTCCAGAAGCCTTTGATGGGTAACTCCGGAAAGTACTGGTCATAGAATGCGGCAGCCATCTCCATGGAATTCTTCAACCTGTCCGGCGTGTACCCGGGGCCGGATGGAATGTGGAGCGCTAACAGCGTATCCCCTGTTTGAAGTACCGGCTCCCATTCCTTCTTCAGGATCGGCGTCGTTTCTCTTTCAACGAATCCCATGGGATTTATCCGATTAGCGATGACAAACTCGGCATTCTCGTGCCATTCTGAGGTGAAGTTTCCTTGAAGATCATATACATCATTGATTCCGTTCCGTTGTCCATCGCTGCGAAATTCTTCGCCTGCGTGCCGAAGGGCAATAACCTCCTGCGTGTTCACATGACGGAACATGGTGAAAGGATCCTCAAATCGGTAGGGGATAAAATAAAACCGGTCTAACAGAAAGATGGAGCAGGTATAAAAATTCATCACCCATGGAAAATCATGAACCTTGGCATCGCCGTGCTGCACCAGTTTTTCCAATTGAAGCTTCAGGGGCTGTTGAGGGATCTGCTCGTAGTAAGCTTTAGGTATGGAACGCGCCTCCAGCATGTTCATGGAAGGAACAACGCAGGCCAGCAGCAAAAGAAAGGAGTATAATTCTCCATATTGCGCCATGCAACCTGGCGTCATATTCGTATAATGGGTCTCATCACAGCGATTGCGCAAAGTGCACATATCCTCTACTAAAAATTGGGTAAAATGAAATAGTACGTCATCCTTTTCTATCGCCTCAACCCCCTGAACGAGCCATTGGCGGGTAGGTTCAGGAATTTGATACTGCTCAAAGATTCCGGACAAGAACTCCCGCGGGATGAGATGGGGCTTGCCATCCGGTTTATATCGATCATATTTAGCTTCCAACCCTTCTGGCAGGTAATCAAAGTTGCAGATTGCGATACACTCGTTAAACTTCAACAGACTCTCCATTTCCTTGTCTCCCCCGTTCAACTGTTAACTTGCCCATCGGGTAATAACCGTCCTTGTTCCCCTCGATGGCCAGCTGGATATTCCCGATTTCCTTAACCCCGGTTTCGATGCCAATCTCCAAATCATATTCGCCTTCGGACATATTACCGGGTAAACCGAAACCCTCTTCCCACACAATATCTTCGTCCGGCAGCCACTCCCTAATATCCTCTCTGCTGCGCAGCGTATAGGTTTGATCTTGGCCAGTAAGCCTCACAACCAGCGGATAAGGATTATAAATCGGCGCTACTCCTACATTAGCCCACAATGCACTGATTTTTAGCTGACCGCCTGCCTTCACCAACGAATCGTACGTGAGCTTTCTCAATTCAAAGCGGTATCCCATCTTGTTCAGCCAAGCCTTGACCTTCTCTTTCCACGGTTCGGGGACTACCGTTCCTTTATTGTTAAAGGATGAAATATGCCACTTCAGCGTTTCTTGAATGATATAATCCATATCCCAGCCCTGAAGATACCAATCATTCATGTGCCAGCATGCTTCAAATAGAACCGGAGCCTTCTCCCAGGCATCGCCCATCTTGAAATTCTGAATATTCTGGGGATAGAAATCCGTCATATGTGACCACTCATTTCCATGAAAGCCGCCCATATCACCCAAGCAATCGACGCGAAAGCCCACTTTGGCTTTGCGCTCCTTCATGATGCTGATCGACAAGGTATCATGCAGCAATGCTTGGAGAGGGGTTATTTTAAACCCATCCAGGTAGGCATCTGTAATGCGTTTAATGGCCTCCGGCTTTAAAAACTCCGTTCCGCCGCCTTCTCCCCAGGCCCCTACAATCGTCAAATCAACCGAGCTTATGACCGGATGTCCGTCAAACCGTGCGGCAAACGCTTTGATAAAGTCAGACCAATACAACACATAGGGTGTTGTCTCAGGATCTACTCTCCAGAACGGAAAGTCCGGCTCCTCCGGATGTTCCGCACGATACCAGGCGGGTATATCATCCTCTTCGCTTAACGCGTATGGGGAACAGCGAACCACGGCCGTACAGCCTATCGATTTGGCGTAGTCCAGCCTCTCCTCAAGAACTTCCCACCTGTACTCTCCTTGGCGAACTTCCAGGTCCCGCCAGCGCACGCTGCAGAAATACACTTTGCTGTCGGGATGATTGTACGTTCTGCTGTCTTCCGTGAACTTATATTTCTTGTGCTCTTCCCCTCGATTGTCGCAGATCCGACCCAGGTCTCCCATTAACCCTGGTGCTGCCGTAAAACCTATGCCCGGGTTGTTTAGGATGTCTTCTAACATCATGGGGTAAACCGTTACTGCTTTGTTCATGTTTTAATCCGCCCCCCGCCGCCTGCTAAACAAACTCTCCTATTTTGTTACGTTAATATAACGTAACAAATCGACGTAATACTTGTAACATTTCGTGATTTCATGTTATATCATCCCTGCGTATCCTTGCAATAATAATTTTGGTTTTTTTTAAAATTTGTAGTAACACAGCACGGCAGAAACATGTTATGATTGATTTTAATCATGAATATAGATACACTTGAATAACGTAACGATACTACGCAACAAATAACGCAACAAGACATTTATCAAGTCCATCATTGTTTACCATGTAACATTCCTATAAACTCTAAATGGTGACTATTCGTAACTAAAAAGGAGAATGTGTTTATTTATGAGTACCATTCGGGATGTTGCTAAATTAGCAAATGTATCTACCGCCACCGTATCCAGAGTGTTAAACAATGATACGAAATATAAAATTACGGACGAAACCCGGGAGCGGGTGTGGCAGGCTGTTACGCAGCTCAACTATAAAATCACTTCAAGTCCCAAGCGGAAAGTTGTAACCACGGAACATTCCGACAGCAAGTCGCACATCAAAATCGGGTGTGTATTAAGCGTTACAAAGGATAAATACAACGACCCTTATTTCATGTCGATTTTATCCGGCGTGGAAGAGCGATTGCTGAGCGCGGGATATAGCATTTCCTTTATTCGGACTGGAATTGAACTGAATGACAGCAAGATTTTATTCCATACATTCAGCGAACCGATTACCGGCCTGATTCTTATGGAATCCTTGAACGGCGAAACCTATGAGTATATACGCAAGCAGGTTCCTTATATCGTGGGGATTGATACCGAACGCGGGGATATCGATAATGTGGGCTATGATCATTACAATGTCGCTTCGATGGCCGTCAACCATCTCATTGACAAAGGTCACACCCGGATTGGATATATCGGGGGAAGCGGATTAACGAATAACTTGAAAGACAGCCGCCGTTATCGAGGCTACTACGCCAGCATGCATGCTGCCGGAATGTCGGTGAATCCCGATTGGGTTATTGATTGCATGTGGGATGAAGCGGTCTGCATTGAAAAAGTGAATCATTTATGCAAAACCAAAAATTGCCCGACCGCCTTCTTTGCAGGCAGCGATCTAATGGCTATGGCCGCCCTCAACGGCTTGTATAACAACGGCGTTTCCGTTCCTGATGAAGTAGCCGTCATAGGCTTATCCAATATTGAGGTATCCAAATATTCCAATCCCCCCCTATCAACGATCGACGTACCGACAAAAGAAATCGGCATGGTTGCCGTCGACAACCTGATCGACCGAATAAACGGAAATCAACTGCTGCCTAAGAAAGTGATTTTGCCTACCCGTTTGGTCGTACGAAGTTCTACTTAATGACTGCAACAAAGACGAGATGAATATGTTCTTTGCCCCATAGACCCACTGCACAAGAAGCACCCCGACACGGTGCTCTTTTTTTCATGGTGGATGCGGGAACTTCAATTGGAAAGGGGGTGAAAGCTTCAGATTCGGTAGAATGATTTCTACGTTAATAAAGAAGTTTGGACTTGCAGGCTTTATGACATCCATCATTTTGTGAGGAGGTTTGACATGAAAGCATGGGGTATCAAAATGAAGTTGACGCTTACTGTTTTTACGATGACGGCCATTCTTATTGCCTTATTCCCTTCTCCCCTCTTTATTTCGACTGCGGAAGCAGCCTCCATCGTTATCGATGGTAACCCGGGCGACTGGGAAGGGATTCCGGTTATTTCCACGAATTCGGGAACCGCTGGCGTCCTAAAGGCTGCCCACGATGACAGCAATCTGTATCTGCTTGTGGAAGGCGCCGGCCTTAGCACCACCATGGGGAGCTTCTGGCTGAATACGGATGGGAAAACTTCGACCGGATATCAAGCCTTCGGATGGGGTGCGTCCGGTATTGAATGGCTCCTCGAGAATCAATCGCTATATCGCTATGCAGGAAATGGAAGCATCTGGAATTGGGATTTGTCTTCGACTCTTCCTTCTTCTCAATATGTACGTACCCCATCGACCATTGAAGCTGCACTCCCTCTCGCTACGCTTGGACTTGCAACAGGCAGCAGTGTGAACATCGGATATCTGGATAACAATTCGGATATAAACCGACTGCCAGCGCTGAACCAGTCCCTTCCCGTTTATACGCTTAATGCAGGTAATCCCGGAGAAGAACGGATCGAATTTTACCCAAGCGAGCTGGATGATCCGCTTAATAACCCGTTTAAGGGCTGGGCACCTTCAGCGAAATCTACCCATTACCCTCAGGACCACCGTCTCGTGTATGCCGGTGTCACCTGGAAGGAGTTAGAGCCAACCAAGGGCAACTATGATTTCAATTCGATTGAAGCGTCCAACCATTTCGACTATTGGCAAAGCCGCGGAGTTAAGGTAGTCCTTCGCATTATTCTGGACAGTCCTTCCGGTGTGCCTCACCGGGACATTCCTGACTGGCTCTATCATGACATGGTGAGTCTGGGACAATCTCCAGGCAAGGCCTACCAGGATGCAACCGGAGGCATGGGAGCCGGCAAGAACACGGGCTTCTCCCCCAATTACAGTTCCGAGTATCTGATCGCCAGACATAAGCTTGCCATTGAGGCGATTGCGGAGCATTACGACACGGCTGACAGCCCGATTGCTTTTGTACAAATCGGTTCGCTTGGCCATTGGGCGGAATTCCACACCTGGCCTTACATCGGACCGAACGGGGAAAGCAACTATACGGGCGCATTCCCTCCGAACGAAATATCCAATCAGTACATTCAGCATTATATCGATGCATTTGCCGATCAGGAGGATCATACGCAGCTCTTGATCAGACGAAGCGTGGAATTGGCCAAGAATAATAACAAGGGTCTGGTTCTTGGAATGTATAATGATATGTTCGGCGATCAGCCGAGCTTCGATTCCGAATGGGGATGGTATACCGGCACACAGAACGGTTATTGGGATGATATCGGCCAGCAGCAGCCAAACCATGCCAACTTCTGGAACACGCGCGTATCTGGCGGTGAATTTTACGGCGGTGCCTATGGCATGAATGCTGCACTTACAACTGGCAGCGGCTTCAATGAGACGCTGCGGCAGACCGAGCTCAGCAAACCGAGCTGGCTGGGACCGAATGCTCCGGCTTCCTTAGCGCTGGGCAATCCTTTGCAGGGCAATATGGATACACTGAAGAAACGAATGGGCTATCACTTTGTCGTGAAGAAGGTTTCATATCCGCAAGATAGCGGAAGCACGCTTGATGTATCCATCGCTGTGGAAAATAAGGGGGTTCAGCACTTCCCGTTCAACTGGCCTGTTGAAATCCAGCTGCGCAGCGGCGGGAACATCGTGGCGCGTCAAACGACAACCGCAGACGTAACAACCTGGAGAACCGGCTTGCATACGGTCTCAGGCTCTATCTCCACCAACTCGCTGGCAAACGGAACTTATGAGCTGGCAATCGCTATTCTTGATCCGTCTACAAACCAACCTGGGGTTGATTTTGCTAATACGGAACGTCTATCAGACGGAGCTTATAAGATCGGTACATGGACAAAATAACGAAATCGGCAGACTGATGTCCGAAACTATGAAAACAGCTATCGGGAACATCCCGATAGCTGTTGCTCGTTTCAGATTCCAATAAAACCACCCTCTCGCTGCGTGCTCCACAGTTTAGGTAACCGTGTTCTTGATATGACTTCACTTCACACCAAGCCTTTCAATTGGTAAGGTTCCCCTTATTTTCCCTATGCTTCATTCCGGCCCATGCTATAATGGACTCACTATTTAAGCATGCGGAACAGGGGCGACTATTTCATGAATTCTCCTAAAACAGTACTGATCATTGAAGATGAGCAGGATATCTCTCGCATCGTGAACGACTATTTGCGTGTTCAGGGATTCAGCACATTCATCACGGAAAATGCCGGCGACGGATTGCAGGAAGTCCGCAACCGGCAGCCGGATTTTATCATTCTCGATCTGACATTGCCTGATGCTGACGGAATTGAAGTATGCCGCAAGCTCCGCACGTTGACGGCTGCGCCCATTCTTATTTTAAGCGCCCGCAGCAGCGATACGGACAAAGTGCTTGCCCTTGGTTTCGGCGCCGATGATTATATGACCAAGCCTTTCTCGCTCAGTGAACTGGTCGCCCGCGTTCAGGCACATTTGCGCAGAATTGCAGACCCGAAATTCCCGTCAGCCCTACAGCAGCGAGTGCAATTCGGCACCCTTTCGATTGATAAAAATGCCCGCAGGGTCATGGTCGGACAGCAGGAAATTTCGTTATCCGCCAAAGAATTTGATCTGCTTTACTTCCTGGCGTCTAACCCGAATCAAGTGTTTACCAAGTCGCAGCTGCTGGATCAAGTCTGGGGGTATTCAGCTTATGTCGAGGATAATACCATCACGGTCTACATTCGGCGGCTCCGCGAGAAGCTGGAGCGGGCCGAGATCAACTCCTCCTATATCAAAACGGTTTGGGGCGTCGGTTATAAATTCAACCCCGATGAGACGGTGTAGCCCCCATGTACTGGAAATCGTGGCAAACAAGAAGGCTCTGGGCAGCCTGCCTATCTATCATGGTTATTTTGCTATCCGTCGTTTGGCTCGTTTGGCCCTCAAACCAGCCCGATTCGTCATCCATTGTCAACCCTATTCGCGTGCTGACGAATACGGTTGTCCATAACCTGGAGAATGAGCATGCCGACTTGCTGCTGGCCGATGCTCCGATTCGGGGGCAATTAACCAGCTGGAGTCAAGAGACAGGGATCGGCCTCAAGGTTGTATTTCCTGACGGAACGATGATCTATGACAGCGATGATTCATCCGTGCGCCATATTCATCCCCGCTTTGAACTCGACTACACGCTGCGTATTTCTGACAGCGAGCCGTCTTATTATCATCTCGCTTTTCCGCTGCTGGACGCCGGCAGCAAAAGCTTTGTGGGCTACGCTCAGTTTGCTGTGCCTGCATCTGTCGTAGCCGCAGCCTTCCCCTCCTCAGACTTGCCGCTATATGTGCCATGGGCGCTGCTATCTCTGGCCCTATTGACGCTGCTTTATTTATTCTTCTCCATCGGACGCCGGGTGCAGCATGATTGGGTTGAGCCTGTCGCCGGGCTCAAGCCTTATGCCGAAGCCATATTGAAAGGCAACTACGAGCAGCGTGCCGAATGGACCAGCGATAACGAGGTCGGGGAGCTCTATGCCGTATTTGATCTCATGCGTGAAGAGATTCGTAATTTGCATATGCAGCAAGCCGCGCACAGCCAGTCGCACAAAGAGCTGATTTCCAATCTGTCTCATGACTTAAAAACTCCGCTGGCAACGATCAAAGCCTATATCGATGCAATTCGGGAAGGCATATGCCCGGATCTGCCGAGTGTGATGGCATACCTTGAGGTGGTGCATGCGAATACGAGCAAGATGACCGTGCTTGTAGACGATTTGCTGCTGCACGCCCTGCGTGATCTGGAGCAGATTGCCGTACA
Organism: Paenibacillus sp. JZ16; assembly: GCF_015326965.1. NCBI lineage: Bacteria > Bacillati > Bacillota > Bacilli > Caryophanales > Paenibacillaceae > Paenibacillus > Paenibacillus sp. JZ16. The sequence goes on from NZ_CP017659.1 coordinate 2,621,988, forward strand.
TCCGATTGAGCAATACAGCGCTCCAACGCTGGAGCCGATCTTGCGGGCGATGGCCCATTATATCCGTACGATGGGCGTACGCTGCCAAGAACCCTCTGCTATTCCCAACGTGCTTGTCGTTATCGATGCCATACGGATCGAGCAAGTTCTGTCCAATCTCGTCACGAACGCACTGAAGCATACGGAGCCCGGGGGTACGATTCGCCTCGCTGTTGAAGAACACTCGGAAACATCCTGCCTGCAGATCATCGTCTCCGATACAGGGAGCGGAATTTCCCCGCAGGATATGCCTTTTATTTTTGATCGGTACTACCAAGGCAGCGTTTCACAACGAACGGCCAGCCAACCGACCGAGCGCCACGGGGTCGGACTTGGGTTGTCGATATGCAAGTATATTATGGAAGCGCATGGCGGCACGATCTCTTTTCACAGCCAACAGCAGCAGGGAACGACTTTCTACTTGACTCTGCCCCTCAGCTGACCCCTGTCATAATTTATTTATAATTTAATAACAAATGTGCAAGAATCGTTCTCTATAATTTGGTGGCATGGGAAGATAAGAGAGGAGATCAGAATATGCCTTCAAGCAAAACCATTATGCTGCAAGCTGCAAATTTATGTAAAACATACACCACTGGCAAGGAGCAGTACCATGCCATTCGGAATGTCGATCTTTCGATTTACGCAGGAGATTTCACGGTCATCATGGGCGACTCGGGGTCGGGAAAGTCCACCTTGCTGTACTTGCTTAGCGGACTTGATGAAGTGACAACCGGAGAAGTCTGTCTGCAGGGACAGCGCTTTGATCAATTTTCAGCCAAGGAGCTTGCACGCTTTCGGGCGAATCGGATCGGTTTTATCTATCAAAACAGCAACCTTGTACCCGATCTGTCGCTGTTCGATAACATTGCCCTCCCTGGATATATCGCAAATCAGGATAAGGAACAAGTACGGCAACGGGCAAATGACTTGATGGTCAATCTCTCCCTCGATAAACAGAGCAGCCGGTTGCCTTCCCAAGTATCCGGAGGGCAGCAGCAGCGGGCGGCAATCGCCAGGGCGCTCATCAATAACCCGGACATCATTTTTGCTGATGAACCTACCGGCAGTCTGAACTACGAACAAGGCGTTACGGTGCTTGATATATTGAGCCGGATGCATGCGGACGGTCAATCGATTGTCATGGTCACCCACGACATGAAGGCAGCCTGCCGGGGCAATCGCCTTATCTACATTAGCGACGGCAAGATCGGTGGCACGCTGGATATGGGACCCTATAGTCCGGAACAGGCCTCCGAGCGGGAAGCGATGATCTTCGCTTATGTCACCGGGAGGAGGTAGTCTGGGATGCGAGCCATATTGACACTCTGCTGGGGCAACCTACGCAAAAGAAAAATGCAAAACACGCTGATCGCATTGCTTATTGCCCTATCCGCTCTACTCGTCAGCACCGCATTCACGGTCTTGATGAATACGGAGAATGTATTCAATGATCGCCATGCGGCTGCTCATGGTGCGCACGAAGTCATAAATATGACCCGTGGGCTGCATGACGAACAGTTGGTAGCCGACTGGTGGTCCAGCCAAGAAGGCGTAAACGCGTCCAGCTTAATCCCTTACAAGCCATGGACCGGACTGGTCTTTAACGGGAAAGAATTGCCCAATCTTTATCTGTATATGATCAATACCCCGCCGATGCCGCATGGGGTCAACAATCCTCTTCCCGGTACAGGCCCTGAGCATCTGACGGTTCCGGAAGTCGGCGAAATCTGGATACCCACCTCGCTTGCCTACAAATACAACATGCATATCGGCGATGAATTGGTGTTCACCTCAGGGTCTGCACCGGCACAATTCACGATCGGTGCGATTGTCATTGACATATCCCATGGCGGTCCTTTCTCGACCACTGCCCGCATCTGGATGAACGAAGCCGACTATCGGTCAACCATGGGTAGCTTGTCCACTCAGGAGCAATACATGTTGTCGCTTCGCTATTCGTATCCTGAACAAAGCGAGGAATACTGGCAGCGCTTTGAGCAGGCGCTCGGGTCGCCGTTTTTAGAGGAACGCGTTTCGTTTGCCGAATTGTCGGCCTTTTATTTCATCATGAACAAGGTGATCGGCTTTGTGATGAGTTTCCTCGGACTGGTCATGATCCTCGTCGCCTTGCTCACGATCGGCTTTACGATCACGGACACAATCCTTGCCAATTACCGCACGATCGGCATTCTCAAATCGATTGGCATGACCTCCGAACGCATCATCGGCACCTACCTGCTGCAGTACGGTTTAATGACGATTGTCGCCTTGGTCCCGGCACTGATTGCAAGCCGCTTCCTTTCAGATGTCATCATCCGGAATTCCCTGTCTTTCCTCAAATCCGACACAGCTCCTGTTCCCGTTCAAGCGGCAGACGTTGCGATCTGGACTGGCTGCGGCCTGCTGCTCATCATCCTTCTATGCGTCCTTGTTTATGCTTCCAAGACACGCCATATCGAGCCCATTCAAGCGATCCGTTATGGCATGTCGGAGTCTTCACATAGTCGTATCCATCGGCATGGTGCTCGCAAAAGACTGCTGGATCGATGGTCCGTACCCACGGTCATCGGCTGGAAGCATGTGAGCGGCAACAAAAAAAGCGCAGCGCTAATCTTTCTGTTGATGAGCATCACGGTGGCTGTGCTCGTCTTTGGCGCCATGCTGGTAACCAGCGTCTATCGAATCAGTGAAACGTCGGCTCAGTGGGGTTATGACGATGCGGATATCGCGATTATGGTTATCCATGCGGAAGGTATAGATCGGGCGGAAATGCAATCTTATATCCAAAGCGACCCTCGGGTTCACAGTCTGAACTGGTCCGGATCATCCACCGGCGTCATCGCCATGGCCGAAGAGGATGACAATCCTCAACAGACATTCAGCCTCCCTTTGACGGTCGTGGAAGGCAGCATGAACGAGATCGGATTTGCCTCGCTTGCAGGCCGTAATCCCGTACTCCCTAATGAAATTTCCATCGGGATCAATATTGCCCGTAAATTGCAAAAAGGCATCGGCGACATAGTCACGATCTACATTGAAGGAGAACCGCATCCATTGCTGATCACCGGCACCTTTCAGTCCATTTCCAATATGTCGAACGTCGCCAGGGTCACATCAGATCTTGTCGAGCACTTGAATCCGGACGCCGGGTTTATTCAACTTAAGGACAATGCGGACAGCGATGCGTTTGTGCAGCAGTTGAACGAACGTTACAGCCCTTCCATTCAAGCGCTGAAGCAGGAAGTGCTGCTCGATTCCGTATTCAAAGAAGCTGCGGCGGTTTTGCTCATTCCGATGAGTATGCTGGCCCTTCTGTTCATGGCTGTCACTTCTCTTATTGTTTATACAACTTGCCGGCTGCATATTCGTAAGGAAACGAAAACATATGGCATTTATGCCTCGCTCGGCCTGACCGCTACCGACATTCGTCGTGCCTTGACAAGCGGCATTGCCGGACTGGCTGCGCTCGGTGCGCTGGCTGGCATCGCTTGCGGCGTCTACGCATTGCCGGCCGTGCTGCGCGGTCTGCTCTCTACCTATGGGATTGTCAAGCTGCCGCTCATCATGGAATGGCCGCTGGTCATTGGGCTGACGCTGATCGCGCTTGCTATCGCCGTCAGCGGCTGCTGGCTGGCTTCGCGAATCCTCCGCCGCACCTCCCTTCGTGTGCTGGTCATGGATTCATGAAGACGCTCCATGAACAGAAGATGACCTCCGAATGTCGGAGGTCATTTTTTTACTTCTTGCCTTAATAAATCTTCTTATTTTAATTCACATCGTATTTGCTCTTTCCACTTGATAATATTTGCGATGGCATTTGTTTCACCGCCTAAATAGATATCTTCTATGGTCATTGACCAAAATTTAGATTTGCGATTTCTTTCGTTATGCGGAAGAGGGTTTGTTATTTTAGCTACCTTGGTTACTCTCTCTCGATTTTTCTTGAGTATATAGGCGGTATCCCAATCATGATCATAAGCATTCGTAAATAAATCAACCAGCAATCGGTAACCTTCCTCTGTATAGTTGGAAGGATGCTGCAGCATATAACATGAAACAAGCCAAAAATGCAAAGCATATAACGCTGGATCACGATGTTCCCACACAAGGGGAAAACCGAATAATTCATAGCAGGAAAACCCATCGATCTCCTTAGCTCCACACTCCATACATCTTCCAGACTCCATTACGGTGTGATGATCAGCCATTTTATAATCCCCCTATCCTAAATGCTACTTTCCCCAAGATTAATAGATTGACGTTGCGTAAAGTCAACTCTTTGTATTCAATTCCCCTGCCTGAATCTTATGTCGCCAGTAAAACAGAGGGCGTGATCCTTATTCCCCCTACACTTGAAATCCAAATAGAAACACATGAGGCACAGAAGGTATCTTCTGTGCCTCATGATTCAAGTATGCTTTTTGATATATTCCTCTTGTTTTTTTAATTCCATGTAACGAATAATCAGCTTATCCAACGACTGTGAAATGGCGACAACATCTTGATGCACCAATTCGAAACTGCTGGCCACTCGCTCAAGTTCTCTTCGGAGAAGTTCGAGTTTTTTCGATACTTGTTTGAGTTCACTCTCGATAGAAATCACCTTGTTCACCCACCCCCGTCGTAACAAGTGATTGATGACAGTTGCTGTTAACGCGAATCAGCCTAACGGAGGTATCCCTCGTATTCGGCAACTGGCTGGCATCGAGGACATTAGCCCCTGTGGCTTTGTGTCGCAGTCTCATACTTATAAGTATAAAATTCGACTCAACCAAAAAAAATACCCAGAATTGGGTAATCTTTACCTAAGTACTTCAATAAATTCAGCTTCTAAAGTTGTTCCATGGATAATAAATTACTTTCTGCGTAACACGTTCCGTATTCTCGATCTCCTATTCATCGCGCAGCAGAATTCGGTAGCTCTTAGTGAACCATTATGATAACCACAACAACTAAATAGACAGCGGCTCCCCAAGTAGGTTTACTTGGGGAGCCGCCGGTTGTTAGTCTATCCTCTTCTTTTTCTTAGCAGTAGCAAACCTGCAAGCAAGAGGATACACCCCGCTAACATGTAGCTGTACATATTCGTAGCCGTATTCGGCAATTTATTTCCGTTAGGCTCGTTCGTTGCCTGATCTCCGGATTGAGCCGGATCTCGTGGAGTCGAATCCGATACGCCTAATGTTGAATCGTCATGATCTTCCGGTGTTTGTGCACCAGTATTCGAATCCCCGTCGGAGTCTCCATTCGAGTCTTCATTTGAGTTCCCGTTAGAATCTTCGTCAGAGTCTTCGTTCGAGTTTCCGTTCGGGTCTTCATTCGAATCCCCGTCGGAATCACCCGTTCCACCCGGGTTCGTCGTATTTCCACCGTTGTTCTCGTTGTCCGTCACTTCAATGACATTGGATGGTTTCTCCGGAGTTGTCACGTTATCACCTGTGACTTCACCGATGTTTACGATCGCTTTACCGGCTTGTCCCGCCTTGACGGTTGCCTTGAACTCAATCGTATGCCATTCGGTATCCGTAATCCGTCCAAAGTTACCGCTCACTTTGCCGTTAACAACCTGGCCTTTGTCGCCATCAGCGTTATCGGTGACGGAGACGCCGTCCACCTTCAGGCTGCCTGCTACATACGCAAGCCCTTCCGGCAGGAGGTCAGCAATCACAAGGTTCGATACGTAGCTGCCCGAAACGGTATTGCGTGCGGAGATCGTATACTCCAGCGTATCGCCGACCGTGATGCTGCCGCCATTGAGATCCCGCGACGTCTTCCGTGATTCGATGACTGGAGAAGACGGAGTTGGTGGTGTTACAGGCGGTGTGACCGGTGGATTTGGATCTACCGGTGGATTGACGGGTGGATCGACTGGCGGATCAACCGGTGGGTCCACCGGCGGCGTGTCGCCTTCCTCAACCACAATCTCATCCGTTGGGCGGCTCGGCTGATCGATGTTGTCCCCGGTAATTTCACCGGTGTTACGAATCGATTCTCCGGCGTTCGCTACGATCTTCGCCTGGAACTCCAGCGTATGCCATTTCGTATCCCATACATCCCCGACGTTACCGACAACCTGACCTGAAGCATAATGGCCTTTGTCGCTGTCCTGGTCATCGGTGACCGAAACACCGTCGACCTTCAAGCTGCCCGGAATATATTCCAGACCGGCCGGCAGCGTATCCGATATGACGAGGTTGGACATATACGTATCGTCCAGCACCGTTCTTGTCAGGATCGTATAGGTAACGGTATCCCCGACTTCGAATGTTTGCTTGCCCGCTTCAAGATTCATTGCGGACTTCTCGGATACGATCACTGGATCGCGCGGATAGACCTTGACTTCTTCTTCCGGCTCACTAGGCTCGTCGAAATTATCGCCGGTGACAGCGGCAATATTCCGAATATCCTTGCCGGCTTGTCCGGATTGGATGATTGCATGGAACTGAAGCTCATGCCAATCCTCATCCCAGATATCGCCGAATCCTCCGTACACGGAGCGGGTTACCACATGGCCTTCATCGTCGCCTTCATCATCGGTGACGGATTGGCCATCCACGGTCAAGGTGCCCGGCACGTATTCCAGTCCTGCCGGGAGTGTATCCGTAATTTTCAAATTCGAGATATACGCATCCTGTGTCACCGTTCTTGCCCGAATGGTGTAGACAACCGTATCCCCGACTTCGAAATGGGTTTTGCCCGCATTCAGGTTTTCTGCAATTTTCTCCGATTCCACAACCGGATGACGCGGATAAACCTGAACTTCTTCCTCGGACTCGCTCGGTGTGCTCACATTCTCGCCACCGGCTACAGCGGTATTTCGAATATTTTTGCCAGCTTGTCCAGGCTCAATAATCGCTTCGAACTCCAGCGTATGCCACTCGGTGTCCGTAATATCCCCGAACAGGCCGATAACTTGCCCATCGGTATACATACCTCTGTCTTGATCGCTTGCGTCATCCGTGACGGCAGCGCCGTCTACCTTCAGGCTGCCCGGTACATATTGCAGTCCTGCCGGCAGATCGTCCGAGATAACCAAGCTGCTGACAAAGCTCTTTTCGATCGTATTCCGTGCCTGAATCGTGTACCGCAACGTATCGCCTGGTTCAGGGTTACCAGGGTCCGTGTTTCCGGCAGCCTTCGTTTGAAGGACGGCATTTTTGCTGGACTCCAGAACAGGAGGATTGAAACGGACCGTCGTGGTGGTTTCGTTCGATTCCTTCTCTTCCGTGTCGCCTGTTAGTAAGTTGTTATAGCTGATTTGTGCTTTGTTCTTAATTTGCTGATTGGCGGCGCTTGCTAGAACCTTGACTTTAAATTGCACGGTAACGCCGTCAGCCAATTGGCTCGTATTGGCCAAGTCGCCTAACTGAATGCTGACCTGGCTGCCGTCAAAGCGACCTTCGTCGGTGTCGTCGGCATCCGTCAGGTCTTTGGTGGTCGAGCCCAGGATCAATTTCATGGAGCCAGGGACATATTCCGTTCCTTGCGGAATCAGATCCGTCACGCTTGCATCGGCGGCGATGTCTCCGCCTTCATTCTTGATCTGAATCTCGTAGGTTACTTCATCGCCGGCACTCACTTCTTGTGGAGATGCGGTCTTGTTAGCTGTCACACAAGGCGACGTACCAAGGAAAATATCATCGATGAAGTTTCCAGCTCCAATGTTTCCACTTGCTGTACTCACCGCCTCAAAGCCGAAGCGAGTGACCGTTTGTCCTGCTGGGACCGTATACGTGCCTGTATAGGTTCCCCATGCTTTGTTACCGTCCGTCATTTGTTCTTGAACTTTGGTGTCGTACGGGTTAGCCGTTGCTGCTCCAATACGAAGCTGCATCGTGTCAACCCCTTGCCGTCCCATATGGGATAGGCGCCAATAGATGGTCTGTCCAGGGGTTGTCTTCACATCCTGGTAAAGCATCCCGTTTTCATAAGCATTTAGTTCCGCCCATTTCCCGCCGTCCGGGGGAGCTGGCCAGTTCTTTACAACCGCAGGATTATTTCGCTCCCAGTCCCATAGTTCAATGACTGGATAACCGTTAGCATCATCCGTGGTCTTCCATCCAGGTACTTCGGATTCATAATAGTAGAGTCCGGACGTATTAACAGCAGTTCCCCGGACAGCGCCTTGCTCAAAACTGCCATTGATCATTGCAACTGGCCTAGCGCAAGCATCAATGACTTCTCTTTCGAGAATACCACTCGACACTTCATTAGAATCGATCGTTTCCTCTTTGCCTGCCAGTAAGTTCTTATAATCAACAGTCGCTTGATTGGTGACCGTCTGGCCGACATGGCTGGATAATGCTTTCACTCTGAATTGAACTGTGATGCCGTCAGGCAAGTCATTGGTATTCTGCAAATTTCCGAGCCTAACGATCACCTTGCTGCCGTCAAAGTGTCCTGCATCTGTATCATCTGCATCGGTTAGATCAATGGTATTGGTCCCGCTCACCATTCTCATGGAGCCTGGAACATATTCCGTGCCCGCAGGAATGACGTCTTCAAAGACGGTATTTGCGGCAACGTCTCCGCCTTCATTTTTAACTGTGACTTCGTAAGTAAGTTCATCGCCTTCAAAAACTTCTCCAGCAGGAGAAACGGATTTCTCTGCGATAACACATGGTTCAGTTCCCAGGAAGATGTTGTCCAGGTAATTACCGAAAGCCAAGGCTCCAGTAGATGTACTAATTGCTTTAAATCCAAAACGTGTTACTGTTTGACCTGCAGGAACCGTATAACTCCCGGAATAAGTTTCCCATGCAGTCCCAGTTGAAATTCTCTTTATTTCTGGCGTGGTATTGAATGGATCGTTCGTAACCGGTCCAATATTAACACTCATCGTGTCCACGCCACTATATCCTCTGTGATCTAAGCGCCAATAGATTGTCTGCCCTGGTACAGTTGGTAAATCTTGATACAGCATACTATTTGTATCCGCATTTAATTCTGCAAATCTACTCGTAAGATTGTCCTGATTCGGAGTGTTTGAAGGTATCGTGCTTGGTCGGGCAGGGTCCATGATTTGAATGATCCCTCTTGGTGTACGGTTAGTATCCGTCGTATTCCACCCTGGAACCGTGTCTGCATAGTAGTAACCGCCTCCGGCTACCGAGTTATCAAAAGTACCAGGTCCCTCCGGCTTTTCAAATTCACCATTAATCAATGCCACTGGTGATGAACAAGCATTTGGAGGATTAAGTGGATACACGTCAATCGCATTCTTCGGCTCATCAGGCATATCTAGATTGTCGCCCGTAACAGTTGCTACATTTTCGATGCTCTTACCGGCTTGACCCGAAGTGACCTTCACTTGAAAAGTGATACGATGCCACTCAGTGTCGGTTACATCGCCAATCGTTCCGGTTACTGTAGAATCGACAAAATCGCCTTGATCATTATCTCGATCATCACTGACCGGTTGCCCCTCCACTGTCAGTGTACCCGGAACATATTCCAAGCCTTCCGGAATCGTATCCGAGATAACCATGTTTCGAATCAGACTTTCGGAGATCGTATTTCGACTCTGAATCGTGTATAGCAGCGTATCTCCCACTTCAGGCTGGTCCGCAACGGTGTTTCCATCCGCTTTTTCTTGAATCTTCGCCGATTTCTGCGATTCAAGTTGAGGAGGATTTGGATCGAAATTAGGAATGACACGCGAAGCGGCATCGTAAGTAATCTCAATATTTGTAGAGCTCAGGAATCGATAGCTAAGTGTTTCTGGATCAAGTTCGTATACGAGCGTGTTGGTGTTTCCAGCGCCCACATACATTTTCCCGTTCGGCAGGAAGCTAAGAGCCCGCGGTCCAGGATCGATGGATTGGCCGTCTGCACTTACCATAGGAACAGAACGTATTACTTCTGCCGTTGCCGGATCGATTTGATAGACCTTTACCTGGTCAACAAGATCCAAAAGCCAAATAAACCCGTTTTTGTCATAAAGAATGTCGCCACCGTTGCTACTTGTCAAGCCCGTAATAACCTTACGATCTTGCTGATTTGTTGTTATATCGTAGTATGCGAGATAATTCTCCCCATTTTCGGTGTAAATATAATAGTATTTACTATCCGGGCTAATTACGGCGTTTGCTGCTGTTCCGGTCAACGTGGCTACCTGTGTAGTAGCACCCGTTTCTGAAATCTTATACAGCCGATTGATGCCGCCACTTCCGCTAAATGCGTAGAAGGCATTTTCCGTCATGGACATCGCTAATCCATTATTAATGAGGAGTGAGTTGTTAAGTGCTAGGCTTGCCTTTGGGTCTAGCTCGCCCGGATTATTTCCGTCGATCTGGTAGATAGCATTCCCGGATATAATATAAGTATCAGTGTCATTAATCGAAAAGGATGCGGCCTGAGCCTGAGATGGCTGTAAAGGAAATATCCCGCCTAAAGCAACTAAAAATACACAAAACTGGATAAACAAACGCTTGATCAATTTTGTGCTCGTACCAGAATGAATACTGCTCAAACATCTCCCTCCAATCGTTGTTAGTCTTGGCCGTCATTGGACTGTAGTGAGCCTCAAATTTTAATACACTGCTTACCAAATCGAATCGAATCCGTACTATGACTCATGGAATGATCCCAATCAGTTCGGCCAGTATGAGCAAATAGCCGTTAGTTTCCTAGCGTCATCATGTACTCACGGGCTCCTACTATGTATTCTTTATTTGTTCAAATGGCGTTCCCTCCTTGAAGATTCATCTCATCTATAGACAAGGCTTGATGCCTGGACTATCATTATTTAAAATTTGAAATAAAACTAAAAAAAGAAAAACCCGTCCAAATAGCGAACGCTAAACAGACGGGGAATCCGTCGTATTCGGTAACTGGCTGGCAGTAGTACTTGCTTTTTCAGCAAATCCATTAGCCCCTGTAGCTTTGCGTCCCCACTTTTCAATGGGTTTGCCATTATCGTACGAGCATATTATTTAATTGGTAAATTTATCATTTCCTTAAAGTTACAATACAAATAATCCATAAGTTAGGTGCTAATGACTCAATTTTGCGGTAGTTTATCACTATTTGTCGTTTTTTGTGTTTCAGGCTTTTTTACTATAGATCAACAAATTTAGGTAGGACTTGACAAGCCAACAAACTTACTTTCAAAGCACTTAAGCCCATTAAATTATAGCTTAAGCCTATCTTGGTAAACAGGGAACGAGCCGCAATCCCATCCTTCCACAATAACAAACTTTTAATCCATCCACAGTGACCAACAAATCTGCATATAATTTGGGTTCATCTCCACCATGAACCTCTTCGACAAATACCTCGTAGATCACTTCCCTGGCGGTTGGAGCCGCTTGTCCCCGCAATTGCACCTCATACAACACCTCAGGAATAGGCTCAAAACGGTATCCATCCTTATCCAGCGTAAACCCAAGTCCAGCGAGATAGATTGCCATCGCTTGCAGACAGCCTTCAAATTGCAGCATACCCGGCATAACTGGATCGTTATGGAAATGGCACAAGAAAAACCATTCATCGGGCTGAATTTCCTTTTTGGCCTTTAAGTAACCTAACCCCCAAGGTCCCCCTTGCGGATCAAAGCATTCTACTTCATCAATCATGAGCATTTTTCCCGATTGAATACGCGGTGATCTTGTGTGCGTAAATGCCATTTCATATCCATTTCCGAAGCATTCGGCAGTACGCCCTTTGGAAAATAAGCTTACTTGTTCCTTGGTGAAAGAGCGATGTTCGCAAACCACAACAGGAGTATCCCGTCTGGCGTCTGCATTAAAGCGTGCAGCTTCAGCATCCCATTTCACACCACGGGCTCCAAGCAATTCATCTTTAGTGAAGAAACCTACCTGACCTTTTCGCACGGTCAAGCGTTTCTGTCCTGCGGCATAACAGTCAGTGTGGAAAAAGGTCAGCCACATCTCGCCATTATTGACGTGACCATCCACAGTAAGTTCGGATGTAATTGTAGAATCAGGCTTAACAAGCGATTCATGAAACATGAACTTACAGCCTATTAACCGTGTAAGGCGTTCCCCTTTATTATATGAATCGATACCCAACGAGGACATGATCAGTGTAATAGGGTTTACCAGCGATTCAAGCATGAGACCTAATGACATATAACCATCATGTAAAAACCATGAGTCTTTCGAAACATCTGTTTCAAACCATATCTTACCAAGTCCAAGAGTGCCCGGCTCACCTTCCATACCGAGAACCCGATCAGCGAATAACAGCGGGGGTTTGGGCATACGCGTTTGATGAGCATACTTGTCCTGGAATTTGAATCGCTCTCCTAATATATCTGAAATCTTTCCTGACGTTAACACCTCAAGTTCAGGTCGGGAAAATGAAGGCCCCACAGGTCGAAATGGATATGAATGGTTACTTGTTTCTGTTGATTCAACGGTTTTCTTAAAGCTCATATCTGTCCTCCCATCCTTGGCCGACTCGATCTCCAGTAATTATGATGTCAACCGCCGAGAATATGAAATCCTGAGTCAACATGTAAGATCTCTCCGGTGACGCCTCTTGATAGATCGCTAATAAAAAATAATGTTGCATCTCCGACTTCGTCCTGGTCAACACCTCGACGCAAGGGGGACTTATCCTCGATGTCATGCATTTTCTTTTCAACGCCGGAAATAACTTTAGACGAAAAGGTAGGAACAATACCAGCAGATACAGCATTAACACGTATACCGTATTTTCCGACATCATCTGCCAAATAACGCACACTTGCTTCCAAAGCCGCTTTAGCAGCTCCCATCACATTATAGTTTAGGCCAGACAGTATTCGTTCTGAACCCAGGTAAGTTTGCGTAACAATACTTCCGCCTTCAGTCATGAGCTCCTTTGCTGCTCTTGTTACAGCTACAAGCGAATAAGCGCTAATTTCCTGTGCCAGTAAAAAGCCGTCACGAGAAATGTCTGTAAATTCTCCTTCAAGGTCCTCACCCCTGGCGAAAGCAATGGAGTGAACAAGTCCGTGAATCACACCGACTTCATCCTTGATTTTAGTAAAGGCTTCCTGAATGCTATCATCGCTCGCTACATCGCAGGAAACAATTAACTTGGGGGTTATGTTATGTTCGTCCAGTAACTTAACCAATTTTTTATAGGATCGTTCCCTTTTGTTCGTAAAGATTAAATTTGCTCCTGCATTATGTAAGGATTTTGTAATCCCCCAAGCAATACTTCGCTCATTCGCGATCCCCATAACAACCACATTTTTCCCTTTTAATAAGCCCGGCATTTTCTACCTCCTGAATTTGTTAATCAACCATCAACAAATGGATTTTCGAAAAATAGGAAATGAATTGTTCAGGTCGAACATGTATGACATGACTAGCAAAATCAGGGCTGGCTGAACAAACAGAAAGCTTATAATTAGCAATCGTATCGTACTGCCTGAAATAGTAAGTTGATTCATCGAAATATATGGATGATACTAAAAAATTATCCTCGTGAACAAGATTAAACGTGTTCAAAGGTATATGAAGGCCTTACCCACTGCTTTTTATAAAGCTCTCTTTTAAAGTCCATAGGTCATAAAAGGCTTCCAACCTTTTGTGATAAGAAACTATATTTATTAATTGAAGATAAATGATTAACACATTCTTTTCGATAAAATCTCCTTAATCGCTGAAACAACCATTTAATTCAGCTTTTGCAACAACCTTATCCCCTACCATGGCCTCAGCCTCGGCGAAGATTGCATTTTCGATGACTCTTGTGAACTTGCATGTATATATAATTTGATCGCCTGGCTTGACTTTATCTAAAAATCTTGCCTTTTTAATTCCGGTAAACAGGAAGATTTTCTTCTCAGAGTCTTCTGTCTTACAAATTGATAATTTATGAAGCAAAATGAGGGATTGAGCCATACCTTCGATTAATAAAACACCCGGAAAAATTGGATTGTCAGGAAAATGCCCTGGAAAAAACCATTCATTGAAACTTACATTTTTCAAGCATGTGATATGATCATTGACTTCATAATCCAGTACCGAATCTACGAAAATAAAAGGATAATCCTGTGGCAAGAGAGATCTGACCTCATTGGAGCCTAGTCTCATAAGTAGCCAACCTCCCTCTCATCAGACACTTTCAAGCATCAGACAACTCGTTATCCCTGACAAGTCTTGTGATGTAGTCACTATGTTTTGTTTTTTAGTATCCCTTATATCATTCGATGTTAAATAAATCGGAGTTTTTTCCAGATCACGATGATTAAGCTCTGAAAGAGCTATGCTTTTTGGTAAAATGCCCTTGTTAAGCGCCATCAAACCTGCTGCTGCCTGGAACACTCCAGATGCTCCGTATGTTTCGCCAATCGTCCCTTTAAGTGAACTAATGGGAATATCCGGATTCGCGGATCCAAATAAATTATGAATTGCGTTCATTTCCACCCTATCCTGCGGATAAAACCCACTGGCTCCTGAGATGATCCCACTTGTTTCACTGAAAACCCTATCCGCCTGCTCGAAGACTTGCCCGATCGCTCTTTCCATGGCATGAATGCGCGAATCTTCATCAACAGCGAAAGTGGTGGAATATGAAGCTATTTTTCCCAGTGGAGTTCCTCCACGCTCCAGGCAATGTGATAATTTTTCCAACAAAATAACCGAAGCACCTTCTCCCGGTATCCATCCCGTACTATCTGAAGAAAAGGGCTTGCCGGCTCTATCTGAATATTCTTTTGGCAGAACATTAGAATTTTGATAAATCCATAAAACTCTTTCGTTGATCTCTTCTACCCCGCCTACCAAAACCTGTTTAGCTTGTCCTTTATGGATGGATGAAACAGCGTAAGCTATTGCATCAAGTCCAGCACATTGTCCAGTAGCAATCGTAGTGTTGAATGCGCAGGCATTCATTCTAATAGCAAGTTGTGCAGCTGGAGCGTTGGCTATGGTATTTGGCGCCTGCATTGGGCTTACAGATTGGGGGCCCACAGTAATGGTTGTATAATCATAATCTGAAATGGCCTTGAGTCCGGAAAAGTTGCTTGCCACAACGACCCCCAAGTCCAAGGCCTCTGATTCCCATGCTGGATTGAGGTCACCCAATCCGGCATCTTGCCAGCATCGCACTGCAGCGCTCAACAGGTATTGTGTGCTGAGTGATAGATATTTTAACCCACGCTTGCCGATTAACTCTTCCGGGTTCCAATGGTCAACACAAATGGTTTCAATGACAGGCAGGTCTAGAAAGTCATTGCTTTTTGGACTTGTACTTTTTGAATCTGACTCCCCTATAAGACGCTCCCAAAATTGATTCTTATCCGTTCCAAACACGGATACAGATCCCACACCTGACACTACAACCGGATCATTATCATTCCACATTATCGATCTCTCCTAATATTATTGAACATATGTTGCCTCCAAAAGCAAAAGAGTTACTAAGAACGGTATGAACAGAACTGTCGATACTCTTATTTGGGATAACATTTGTAATACATTCCGGATCCGGGGTCGAATAATTCATGGTGGGAGGCAGCACTTGATGTTTTATAGACAAAGCGCTCGCTACTGCTTCAATTGCGCTGGCCGCCCCCATGGTATGACCCAGCATTGATTTTATGGAACTGGTTGGAATTTGATCTAATAATGATCCAAATACGGATTGCAATGCCTTGGATTCGGTTGAGTCATTGGCAGGTGTGCCTGTTCCATGAGCACTAATATAAGAGATTTGTTCTTTCTTGATTTTTGCATCCTTCAATGCGTTATTCATTGCAATTTGTGCGCCTAATCCTTCAGGATGTGGGGCAGTCGGATGGTGAGCATCACAAGAAAGACCATAACCAAGCAGTTCGGCATAAATCGGGGCGCCTCGTTTTAGGGCAGTTTCCAGATTTTCTAAAACTAACACTCCAGCCCCTTCGCTTACCATCATACCCTTGCGGTTTTTATCAAATGGTTGACAAATATCCGGCGCCATTGCCCCCAATCTGTGAAAAAGCGCAAAACAGCTTCGTGATAATCCATCCGAGCCACCAACAAAGACAATGTCCGCAGCGCCGCTTTGTATTAATTCACTGCCCTGCCCAATGGCATAATTTCCGGCAGCACATGCTGTAGGGATTGTAATAGATGGCCCTTCCGCCCCTAAATGCTTTGAGACACTGCCGGATATATATGAATCCGGGTATGCGAAGATCGACGGCGGTATAGTATTCGGGTTATTACTGATTCTAATATCGTGATCATCTTCAACGATGGATTGGTTTCCCATCGTAGTTCCTATGCACACACCAACTCTTGTTTTATCCGCAAATGACGTAATATTGGCATCATCTTTAGCCATTTGAGCTGCAGCAACTGCTAGCTGAGAAGTTCTGGCTAATTTACTTGCATGGGTATTGGCCAGGAATTGAACGGGATTAAAGTCCTTAATTTCTCCTCCGCGAGTAACCGTGAATTTATTTACATTGAAAGCTGTAATTTCTGATATTCCATTTTGTCCCTGACAAAGCTTGTCCCAAAAATCCCGAACTCCCGCACCTATAGGTGATATTACACCTAGCCCAGTTACTACAACTCTGTTAGCCATTATAAATCCCCCACAAATTATGATTTTGAATCTAATTTTTCACTAACCATCTTGATGACATCATTTAGGGTCTCCATCTCTTTGATATGCTTTGCCGGTATAACGACTTTGAGTTTCTTCTCTATTTCATACACAATTTCCAGGGCCACCATGGAATCGACACCCAGATCCTCTACAAAATTGTCATCATCTGCGAATTCATCGATTTCAATAACGTCTGCGACCAGCTTTGTCAATTCATCTCTCAGTTCTTTTGTTTCCATTTTTAATTCCCTCCAGGTATAAAATTCATTTAAAATACTTATGCATTCCAACCACCATCTACATTTAATACCGAACCTGTTATATATGAAGACTGTTCTGATAATAGAAAGCATATTGCATTTGCAACTTCTTCCGGATCTCCGAGCCTTCCCAGAGGAATAGATTTCTCTTTGGAAAGCCTCATTTTTTCACTTATGGATTGATACATATCTGTATTGATATAACCAGGTGCAACTGCATTAACCCTGATGTTAAATCTCGCTATTTCAAGTGCGAGTGACCGAACCAATGCGATTTGACCAGCCTTTGAAGCGGAATAGTTAGCTTGTCCAGGCACTCCAATCAAACCATTTACTGAACTAACACAAACGATTGAACCTGAACGTTGTCGAATAAACTTAAATGATGCTGCTTTTAAATAATTGAAAGTCCCCGTTAGATTAGTAGAAATCACTTCACTCCAGCTCTCTTCATCCATCATCACCAAATTACTGTCCCTAGTGATTCCAGCATTAACTACCAAACCATCCAGTTGAGAATTATCTTTACAGACCGTTTCTAGTACTTCGGAAGCGACTAAAGGATCGGTTGAATCCGCTTGAATACAGGTTATTTTCCCGATTCCTTTATCCACCACGTAATTACACAATTCCATTGCAGCAGCTTCATTTTCTTTATACGTAAAAGTAACATTAGCTCCCTGCTCGGCCAGTTTTATTACTGTTGCTCTTCCTATACCTCTCGAACCGCCTGTTACTAAAAAATTCTTTCCGGTTAAAATTCTAATCCCCCCATCCACTTTCAATGTTCCGCCAAATAGTCATAAATGACATCCGGCGCGGATAACCCCAAATCAGTAACAATATGCGAAGCTGATACAACCTCAAGCACGGGGAGATCTGCCAGTGGGGCCAACGCATGGGCAAACAATTGCAGCCGGGCTGGGGCCGTCCAGGCACCATGAATGGTCAGATTTTTGATCTGAGTACGCATCAGTTGGCATACCTTCTGAGTTCCATCATAGTTCGGCACAATTTTGAGCATAAATGTCGGTTGGCAAATCTCTTGGCGGGCCTGCTCCGGGTCGAGAGCCTGATGTTTATATCCCATCGTTGCGGTGGCTACACGTAAAGACCCGTAGTCCAGCGTACCGACTAATGTGTCCGAATCAATATACAGTTTTGGAGAGCCCAGTTTTTTCGGATATGCGCTGATCTCACGTCCGGCCGCGATCGCAGGAAGACTGTCCACATACATCGCGTGCTGGTATTCACCCTTCTCCCCATTAAAGCTCACCGGTATCAGCTGGCCAGATTCTGTATAGGCCCCCAAACCGGTAACATCCGGCATGTACATGAGCTCAAATTTGACTAAAGGCTCATCAATTTCAAGCGGCTCAGGGACTACACGTCTCAAGGCTTCCGTGTCGGTACGATATAGAATGTTCAGGTATTCCCGGTTACGAAAATGATAAGGTCCAACAGGATAAGCAGGAGCTCCCAATGGAGTCGACATTTGCTTGCGTACCTCATGCAGTTTCAATAGTTCCATCCCTTTCCTTTTGAAAGAATTCACTTCTCCCGCCTTCTCAATTTCCATAAAAACAACAACCTCGTATTTTTCCACAAAAATATCAATATGATGAATATCTTCTTCTGGTATAGCTTCGGTTAACTCTTGCATTTGCTCCTTGGTACGGTAAGTGATCCACCAATCCAACGCTGCCTCCATATAAGCAATAGAGGGGGTATCAGGAAGCCAATTGGCTATTAACAATCGACCTCCGGGATTGAGCAAATTAAATAATTCGTTAACTAATTTTTTGGCAACTCCGTTGGGCAGATAATCAAATACACCAACACTGTATATAAAATCAAATCCAGGAAGAGGCACTTCATTTTCAATGATGTCAACTATGGAGGCAGGAATCGTTTCGCCAAAGTCTTTTATGATTTCCGCTGCAACCGAAAGGGCCTCCTGATCTTGATCAATAGCAACAAATTTCCCAATGCGTTTATTCTTAACCGCGACACTTTCCAATACTTCTCTCAAATGGCCGCTAGGAAAAGAGAGAATATAAGGGTTCGCAACTCGTTCTGCTGTTTCGTCAATCTTGCTGGAAAATATACGTTTTCTTTCGCGAACAGCATCATTTGCATAACTTATACGATTAAGCTCGTAGTTGAGAAGCTCGGAAATTTCTGCTTGTCTGCCCTCGTAAGGTGGCGGTGCTGTTTTGTCGAAGTCATAGATGGAATCCATCATTACGGGATCACCAGCATAACCGCGCGGTTTGTCAAATGCTCGACGAGAAAACGGTTCTTGTAAGAAAAAATAGCTTACTGCATGTTGACGATATTGGGCAATAAACTGCTTCCAATCTTTTTTTGAAGAATGTCTGCGTATGCTGTCTAATCCATGATAAAGGGCATTAAATGCTTCAGAGAAAAGACCTTGATTAATCTTCGTCTCAACATCATCAAGTAAATGTTTTTTGTTAGTTTTGTCCATACTCTAGATTTTCCTCCCAAGAAGACATCCCTACAGGCATAAATATGTAGAATAGGTTGCTGACGATATTTGGTGAGATAGTTTGCCTCTAATCTTCTGAAGACTACAATTAGACATTTTTATATTTTTTCACCACCTTTAGCAATATCACTCAAAACACAAAAACCCCCCGCCATGATTAAATAGACTGGGGTCCCGTCGTATTCGGCAACTGGCTGGCATAGTGTTTATATCCACCTTAGCCCCCGTAGCTTTACGTCGCCACCTTTCGATGGGTTTGCTATTGTCGTACGAAGTATGAAATTGTCAAAATGTTCATTAATCCTTCAACGACAACTTACTTTAAAGTATAAAATTCGACTTAAACAAAAAAAATACCCAAAATTGGGTAGTTTATACTTATGTATTTTAATTTAAATTTTAAGTAAATTTCCTAAGGAATGCTCCTTTATGATTAACGCTCGTCTTTGCGTATATCTTTTTAATAAAAGTACGGACCGTGCTTTGACTAATCCCATAAATGCCCGCAATTTCAGGTACGTTTTTATTTTCCAGCCATCCATAAGCTATCTCTTTCTCACGATTTGTTAATTCATATTGGTCAAAGTGAGAATAAGTCAGCTCTTTTTGTAGAATGGGGTCCTTTTGAGGCAGTTTTTCTTCAATATTTTTAGCCAGGTGTTCAATGAGTGGTATGGCAAATGTAACCTCGTGTAAATAATGAAAACTCAGGCCAAGGTAGCCTATAATCACATTTTTTATTCGAATTGGCGTACATACACATGACAGCTCGGCAAACAATTGGTTGGTGTGCCGGGTACCAATTACGACAGAAACCGATTGATTTTCCATCGATAAAGAAATGGCATTGACCCCTGCGGTTTTCATCGCAAATGATGTGCCTTTTTTTATATTATTTCTTTCAAAATATCCTTTTAACAAATCCGTGCCGCAATAATCGATAACGGCACCATCCGTATCTGTTATAACAAATAAATAAGGTATGGACAGCAAATCGTTCATATTCCTGGTTTCCTCTTGCAGCAAATATAAAATTTCTTTCCGTTCAATCAACCTTCCTTTTATTTCAGACATACTGAGGATATTAGGAAAATGATCGTTTGCTTCCAGCAGTGTTCTACGGCCCATTATTTTCCCTTCTTCCTTTTAAGAATAAGTGATTAATAATGAAATCGATCTTCTAGTCATCTCCGCTTCTGAATTCGGTAGCTTATAAGCGAAAATAAACAATAAAAAACCACCATCCATTAAGATAACCATAGCAAAATAGGACGGAGGCTTCCGTCGTATTCGGCAACTGGCTGGCATCGCGGTCTTAGGCAGATCCGCATTAGCCCCTATAGCTTTGCGTCGCCACTTTTCAGTGGGTTTGCTATTATCGTACGAAACGATTCGATTGTGTGCCGAAAATTATATCTACGATTCACCTGCCTTTCAATATATTTAAAGTCCCTTTTCAGGTAGATAAGACTGTTAAGACTAGTACAGGTCCCCCTTTCATAAAATTTAATAAACAACACAAATAGCCTCCATCAGCTTAAAGACATAGGTGGAAAAACTAGTAAGAAGAGACGGAGGCTTCCGTCGTATTCGGCAGCTGGCTGGCATCACGGTCTTAAGTAGATCCACATTAGCCCCTGTAGCTTTGCGTCGCCGCTTTTCAGCGGGTTTGCTATTGTCGTACGAAGAGTATGAATTTGTCGAATATCCAAACATGTTATGACTTATTCAAACTATAACTTACATTGTTTTTCATTTAATATAGGTCGTACGACCCAAATTTCCATATTTTTGTTAGATTTGTCAATCACTCTTACACGTATACAGAATCACTTTTTGCGCCAAGCGGGTTGATAGACCGATTTCGGGGGAGGGAACTGGTGAATCCAGTTAATGATCCGGGTCGATATCCACTGGCATACAACTGCAAGGATAATAATTTTCCAATCGATCACATAGGCAGCGAAAGCGAATATGATTCCATTCATCCAGAACAATGAGGTGCCCGGGTTGATTCTTTTATACTTATAAATGGCTAAGGCAACATAACCGATTCCCCCATTCGATACCCTCTGCTTTATGAGGATGGCGACACCTGTTCCGAGAATAACCGAGCCGAATAGAAGATCGATCCATACGTTGCCGAACGGGGGTTCTAGGAACACCTCGAAGAAATTAACGGAAACGGACGTCACTGTTATAACAAATATGGTCCCGAAGGCACTGACTCCATCAAGATAAGGGACTGTAAAGGCAAGGAAAATAAAATTGGCCAGCCACAGTCCGAGACTCATCGGGATCTCAAACGCATGGTTCAGAAGCACCGCGATCCCTGCTCCTCCTCCCGAAGGAATGGCGTGAGGAAACAAGAACATGGCCATGGCAAAACCTTGAATGATGGAGCCGGCGGTAATGTAGAAAAGTTTCTTGGAAGCATGACGATAGAAAAAGGGGCTCTTCCGCCCGGGTAGGATCTGTAAGTTCACACGGAATCATCCTTCATCGATTAGAGTAACAAGCTAGTCCTGCTTTTTTAAGTGTATGCTTGTTCCCTGGAGGGGATACCGGGATAGATCTTTTTAACGAAAATATGTATAGGCTGACTCTGGAGATATCCATAGGCAGCCCTCTAGTATTTAACATTCTCTTGTGGTTTGGTCTATGTTTAAATTACGTAACAAAATCCATCGGTTTGTTTCTCTCTCACCCCGAGTTCAAACGTATCTTGCCGAAGACCCCGGCGCATCGTTTCAAGGGAAAGCACTTCGGTGGGTTGGATATTTCCCAAATGTACATGAGATCCAAATTTGCGGAGAAGCATCGCTTGCTGCTGCTTAAGAGGTGCCTCCCAAATCAGCTTTCTTGCATCCGACACGTTGTCGATGATATTATTTATCATTTCTTCCTGGCACTCGCCATGCTTATCGTAAATACCGATGCCTAGTCCAGACTCGCGCGCTTCAACAATGATAAACTCCGCGCCTACGTCTAAATCCGCTTCCATCGTATACGCGAGCATTTCGGCGTCGATGTGGGAACCGGATTGTTTTTTACCATACTCCGTAAAAACCCGAAGTCCGCGTTGTTTACCTTCCCGAATGAGTTCCGTTCGTTTTTTTCGCGACATCTCAATCGTGCCGTCAGATACTTCTATCGCGTTAAATCCAAGACGGCAAACGGTATTAAAAAATGCGGGGACGACATCTTGCTGCACGGCTGTCTCAAGCAAGGTCCCGCCGGGCATGACCGTGATTCCATGTTGTTTGGCTAGATTGATTTTGTATAGCAGCATTTCCGTTTTATACAGCGGAGCCGTCCCAAAACCGAATTTGACACAATCGATGTAATCCGAGGCTGTTTCAATCACATCTGAGAACATGTTTCTACCCAGGCCTTTATCAATAACCATCGTCATCCCGCGTTCCATGACCCCGTAGGTGTCGTGGTCTTTTTTGCCGTGTTCGGGATTTTCGCGCAGCCCGCTCGGATCACATATCTCCATGGGCCAAACTGTTCGCAGAGAACTGTTCATTCTAGGATCTCCTCAATTCTTTTTGATTTAGTCGTTTAATCCAATGACATTGGCATAATATGCTCATACCCATTGACAGGTGCCCATCTTTTGTCATAGGGATTCGTCACGGTCATCCGATCTGCCGAGGCGGTTTAATCAAAAAGAACACCAAACCTAGAGTAACCAAAGATAGTGAAGACACGGTTATAAAAACAACCTGATCCGATTTATCCATCATCCACCCGAACAAGGGCGGCCCTGCTGCAACTCCCAAAAATCGCAAGCTATTATAAAGGGATGTAATCATCCCTCGCTCACTTTTCTCAACTGCACCGGTGATCATCGTATTCAGGCAAGGAAGAAGCATTCCGGTTCCGATACAGCTGACTGTCAGCAGCCCGATAAACACATAAATGTTCTTAAAAAAGAAAAGTGTAGCTGCCAGAGACAGGGTCATGGCAATCAGCCCGATATTCATCAGCCAACGAATCAACAGGCCATTCTTCTTGATCAAGCTTCCCGTCGTATAGGAAGTGATAACCATCCCAAGTAATGGAATGGCCAAAATCAAGCCCTTCACGACCCCGTCAATGTTATAAGGCTTGTCTTCAAGAATGTTGGATAGATAAAACAGTATGCCAAACAAAATGAATAGCCCCAGCGAACCGGCAAAAAAAGCAGTGATGAGCCAGCGGCCTTTTTCTTTAAAGATGTCCCCGATTTTTCCAAGGTACTTCCTTAGTTCTTGCTTTGAATGTTGTTTTGATTCTTTGATCATAAAAATGACGGCCAACAACGATAGTGCACAGAACACGGGAAATGCAAAGAAGGAAGCATACCATACGATCAGCATAAGCAGGGAGCCGATGATCGGGCTGAGTACCTTGCCGGCGCCATTGGAGGCTTCGATTAGTCCCAGTGCCTTGCTCTCTGTCCCGCCATCGTATAAATCGCCGACGAGCGCCATGGCAATCGGTGCTGTTCCGGCGGCCGCTAGCCCCTGAATCGCCCTCGCGGTAATAATCACCCCAAAAGAGTTCCAAATAGCACCGAATCCTGCCAGAATACCGGCACCTCCATATATGATCAGGGCGGGTATAATAATAACTTTGCGTCCAAATCGATCGGACAAATAACCAATAATCGGAATAAATAAGCCAGCTGCCAAGGAGAAAATCGTGATGATCAAGCTGCTTTGGAATTTACTGATACCCAGTTCCCTTTGCATTTCAGGAAGCCCCGGAACTAGCATGGAATTGCCAAAAACGAGCACGATCGGGATCGTTGCCAGTGCGATAAATTCCCACACTTGACCCTTTGAACCGGTAGAAGTTTTTGATTTTCCGGTGGATTCGCTGTCTTGTGTCTCCTCGGAGTCGGTCTGCAGGTCGATATCGCTATGAAAGCTGATATTCAGTTTTCGCTTTTTGGTCTTCTCCATGGTATCGCTCCTCGGACTTGAAGTTCGTGTAGAACAGAACATTTTCTTTATTTCCATGCTTCCTAATTATCACCACATCCGGATTTAATATTCCATCGCTGCTGCTGAATCCATTAGAGGATTTGAGCACTCCTTGGTTTTGGGCAAATATACTGTTACTAAAATAGCCCATTATGCCGGGGAAAAGGGGATACGACATGCCGATACAGATTATTCAAGGACACCATCACACCTTGGACGCATCACACATCAATATTGTAATTGATGTTATAAGGGCTTTTACCGTAGCGCACTATGCCTTTATCCATGGGGTTCAGGGTATCATTCTGGCAGGAACTCTGGACGATGCCTTGCGTCTAAAGAAAATCTATCCTGACTTTTTATTGGCGGGAGAGATACAGGGTCTGCCGATTCCGGGGTTTGAGCTGGATAATTCGCCTGCGCGTTTACATGGCTTCGATCTTCGGGAGAAATTTCTGATCCAAAAGACTACCAATGGAGTTACAGCCACCCTAAACGCATTGAGCACCGAGCATCTATTCGTTACCGGGTTCACAAATGCAAGAACAACCGCAGAGTTTATAAAGAGGAACTTATTAAAAGACGATGACATGACGATTAATGTAATTGCTTCGCATCCGTCAGGGGATGATGATCTGGCCTGCGCACAATATATATCGGAAATTCTCCAAGACACTAATCGTATATCTGCCGAACAAACCATTGAGCGAATTCGAAAGTCAGAAGCGGCCGGGAAGTTTTACGATATTGAAAGACCGGAATTTTTACAGGAGGATATTTCGTTTTGCATCCAAGAGATCCCTTCCGATTTTGTAATGAAAGTGAATCTGAACAAAAACCATCCGTTGATTGAAAGGCTCCAGGTGGGGGTCTTTAATCACTGATTATGCCAGGTACCGCTTGTGAGTTTCTGATTCCTCTTCATAAGGGTATAATTTACATTGATAAAAGAACGAATGTTCGCATATAATACAAACAAACGTTCCCGTCGATGAGGTGGTTAATGATGTTGAGTATTGGGTTGAAACCAGATGAAACCCAACTGGTGAAGGATTATATTTTATTACCCCTTTTACTTGATGTGTTAGAGCATGACCGTTCGATCCTATGTAGAGCAGATTTAAAGACCCCGGAGCTAACGAATGCGATGATCGACCATTTGCAGGCAGCTGCATTATCCGATTTAGCTCTGGCTCGCAGGAAAATGCGTGAATACGCCATTAAGGTTTACGAGGATCGAAAAACAAAGCTTGGCATTGAGGTTGAATTCATCTGCAGGGGTATCATCACAAGCTGTCTATACTGTGGGGGCTAATTGAGGCAGAGATCGAGCAGAGATCGTACACCTACCTGGGGCTGAAAATCGCAGATAAGGGGAGTTCGCTGTGAAATCATCTAACCGAGTGATCATGTTAGGGGATTGCCAGTCCTTTTATGCATCTGTTGAGAAAGCAGACCATCCCGAGTATAAAAACCGCCCTTTGGTCGTTGCAGGGGATCCGGAAAGACGTTCAGGCATCGTGTTGGCTGCTTGTCCGCTCGCTAAAGCAAAAGGAATAACGACGGCAGAGCGATTAGGAGAGGCACTATCCAAGTGTCCCGACCTTGTCGTCATCAAACCCAGGATGCAGAAGTATATTGACGTCTCGATGCAAATCACGGAGATATACAAGAGTTATACCGATTTAGTTGAGCCTTACAGTATCGACGAGCAATTTTTAGACGTTACCGGTTCGCTGCATCTGTTCGGCACACCGGATGAGTTAGCCAGAACCATTCAGCGTCATGTCATGGATGCCACGGGTGTGTACGCTCGCTTCGGCATCGGCGAAACCAAAATCCTGGCTAAAACCGCCTGTGATAACTACGCCAAGAAAAATCCGTCCGGCATCTACACGTTGTCCAAGGACTCGCTTCCGGATACCCTCTGGAAACTGCCCGTCAGCTGCATGTTTATGGCCGGCAGCAAGATGACCCGCCACTTTAACGTCATGGGGCTGCCCACGATCGGCAGCGTGGCTCAGACGCCTCTTGCTAAATTGAAGCAGATGATGCGCCGTAAATTCGGTAAAAATTCCGATATTTCAGCCGAGATGTACTGGCGAATTGCCAACGGAATCGATGATAGCCCGGTAAGGCCAGGCACGCACCAGGTTGACCCTAAATCGGTTGGACACATGATGACCCTCCCTCGCGATTATACCAAGCTGGAAGAAATCAAGGTCGTACTGCTGGAGCTGACGGAGTTGGTTTGCCAGCGATGCCGCGGTCTTGGTTTTATGGGGCATGTGGTGTCGGTCGGTTGTATGGGGGCAGACTTTGACCGCCCTACGGGATTTAGCCGACAAATGAAGATGGAGGATCCATCGAATATTACGAATCAGGTTTACCGCTGGGCATGCCGGCTGCTTGAAACGTATTGGGACGGCCTGCCGATTCGGCGGGTCGGTATTAGCTTGTCACAGTTTTCCCCGGACACGGAATACCAATTGTCATTGTTTGATACCGGACGGGAGCGGTCGATGGCACTTGAACGGGTGACCGATGCCCTGAAAAATAAATACGGGAATTCGATTGTGATCCGAGCCGTATCCAAAACGGACGCAGGCCAAGCGCTGGATCGATCAGCCAAGATAGGAGGACACTATAAATGACAACACGAAAAAAGCTTGAGGGCAATGGGCTGTGGGAATCCAGTCGGATGATGCTGCCGGAACACAAAGAAACCATCATTCGCAGGCAACTGGAAGAAGGCCGGAAAGGCCGGCCGACGCTGGATCCGCAAGAAATGGAATTAATCGAGGGGGCCATCGCCGAGTCATTTCATGAACACCGTATGATTACCGTAAGGCTATTCGATGAATATGAGGACACGGAATTGACAGGAATTGTCGTGCTGATCCATACGTTTAGACGGGAGATCAAACTATCCATGGCCGAAGAGGAATCGCGTTGGATTAAAATTGACGAGATCATTTCAGCAGGATCATGATGTATAAAGCTAAACCCAGCGTGAGATGAACGCACATTAAATACCTCTGATCTCGATCAGAGGTATTTTGGTATCTATGTTACTGCATATTGGTTTAATGCGATGCTTGCTCTCCTAAATAAAAATCAGATCGAGAAAAGAATCGAGAAGATGGGTTGGATGATCCAGTCCCTTTTCCGGTTCCGTATGCTGGGCTGAATTCAATTCAACCAAGCCATGAATGAACGCATACATGATGGCGGTTGATTCGGTTGGGGGTTTCCGAATGTTCTCTGCCTTTTCTAAACACGTTTCTACAAGCTTAAATATCTCAAAAGCAGAATGATAAAGATCAGGATACAACTCCTTATCCCATTGCTTTCGGAACATCAAGCGGTAATGCTCCTGATGGTTGATACCAAATTCAAAATACGTACACAAAATAGCATATATAAGTTTTCGCGAATCGTTTGTGCTTTCCATTGTTTTTCGAATCGTGCTGGTCAGCATCTCAAAATTTTCAACCGCAACAGCCGCCAGCAAGTCTTCCTTATTTTTGAAATGTCTGTACATGGCACTGCGGGACAAGTTCATTTCTTTACCAAGCTCGCGCATGCTGACAGCATCAATGCCTTGTCGATCAATCATTTGTCTGGTGATATGAATCAGCTTTTGTTTGGTATCGTTCATAATATCCTCTTAAGATATGGATTGTAATTTCATGTCTTAAATTTTACACCAACACTGTTGACAGTGTCAACTTTGCAGGTATATAATCACCGTATGTTGACACTGTCAACGTATGAAATACCAAAATAGGAGCGTGGTTAGGAATGAGTCCACAGAAACAAACGGTGATCGTAACAGGCGGGAACTCTGGTTTAGGATATGAATGCGCTAAGATATTAGCTAGGCATGACAAAAGTTATCATGTGGTGATCGCCTGCCGCGACGCTGCTAAAGCCAATCAAGCAGTAGATGCGTTAATTCAAGAAACCAATAATAAAAACATAACCTTTTTGGAGCTCGATCTTTCATCTATGGCATCCATAAGAGGTTTTATAAGCAAGTTTACACAAATGGATTACCCGCCTTTATATGCACTTGTATGCAATGCAGGCGTACAGTTTATCGATAAAACGCATTATACGAAAGATGGGTTTGAAGCTACCTTTGGCGTAAATCATCTTGGACATTTCCTCCTGGCTAATATGCTGCTTGGACAAATAACGCAGTCCGGCAGAATCGTGTTAGTCAGCAGCGGAACCCATGATCCATTGAAAAAGACAGGAATGCCTGCACCTGATTTTGTAGATCCCCAATTATTAGCCTATCCTGACCAGGCGAGCTCGAGCGAAGCTATATCTCTCATTGGCAGACGGCGCTACACGACTTCAAAGTTATGTAATTTATATTTCACCTACGAGTTGGCCAATCGAATAAAGCAGCAAACCCAAAAGAATATTACCGTAAATGCTTTCGATCCGGGAATGATGCCAGGCACGGGCCTTGCTCAAAGCTATACGCCGATTATGAGATTTGTTTGGAACTATCTTATGCCTGTTTTAACGCTATTTTACCCTAACGTGAATACGGTGCGTCAGTCCGGGAAAGCATTGGCTGCTCTAGTAACCGATAGCAAGTTTAACCAAACGACAGGGAAATATTTTGAAGGTACCAAACAAATAAAATCATCCGAACTTTCTTATAACAATGAAAATAGGAAACAGTTATGGGAGGTTAGTGTAGCGTTGACCAGTTTGAATCAAACGGAGACAATTTTAGAAACAGGGATATAACTCGCCCCATGATCTGATCTCCGAACAAGCCTAATGGACGGGATTGAATCCCCAACATGGAAAACGGCTCCCCTTGCCCAGATCATTGGACAAGAAGAGCCGAAGTATAGCGTGAGACGTTATGGTTTCATTTTTATCCGTTTGCGACCTAACCATACACCGAAAGCGATCAACCCGAGGCCAGCCAAATAGAATGGATAAGGGCTCGCTTCACCGGTTTTTGGAAGCATCGGAACCGTCGTTTGCGGTGTCGAGGTCTTCTCTGATGGAGCTGGTGCTTCCGGCTTCTGAGGCTCAGGCTCGACGCCTCCTCGCGGAATATCCTCTTCGCTAATATCAACGGTTGGTGTTTCCGGCTCTGTCGGAGGCGTTTGAGGCGTTTGCGGCGTTGTTGGTTCGCCTCTTGGAACATCCTCGTCTGGCACCTCTACTTCACCGGTCGGATTGCCCGGATCGGTTGGGTTCCCCGGGTTACCCGGATCCGTTGGATTGCCCGGATCGGTTGGGTTCCCTGGGTTACCAGGATCCGTTGGATTGCCCGGATCGGTCGGGTTCCCTGGGTTACCCGGATCCGTTGGATTGCCCGGATCGGTCGGGTTCCCTGGGTTACCCGGATCCGTCGGATTGCCCGGGTCTGTTGGGTTCCCTGGGTTACCCGGGTCTGTCGGGTCTGTCGGATCCGTAGGCTCGTCAGGTGTAACCGGCTCTTCCTTGCGGTTCGTTACGATCATTTTCTTCACATTGCCTTGATCCTTGATGCTGGAATCAATCGTTACGTCCCACGTCGTTTGCTCGATTTTATATCCTTCTGGAGCGGCCAGCTCCTCCAAAATATACTCGTCGTAGAGCAGCTTCGTAAAGAGGATCTTGCCTTCCTCATCGGTGGTTTTTACGATCGGTGTTCGTTTGCCTGCCTTGTCGTAAAGCGCAAACTTTGCTCCCGCCAGCGGCTTCGTCTGATCATCCTGATCCACCTTCGTTACTTCCAGGCTGCCCGTTACGCCGCCTCCCGAACCTGAGCCGGAGGAAGTACGGACAATAACCTCTTCCGTCGTTTCCCGAATCTCCGTCTTCAGCTGATCTCCTTCAAGAGCCACCTTATTTTGAACAGCCTCTTTATCTTCAGCGATAGCGAACGACTGATATTCCAAAATATAAGCCGTTGAGATATCACCCGTGAACTTTAATTCGAAGGTCTCTTGATCTCCCTCAAGCCTATTAATGTTTAAGGTGTAATCCTTCCCTTTTGTCAGCTCTTGAGCTTTTTCCGCTTTTCCATTTGCGTCGATCTTGGTTGTATACAAGTTGAAGGAATCCTCGATCAAGATTTGGTTCGCACTTGGATAGTCGATTATTTTAGCGTTGGAAATATGCGACTGACCTTCATTGATTCGAATCACCCAGTCGATTTTGTTTCCATTTTGGGCGCCGCTTTTCTTCACATATTCGCCGCCGTGTGGAATCGTTACGCTGGCGTTCCAGGTCGCTTTTTTAGCGCTGCCATCCAGCAGTACGGCGGTATTGTCGATTTTGTTGACAATCAATGTGTCTTCCAGCGATGTTTTGAATTCAATCCAGTATGCTGATGAGATCGGGCTGGTAAACCGAACGGACAACTGGTTTCCGTTAGCTTCTGATGGTTCAGTCACTGCATATTGTTCAGCTGGAACTAGCGAGCCCTTCTGAGCGCCATTCCGTCCCCCGGTCAACTCCATCTCGTATACCTTGACCGAATTCGGCACAAGCTTCTGCTGGTGCTTCAGGGCATCGGTTACGATCGCTTCGTTAAGCGAATCGAGATTATAATTCATCTTGATATTCCACGTCACTTCTTTGTCGACAGGATTGTAGCTGCCGTCTTTACCGCCGTTATTTTTCGTATAATCGTCAGCGGAGAAGCTTGCATCCCGCTCAATCGGCCCTCTGCTCTTGCCTTCTTCAACCCATGTCATCGAGGCTCTGTTCAAAAAGTCCCGTTTGCGATCCTTCAGCCAGCCGATGTTAAACTTCGTTTCATATTCAATCGTATAAGTGGCGTCAATCTTGGAGAATTCGATGACAAACCCGTTGCGTACATCATCGATCACGATTTTATAATCGCCCTCTGGAACGACTTTCCCGTCCGCTTTTACAGTCACTGAATCCGGAACGAATTCGAGTCCGCCTTGCGGGAACGTATCCGTGATGACTACCTTCTCCATGCTGTATTTGGTGCCGTCCGGCTTTTTATCGCCATTGACCGTGATCTTCCACTTTGCCTTTTTGTTGGCGAAATCGATGTTAGTATTTCCTTTCACCAGAGCACGGCTTCCATAACCCGGAGCCACTACTTCCTTGAATGCATCACCCGATACAACTCTGTTCTTGACCTCCTGACCTTCGGAGCTCAAGCGGTCAACCGGCATCGTCTGATAAACGATCGTATAAGGCGAATCGATATCCTGCTTGAATTGAAGCTCGAATCCGTTCGTGCCTTTCGCTACAGCGTTATAATCCTCTTCTGAAACCAGGTCTTTGGCATTCGTCGAATTCCCGTTATACACCTTCAGCGAATCGGCATCCCAGGTATGATTCTCACTAAATTCATCCGTAATTACGGCTTGAGCGCTCGGAATCTTCTTCTCGTTGAAATTGTATTTCACCGTCCAAGTAATGACTCCGGTATCCTTATCCTGGCGATACGACTTATTCAAGAATTGGCCGCGATCTACCGTTACGGTCGCCGTCGATTGGGCATTTTCCATCCCTTCGCCTGACAGGACAGCGGTATTCTCAAACCGTGACTGTTGACCGATAAGCTTCGTCGAAAAGCGAATTTCGTAGGCTTTGCTGATCATCTCATCCTGGAATGCAAGCTCCAGTTTGCCGCCGCCGCCCGTTTGGACGGTGTACTTGCCAGCGTCCAGCTTATCACCAAGAAGCGCTGAGCCGTCACCGTTAACCTGCAGGTTATAAACCTCTACGGAATCCGCGATGAGTTCCAAGCCTTCAGGCATTTCATCTGTGAGAACCGCGTGCTTGATTTTATCCAATGATTTGTTGATCTGGACCGTCCAATCGATCTGATCTTTGCCGATCGCTTTCCCTTGCTTCTCGATCAGCTTTCCGCCTTGCGGCTTTAGGTTCACAATGATGGTCTGAACCCCGCCCTTTATCGGAAATGCAATAATGATTTCAGTGCTTCCTTTAAGAACTTCCTTCTTAAACTCTGTGCGAATTTCCAGCTTGCCGCTGATGTTGGAATGATTCTCCACGTAATCGTTGAAGGTCATCACAACTTTCCCGTTCCGATCAACCGTAAATCGGCCAACTTCGCCTTGACCGGCAAGGAGCGGTGCGTCAATGTCCGTAAAAATCTCAAACTGCGTCGGCAGCTCGAAAGTGAATATATCCCCATTCTTGTAGCCATGTCCGTTCGGAAGCTCCCATTCGTAGCTGAGATTAACGGCTGCACCGATGTCCAGGCTGCTGTCCGGATTATACACCGCATCAACCACGGTACCGTTCACATCGGTTAATACGACTTTGGTTAGTATTCCTTCCATGTCGACTGCTGGTGCTGGCGTGTTATATACGTCATCCGTGACTGTCTTTGGCTCGCTAACTTCTAATTCCTGCACGCCAGTCTCTGATTCCTGCACAGTAGCGGCTGATGGCTGCTCGCTCCCCGCCGCATTCGCCGTCCAAGCAAATGTGCCCAATAGGGTTTGAAACAGAAGCAGCAGCGCCACAACAATTCCACTTACTTTTTTCTTCATAATCTCTCCCTCAATCTTATCATTACCCTCGTAATATTCGGTTCCGATCTTACTTTTTCGTGCGCTGATTCGTCCCATGCTTCTATCAAAATGCATGCCAATAATGGACTTCACGAGCCATCATCTTCAAGACCTGTTACGGGCGCACGATTCATTGGTGTCTGTATTTTCCTTCAGAACCCAGCGGGCTTCCTGCATTATATCGGCCAAAACTATACAATTTCTATACAAGCGAAATAAGCCTTGGACATAATCGTCCAAAGCTTAGTTTTATTGCTACGCATTAATTAGTAGTATTTGGATGCTGAATAGCTGGAGGCATCTTTAATCATTTTGTATCCGGCTCCTTTGCTTTTCCAGCTTGCATCGACGGTTGTGTCAATGGTTACCCACTGCCCGTTCAAATATACTTCATTCCAGGCGTGGTAGACATCGACGTATTCCGAGGTTCCCATGACAAGCTTTGCCGGAATATCGAGGCTTCGGAGCATGGAAGCGAACAGGGAGGCGTAATCGTAGCACATTCCCTTTTGTCCAGCGATCGTGCGGTTGCTATCGGGAAGGTAATCCGTCAGCTTGCTGGATGCCAGAGCGTTGTCGTACCGAACCGTCCCGACGATATATTCGTAGACAGCCTGTACTTTTTCCTTGTCGGAGTGAGCAGTGCGGGTTAGCTTTTTCGCAAGCTGAGCAGCCTTGCCCTCTTCGCTCCAATCGACATTTTGTACAGAGTTCAAAAACACTTGGCTGCTGTTCGTCAGTTGAAGTTTAACTGCCGCTTCCTGTACGATCTTGTATTTGCTGCCGCTGACTTGTTCCAGCACGGAAATCTTGTAGTTCCCGTTGCCCATCTGCAGTGGAAAAACTTCCTGCTGCTTGGCCCTCGAAAGCCCATATGTATATTGATCCTGACCTTTTCCGATCATGAGCTTCGTTTTGGTGCCTGCTTTCACGTCATATCGAATGACGATTGCTCCACGATCCAGTTCCTCCAAGCCCAGCCAATCTTCAGATGGTGCAGCTTGTACAACCGGAGCCCATATCAGTAACGCAAAAAGTCCAATTATCGCGAACATTGCGTTGCGCATGCTGTAACTCCCCTTCGGTGGCCAGGCTGCCATTTGACATTTCGTCAAGAAGGCCCTGTAGCTTTGCGTCCTAGTCTTTCGACAAGTTTGCCATTATCGTATTAGAGTTTCACAGGATTCAGTGGATGTTTGTCCAAAAAAACAAAAAAAGCGTCTTCGTTCGGTAGCTGGCTGTCATTGACGTTTCGTCAAGAAGACCCTGTAGCTTTGCGTCCTTGCCTTTCGACAAGTTTGCCGTTATCGTGAGTAGCTTTTGTGAATACATCATATCAAATATATCCATTTCTATCAATAAAAAAATTAAAATTTGGAATATTGTCTTAGGTCCCACAGAGCGTCTAACCTTGAACGTTTGGCTCTTGTTAATTAACGAACAATAGAGCAATAAATCTTTCGAATCTAACGTTTGTTGACTATAGTATCAAGTTTGTTATCTGGAAGCATCGAATCTTCCTCTTATACAATAAAACTAACAAGTGCACGACAAGCGAGATAACACCGTAAGGAGTGACAGACATGAGCTCACAAGCCGAACCCAAAAAACGAAAGCGCTTACGAATACGCTGGCACAAGCAGGATACGGAGCTAACCCTCTTGGCGCTGCCGACCACGATTTGGTACATCCTGTTTAGTTTCTTGCCGATGTTCGGGATCATTATCGCCTTTAAAAATTTCAGGATTAGCGGCGGATTTTTGAGCAATGTGTTTAACAGTCCTTGGATCGGCCTCAAAAACTTCGAGTTCCTATTCAAGTCGAATGACGCCTGGATCATCATTCGAAACACGATCGGATACAACATTGTGTTTATTGTGCTGGGGATCGTTCTGCCCGTCCTATTCGCGATCATGATCGGCCTCCTCCACAGCCGCAAAGCCAGCAAAGTCTATCAGACGATGATGTTCCTCCCCTATTTCCTATCCTGGGTGGTCGTATCTGCGGTAGGCTGGGCATTCTTAAGCTTCGACAAAGGAATTGTCAATCAAATGCTCGTCAGTATGGGCAGCGATCCTATTAACTGGTATATGGAGCCGCAATATTGGCCATTCTTCTTGATTCTCTTAAATGTCTGGAAGGGCCTGGGCTATGGTATGGTCATTTATTTGGCAACCATCACAAGCATCGACAGCACCTATTATGAAGCAGCTGTTATTGATGGCGCTTCGATTTGGCAGCAGACGAGATTCATAACATTGCCCATGCTCAAGCTGGTGATCGTCATGATGTTCATCCTGGCCGTAGGGCGCATATTTTACACCGATTTCGGTTTGTTCTATCAGGTCACGCGAGACTCCAATTCACTGTTCAACGTGGCGACCACCATCGATGTCATGGTGTATAAACAACTGAAAACCGCCACCGTAGGGATGGCATCCGCAGCCGCATTTGTACAGTCTGTTCTGGGATGCGCTACGATTCTGGTCGCTAACTGGATTGTTCGTCGAATCGATCCCGATAGCGCGATGATGTAAGGAGGCAAGACGATGACACCAAAAACCAATTACGAGACGGGCCTTGAGAAGTTTAACCGTACAAACAAAGCCGTCAACCTGTTCTTCAACCTGGTATTTATTATGCTGGCCCTGCTCTGCGTCATACCTGTAATCGTTGTTCTGTCCATCTCCTTCTCCAGTGAGGAGTCCATCCGTGAGACCGGATATCATCTGCTGCCGGTTGCTTTGTCAGCCGAGGCTTACGTTTACATCATCAAGCAGGGAACGATGATTCTGCGGGCCCTCGGTGTATCCGCCCTCGTTACCGTGGTCGGTACCGTGCTCGGCGTATTGCTGACCGCTTCCATGGGTTACGTTCTCTCTCGCCCCAACTACAAGCTAAGGGGTTTTCTCACCTGGGTGGTATTCATCCCGATGGTATTCAACGGCGGCTTGGTATCCAGCTACTTCATTAACACGAATTTACTGGGACTGAAAGACAGCATTTGGGCGCTTATTCTCCCGCTCGCCGTTTCATCGTTCAACGTCATCATATGTAAAACCTTTTTTAAAAGCACGATTCCCGACGGGCTGATCGAATCAGCCGAAATCGACGGCGCGAGCCAGCTGCGAATTTTCTTCTCGATCATTATGCCGATCTCGCTGCCCGTCATCGCCACCATCGGATTGTTTCTCTGCTTTGCTTACTGGAACGACTGGTTTCAATCGATGCTGTATATCGACAACCAGAACCTGTATTCCCTGCAAGCGCTGCTCAACAGCTTAATGAGCAATGTCGATGCACTCGCCAAGAATGCAGCGAGTATGGGCGTTAGCTACGCCATGCTCGTCGCAACGATGCCGAAGGAATCCGCCCGCATGGCGGTCGCCATTCTCATCGTGCTGCCTGTAGCATTCGCCTACCCTTTCTTCCAGAAGTATTTTATTTCCGGATTGACGGTCGGCGCCGTGAAGGGCTAATGACGAAATAAACCAAGACAAGCTTGGTTTATGATAAATATCCGCTATACAACACTCAGTTAATTTAACTTCAAAAAGGGGGAAATGAAATGAAAAGAGCATTAAAGTTCATCTCTACGCTGTGCGTGCTGACGCTAATGTTGACCGCTTTGGCAGCCTGCGGCGGCTCGAAGCCTGCTTCCACAACAGACGGATCCCAAGCGACGCCGGACACATCCAAAGACTCCGAAACGACAAGCAAGGATATTCCGACGTTAACCTGGTGGACCATCGGCGGCCAAGTGCCGAACAATTTCAGCAAAGCGGTGGATGCCATGAATGCCTATACGGCCGAGAAGATTGGCGTGAAGGTCGACATCAAGGTAGCCAGCTGGGGCGAATGGGACACCAAAATGAACACCATCGTGAATACCGGCGAGCCCTTCGACATCATGTTCACGAACAGCGGTAAATACAGCAAGCAAGTGACAATGGGCGCGTTTGCCGATATTACGGATCTGGTTCAGAGCGAAACGCCGGACTTGTACAAATTGATTCCCGAAAAGGTATGGGAAGGCACCAAGATCGGCGGCAAATATTATTCCGTTCCGACGTACAAGGATTCCGCGCTGACGCAGTACTGGGTATTCGATGACAAGTATGTGCAAAAGTACAATATCGACATCAACAATATCAAAACATTGCAGGATCTGGATAAGCCGCTTCGTGACATGAAGGCCGGCGAAGGCAAAAGCTTCTATCCGCTGCCAATGACGCAAGGCGAAGGCTTGAACGGCTTCTTTAACGACTATGACGATTTAACGCTGGGCTTCCCTCCCATCGGCGTAAAAGCGGACGATGCAGCACGCACGGTGGTCTCTGTTCTCGAGCAGCCGGATGTCATGGCCAATCTGAAGCTCCTGCACCAGTGGTATCAGGATGGCATCATCAACCCGGATGCTCCGACAAAGACGGAGAACGACAAAGGCAGACCGTTCTTTGCAGCCCAGGCATTCCCGGGAGCCGAGGTCAGCTGGCAAATCAATGACGCCATTGAAAAATATAATATGGTTCAGCATTATGGACCGATCTATACCACCAGTACGATCCAAGGCTCGCTAAACGCGATTTCAGCGAATTCCAAGTATAAGAAGGAAGCATTGAAATACCTTGAATTAGTGAATACCGATCCTAAACTTCGCAATATGCTGGCATTCGGCGAGTTAGGCGTCGACTACAACAACGTCGATGGCGAAAAGGTGATTGAGCGTACATCCGATACTTGGCCGCTGGCTGCCTACACGCAAGGCACATTCTTCAATTTGGCGGTGACCAAGGGCGCCCCTGAAGATCAGTGGGAGCAGGTTAAAAAGCTGAACGATGCAGCGACCTCTTCCACCGTCCTGGGCTTTGCGCTGGACATCACCGATCTTCAGACCGAAGTAGCGAACTGCCAAGCCGTATGGGATAAATACAAATATGAGCTGATCACGGGCGCATCCGATCCGGAAACCATGGTGCCGAAGATTACGGCTGAATTAAAGTCAGCCGGCATGGACACGATTATGCAAGCTGCCCAAGAGCAAATCAACAATTACTTCAAGTAAGATTACAGATTACAATCAGGCGCATCCCTTAATGAGGCTCTCTTAAGGGATGCTTTTTCCATACGATCTATGAAGCTTTGCGTAAATCGTGTTAAATTGAGATATAGCAACATCTGTTTCAACGACCTGCTGCAATCGAGGTGTCGTATGGGCTCTTTTTTGCAAATCAAAATTTATCGTCACAAGTTTATTGCCTATGTCATCTTCGTCGTGGCCATCGGACTTACGCTTGGTACGCTGACCTGTGCCATGCTGCTGAATCAATGGGTTGGCAATGCCCGCATCGAGGCGGCTAATGCCTTCTCGCGTGTAGAGAATGAGCTGCAGTATGATGCCGACCGCATCGAGGCTTACA
Organism: Paenibacillus sp. JZ16; assembly: GCF_015326965.1. Lineage (NCBI taxonomy): Bacteria > Bacillati > Bacillota > Bacilli > Caryophanales > Paenibacillaceae > Paenibacillus > Paenibacillus sp. JZ16. Next base: position 2,660,304 of record NZ_CP017659.1, read on the forward strand.
TGCAGCGAATGTATTCCAATCCCGCTCTGATGGATGATGCTCGCAGCTTTTTAAGCAGCAGCGCTGAGGGATACTTAACCCGCAGGCTGCAGAACAGCCAATTCTCGCAGCCGCTGGTTTCTTTTCCGGAGGATGTGAAGACCTATCTGTACAGCTGGGCGCAGGGCGAAATCACGCAGATAAGCACGCATACCGATAAGCATGGCAATGTCGTCCGTTTTAATGATAACGGAATTGCAAGCTTTACCTTCGGGCTTCCGAATACAGATGAAACTTTTCGCGATACCCTGATGAAGGGGTTCGTATATCGCAAGAAACTGTCGGATCCAACGTCAGGTTCCCAGGAATTCGGTGAGCTGCGCTTCTTGGTCAGCAGTGAACAGATCTTTAAATCCGTTCAAAGCTTCCGATTGGGTAATGCTGCTGCAGTCAGCCCTTCCGGTGAAATATATCTGATCGGGAACGAACAGGACCGGGATCTGGAGGAGTTATCCCGACTAGCCGCGGCGAAAGGACGCAGTCACGGCATTATTTCTAAAGGTGTTTTGAAGCATATCTTTTTTGTCTCCTTTCCATCCACCAAGTTTAATTTCAAATTCGTCAGCATCATCGATTTATCCATGCTCATCCGTCAGCATGCCGGGATGCTGATCACCATCTTTATGATCATATTGACGGCCATGGTCAGCGTGCTTCTGCTCATTGCATACAATATGCGGGATGATGCCCTCTTCCTGCGCCGCATCATTCAATCGATTGGACGTGTGAAGATGGCCAACTTCACGCCTAACCGCCCTGCCCGTTACCGTCGAAATGAATACGGCATGATCGCCCGGGAATTGGACGATATGATTCAGCAGCTGGATAAGCATATCCGCAATGAATATCTGTTAAAGATCAAACAGCAGGAAACTGAAATGAAAGCGCTTCAACATCAAATCAATCCTCATTTTTTATACAATACATTGGAGGTGATCCGCTCCACTGCTCTTGTCAATCAGGACAGGGACACCGCTGATGCCATTGCAACGCTGGGGACGCTCTATCGTGAAATCGTCAAAAAGGAAAATATCATTTCGATTGCGAGCGAACTGGAATTGCTGCAGAAGTACTTGGAGATTATGGAGTTTAAGTATCCCGAGCGTTTTTATTATCAAGTGAATGTAGAGCCGGCGCTGCTGCACATCCCTACCGTGAAATTTTGGATGCAGCCTTTGGCTGAGAATTTTTTCATCCATGGCTTTAACGCGAATCATGAGTTTAATTTGTATGTCGTTAACGGCTATGAAGCCGAAGATGGTTACGTACTGGAATTTGTGGACAATGGGCGCGGTATTTCTCCGGAGCGTTTACGTAACGTCCGAAGCACAATGTCTAATCTTGATGAACCTTCTTCCCATAGTATCGGGCTGCGCAACGTATATACGCGCCTTCACTTTTTCTACGGGAGCGGCTTTTCGATCGAGATTGCGAATAATGAGGAAGCTGGAGTCAGCATATCCGTGCGGATTTCAAAAGAGGTGATTGAACATGTACAAACTGATGATTGTGGATGACGAACCTCAGATTTTGGAGGGAATGAAGCGAATCCTGGATTGGAAGCAATACGGATTTGGCCGGATCGAAACCTGCGAATCCACGGAGGAAGCCATGTCCAAGGTGGTCGACCTGCTGCCGGATGTCGCCATATTCGATGTTTGCATTGGCAAGGAGCTTGGATATGAAGCAATCCGCAGGCTGAACGAATTTCAAATTCCTACGAAATATATCATTATGAGCGGCTATAGTGAATTTACATATGCCCAGGAAGCCATTCGGTGTGGCGTCAAAGACTATCTGCTCAAGCCCGTGGAACGCACCAAGCTGCAGCAAGTGATTGAGAAGATCATCGTCGAGGATCTGGGCGGTTCGATAGGTAACAGGAACGGCGAAAGCTTGAACCAGGATCCGGTGCTTGGTGTAAGCTACGACAGCTTATCCAAGCTGGTCAACCGCATCCTGCTGATGATCAGAACAGAGTATGCTCAGAATATCACGTTGAAATCCGTAGCGGAGCGTTTCCAGATGAACAGCACCTACCTTGGACAATTGTTTCTTAAGGAAACCAACATGAAGTTTTCCGAATACCTCATGGCTTACCGAATGCTTCTTGCACAAGAACGAATTCAATCAACAGATGAGAAGATTTCCTACATCGCCTTTTCCGTCGGCTACAACAATCTCAACTATTTCTATACGCATTTTCACAGCTTTTTCCGAAAATCTCCTTCCGAACTGCGGGGAAAAGGGTAACAGCGAACGCGGCGAAAAAAGGAGGATATCGATGATGTTAAAGCATCCAAGGCCCAAACGCATCTTCATGATCATCAGTCTCATAATGCTGCTGACATCCTATACAACCGGCTGCTTCCGGCAGCCCGGATACAACAGCGAAACCTATGATGGGGACACGGTAAATCTGATTTATTATACGATCGGAGAGCCCGACAAGGATCTGCAGCTCGTCAATGATAAAATCAATGAAATCATGGCTCGTAAAATCGGTGTGACGATCACCTATGTCAAGGTAAGCTGGCAGGAGTATGAGGATCGGCTGAACACACTCATATCCGCCGGCAGCCCGTTTGATATTGCCTTTGCACCTGAGTATGCAACTACCGCTATGCGCGGCGCCTGGCTGAAGCTGGATGACTACCTTGCCGGCCTGGGCAAGGAAATGTACGATGCCATTGACCCAACGTTTTGGCAGGGGGTACGGATGAACGATGGCAGCATTTACGGTGTGCCGACCAATAAAGAGTTGGCCGTGCTTGATCACTGGATGTACCCCGCTTCCATCGTGAATAAATATAATATCGACATTACCAAATACAATACGCTGGAATCGCTTGAGCCGCTGCTTCGGATGATTCATCGGGAAGAGCCGGCCTACATCCCCATGGAATTGGATCGGGATTCCCACAATTTCTTCACACTCCATGGATACGAATATATTATGAACCATAAATTGCCCTTGATGATCAAATCACTGGACCCGGGCGCTCAGGTGGTGAATATCTTCGAAACCAGGGAAGCGCGGCAGGTGCTGGATACGCTGCGGCGTTACTACAAGGAGGGCTTCATTAATGAGGATGCCGCGCTGCGAGAGCCCGGAGGACTTAAACGCGGGGCCAAAGTGTTCTGGAAGTCTTCAGGCGGCGGTCCGCTCTCGGAGACGACTTGGAGTAAGGATCGCGGCTACAAGATTGTAGCCCATCCCGTAACCCCAAGCACCGTCACGACGGAATCCGTTCGGGGAGGCATCATGGCCGTGAATGCCAACACCAAACATCCCGTAGAGTGTATTAAATTTTTGAATTTACTCAATACGGACCCCGAAATACGAAACTTATTCAACTATGGAATTGAAGGCGTGCACTACACGCTGGATGAACAGGGGCAAGTCGTTCCAAATACGGACAAGGACAGCCATGGCAACCCGCTCCCGGATGCGCCTGCAAGCCGCTATTCAGGTGTACAATACACGCAGGGGAATTGGTTTATCCTGAAAACCATGGGCGGCGATAACCCGGATCCCCTCGACAAGTGGGATCAATTCCGCAAGTACAACGCTGGCGTCGTCAAGTCCACCGTGCTCGGCTTTACGCCCGATCTATCCAAGATGACCGCCCAAACCGATAACATCGAGATGGTCTGGCATAAATATTATCCGAGCCTCATGACAGGCTCCGTCGATGTGGATACAATCCTCCCCAAGTTTAACGAGGAGCTGAAGCAGGCAGGCATAGACGACGTACGGCAGGAAGTGCAGAAGCAGCTGGATGCTTGGCGGGAAATGAGATGAGTGCTGGCAGCAGCCATTGTTATTCTGGACTACGGATTTGGAGGTGTGGGCACAGCGGGTTCTCCCTCGCGGCCAAGCCGCCGGCTTGCCGTTTCCCTGCGCCCCGTCGCGGGGACGTGGGCTCCGGCTTTGGCCAAACCGAACCTCGGCATGTTGTTGTACAGGCATTCATGCTGCCCTTCCTGGACAAGATAGGTTTCGTGGAAAATCCCTACGTCCCCTCCCGTTCCAACTTTGCGGTTGAAATCCCGCCATGCCTTCAGGTGATTGGCTCCGTGACGGGCATAATGCTCCAGATGTTCAAAGCTCCTCCAATATTGAATGAGTGTAAGTCCCCGCCCTGAAAAATGATAGGTACCGTCCATGAACCCGAGCTCCTCCTTGTTCCGGTACAGCTCCTGAAGCATCGGGGACATGGCACTCATGACAGGCAGCCACTTATGCACCGCCCACCATTTGTTAATCCGAAACCCGATCACGAATACAACGAAGGAACCGTCCATGTGTGCGGTATATCGACCTGGAATCACTTTACCCATGCTTGCTCACACCCCTTCCTTTACTTCAAGCAGACCCAGATGCGTTTCATAAAAGCGGCCAATATCCGTTGAATTGTACAATTGAGCCGTCAGAAACGCGCCATAAAAAATGGTGAAACAGATCTGCACGGCTTGCTCCAAGGTAAGCGCTTTGTTCAGTCTTCCGACTTGCTCTTCTTCCTTCATGAACTGCTGGAACAACGCATACATGTTAGGCGATTGGCTTCCCGCTTCCTCGTGACGGGGAAAAAGCAGCGATACTTCCGCAGGGCTAAGCTCCGGCATGCAGGGCTGCATGTTCTGCTCCGCAAGAAAGGAGATCAGGCTCGGCATCATGCCCGGTCTTACGTGATGCTCCTGAGCTACTTGGGACAACAGATGCCGAAAAGCCTGAAACCCTTTCTTCCCTTCTGCGTCGATCTCGATAATTCGCTGGGTCAGCCATACCCGCATAAAATAAATCAGCAGATCCTCTTTGCGTTGATAGAATTTAAAAAAAGTAACCTTGGATATTTCTGCGCGCTTGCAGATGTCCTCCACCATGACCTGGCTGAACATCCGGTCCCTCATCAGGGATATTCCCGCTTCATACAATGCGATTTTGTTCTTGGCTTTCTTTAACTCCCTTAATGAGATATCCGGATCCATCGTGATTGCCTCCTCCATTAAATTAACTCATGTAAATAAATTTACTTGAGTTAATTTAATTTGTCAATACCGCCAAACAGACAAACAAAACACCCCTAACATCAGCGACACTGATGCAGGGGTACGGCATACTTTCAAGGCCCGGATAAAAATAACTGAAGAAACAATATCCCAAAGAGACCCTGAAGCTGATAGCTTAGAGTCTCTTCGCCGTTTTTTTCGAGTAATCTCTTAAATTGTCACGGGGAGCACATTTGAGGTAATTAGCTACTCCCATTTATCGTAGGCTGCGTGCAAATTGACTTCGGACAGGAGGCCTTTTTGCAGCTGTGGATTCGGAACCATTCGGTTGTACTTTATAATCTTTTGATTAATGGCCTCTAACTCTGTCTCTGGAATCACAGTCGACTCCGGACGCTCCAAAAGCCGCTTGATGTCGGCAGCGATTTCTTTTCTCAGCTCGACCCATGCTGGCTGGTAATTCGCGTTCTTCATAATCCCGGTTAGAACATCCCCGTCTTCGATCTTAATCGGCTTTCCCTTCAACGGCGAATCGTCAAAGCCGCCTTCTCTGGCAAATTTGTCAATGGCCGATTCCAGAAGCCCGCTGCTGGTCGACATAGGGCGTCGTTCCTTTTCTTCGCTATGATCTTCTTCAGAAGCAAGAGCTGAATTTTTTGGATCATCATTCCGTTCCATTTTGGTCACCTCCGTCTTACATATCAGGGAAATACATTCTGTCCTTCGATGGAATGCCGAAGATCTCCCCTTAAATTATCCAAAATATAACATACCATTTCTAAAATTAACAGTTCGTTTCAGCGTATACCGCAGATCATTTTGGATGGGTCAGGGATTAAATACTACAACGTATGATTGAGAATTTTTCATTGACAAGCCACCAACGCCAATATATGATAATGATTATCATTTTCATGTACTGTTTTGTACCAATTGTTTGTTACCCAAGCACAATACATAAACCTCTTTGCCTGCTGCCAATCCCCCAAGCTCAAATAAGTTCATTTCCTTGAGGCAGTTCCAACATTCAAGAAATTCCCCAAAAAATATTTTATTAGAAGGAAGGATAAACCCATGGTTAAAAAACGGGAAATTTCATTAAGAGCATTATTTATTTCGGCAGTGATGTTGGTTTTGCTAGTCGGCTGTTCAACCCAGCAATCAAGCTCGACGTCTGAACCGGCTGCGACTGAAAAGGCTTCGACCAGCACAGAAACGCCTAAAACGGAAACACCTGCTTCCCAAGAAACCGATGCTTCATATCCGATCGTAATCAAGCACGCTTTTGGCGAAACCGTCATTAAAAGCAAGCCTGAACGTGTAGCTACGATTCAATGGGCCAATCATGATGTGGCTCTTGCTCTTGGGGTTGTTCCAGTAGGCTTTTCTGCGGCGAATTACGGCGTTCAGGACGACAGCGGATTATTGCCTTGGACGGCTGAGAAGCTCAAGGAACTTGGCGTAAGTGAGCCTAATGTTTTTCAGGATACGGACGGCCTTGACTTCGAGGCGATTTCCGATGCCGACCCGGATGTCATTCTGGCAGCCTACTCCGGAATCACGCAGGAAGATTACGATATTCTAACCAAGATCGCTCCGGTTGTAGCGTACCCGACGACTCCTTGGCTCACCACTTGGCGGGAACAAGTCATGTTAAATGCAACCGGCATGGGCATGAAAGCGGAAGGCGAACAGCTCATTAAGGATACGGAGAACCTGGTCAAGGAAAAAGCAAGCGAGCATCCTGAGATGCGTGGCAAGAAAGTGGTTTGGGTCAATTTCTCAGCTAAAGACATGTCCAAATTGCACATCTATACCCCTGCTGATCCTCGCGGTTCTTTTCTGATGGAGCTCGGGATGGAATATCCTGAAGGTGTTACGAATCAGATTACCGACACTACCAGCTACTCGCTGAATATAAGCGCGGAGAACGCTGATGTCCTTAACGATGCGGATATTTTGGTCGGGTATGGCGATGAGAGTTTATATGAATCTGTGAAAGCAGACTCCCTGCTTGGCAAGATTCCGGCTATTCAAAGAGGCTCCGTCGTATTTATTGGCAACGGCACGCCGCTGGCGGCAGCCGGAAATCCGAACCCTCTTGCCATCTCATATACCATCGATGAGTACCTGGATTTACTTGGAGGAGCTATTAGCAAAATTAAATGAATAGTTCATCCATTTCAGAAAACAAAACCCTAAACTCCCGCATTCCGAGGAATTTCAGCACGGTTCTGGTGATATGTTTGGTTTTGCTCGGTATTAGCGTGCTCGCATCTTTCACCTTAGGCTCCCGGCCCATCCGATTTCATGAATTGATGGACGGATTATTTCACCCGGACATCGATTCCTACGGAGCAAACGTGGTTCGAAAAAGGATTCCTCGAACGATTTTCAGTTTGTTTTGCGGTGCAGCACTTGGCGTTTCCGGGGCGCTTATGCAAGCCGTCACCCGCAACCCGATTGCAGACCCGAGCATTCTGGGCGTCAACACCGGCGCAGCATTGTTTGTGGTTTGCGGAATTGCGTTCTTGAATATTAGCACCGCTAATCAATATATCTGGCTAGCCTTAGCCGGAGCGACCATTACCGCAGTGTTTGTATTCGGAATCGGTTCCATGGGGCGTGGCGGTGCTACGCCCCTTAAGCTTGTTTTGGCTGGAGCCGCCACAAGTGCTGCCCTCTCTTCGTTGGTTAGCGCCATCATGATTCCACGCTCCTACGTCATGGATCAATTCAGATTCTGGCAAGTGGGCAGCGTGGGTTCAGCGAACTGGAGCGATATGGCTACGTTCGCACCGTTTCTGGTGGTCGGCATGCTGTTAGGCATTATTTCGGCCTCGGCATTGAATGCGTTGGCGCTTGGAGACGAGGTCGCGACCGGACTGGGCGTTCGTACAGGAGTACTACGGCTTGTCGCGGCTTTTGCCGGGGTTCTTTTATGCGGAGCAACTACGGCGCTGGCAGGGCCCATCGGTTTTATCGGACTTTTGTCAACGCATGTCATCCGTCTTCTTCTTGGCTCCGACTTGCGTTATATTATACCGATGTCTGCCATTTCGGGAGCTGTCATATTAACGATATCCGATGTCATCGGCAGGCTGGTCGGCAGCCCCGGAGAACTTGAAGTCGGCGTCGTCACAGCCTTTATCGGGGCACCGATCCTGATCATATTAGCTATGAAAGCGAAAGTGCGTTCATTATGAAAAATAAAACTGTTGCGTTTATTATGGCAGGCAGGCGTCAAAGACGCCGTCGATGGATCCTTGTTACCACCTTCCTTGCGTTGCTTGCCTGCGCGCTCTGCTGCGCCATGCTTTTACTTGGCAGTACCATTTATCCCATTCAGGATGTCGTCCGGGCGCTTTCGGGTGAGAACATCAAAGGGGTATCTTTTGCTTTGAATACGATACGCTTGCCGAGAATGCTGGCCGGTCTTTTTGCGGGATTTGCTTTTGGCCTGGCCGGCAACACCTTCCAGACCATGCTGCGCAATCCTCTTGCGAACCCGAATGTCATCGGAATTACGTCCGGTTCGAGCGCAGCGGCTGTTTTTTGCATTATCATTCTTCATACAAGCAATGCTGTTGTTTCCATCGCTTCGGTGGTCGCAGGTCTGGCTACAGTAACCATCATTTATCTGTTGTCTCGGGCAAAGCCATTTTCCGTCGGGCGATTAATTTTGGTCGGTATCGGCATGCAGGCCATGCTGAACGCAGTTATCTCCTATCTTCTCTTGGTCGGCGCGGAGCAAGACATTCCGACAGCATTCAGATGGCTAAGCGGCAGCCTTAATGGCTCCCAAATGCATGAGCTTCCGGCTCTGGTGATATCGGTTCTGATTGGTACGCCTATCATTGTCATGCTGGGAAAACATCTAAGTGTACTGGAACTGGGAGAACAATCCGCCGCTTCTCTCGGCGTGAATACGGACCTGACCCGAATGGTGCTTATCTTAAGCTCCGTCTGCATGATCGCGATCGCTACCGCTACGACAGGCCCCATCGCTTTTGTCGCTTTTCTCTCAGGACCGATCGCCAAGCGATTGGTTGGCGTCGGGTTTTCGAACGCCATCCCGGCGGGGCTTGTTGGCGTAAATCTGGTTATGGCTGCCGACCTGGTCGGACAGTTTGCTTTTGAGGTCCGATTTCCTGTGGGCATCATAACCGGAATCCTCGGAGCGCCTTATTTGATTTTCTTGCTGATCCGAATGAATCGAAAGGGAAATTTATAATGAAACCTACGCATATTTTTAAAGCTGAGCATACGGTAGCGGGATACGATAATAAAACCATCATTCACGACATTAGTCTTGTCATTCCGAGTCATAAGATCAGCGTTATTATTGGAGCCAACGGATGTGGAAAATCTACGCTTCTGAAGACAATGGCAAGGCTGATCAAGCCTACATCTGGTCAAGTTACGCTGGACGGAAAGCCTATCGGCCATATACCGCCGAAAGAGCTGGCTCGTGTATTGGGTCTGCTGCCGCAGTCTCCCATTGTTCCTGAGGGGATCTCCGTCGCGGACTTGGTGGGACGCGGAAGGTTTCCGCACCAGTCATGGTTTAGCGGATGGAGCAAAAAGGATGAGGAAGCCGTTTCCGAAGCGATGGAAATTATGAATATCACGGAGCTGGCCAATCATAACATAGACGAACTGTCAGGCGGTCAAAGACAGCGCGTCTGGATCGCTATGGCACTGGCACAGCAAACCGACATTTTATTGCTCGATGAACCTACAACCTTTCTGGATATTACTTATCAGATCGAAATTCTTGACTTGCTCACAGACTTAAACCGAAAATATGGAACGACGATTGTCATGGTTCTCCACGATATCAACCTGTCCGCTCGTTATGCGGATCATATCTTTGCGCTTCATAACGGATTGCTTGTGGCTGAGGGGGCGCCCTCGCAAGTCATTACGAGCACCATGATCAAAGACATATTCGGGCTTGATTGCTCGGTAATCGAGGACCCCGTGTCCGGCTCACCCCATGTGATACCCAAAGGACGATATCATGTTCTATGATGTTGTGGATTCATTTTCTAGAAACAAGGTCTTTTACTGCACCTATTAAAGCTGCCGGGAGTAATGTAACGGCAATAATGGCAGTGAACAAGTTATGTTCTTGGGTTTTATAAGGTATGAACCATTCCGTAAATAACTTTGATTCAGAATAATCGGCAAATAATGACCCTTCTTTCACTTTGAATGGGGTCCACGAGGCATTATCAAACGCGATAAACAGTATTTGTAATACAATAAGTCCCCCTAAGAAATACATCCAGCTTTTTATCCGGGAAGAAGCAGCTTTATGTTGTGTATCTTTCAATGGATGCGCTCTCCTTTTTTATCATTTATTACTTCATCATGCACCCGCGGGGACTCTTATAAGTCTTTCCTCTTAAATAGGCTTATCGTTAAGAAATAGGAAGCAATGAATACAACGACGATACCGATTAGAATCAGAAGTAATGTTTGATCGTTAATGAGGCCTTTCTCGCTCACCATATTCATCAGCACCGCTGCAGGTTGTGCCAGGACAATTAAGGAGATCATGAATACGGCATTGATAATTCCGGCTCCTTTTTTGCTAAGTGCGTAAAAAAGAGGCATATAGATAGAGATGAGAACAAGCAGCATTCCTACGGAAACCAATAAGGACATCACTGTATAGTCTGGCTTGTCAAGCTGGGGGAATGAAAGATCAATGATCCGGTGAATCCCGTAAGAAGCAATGACTCCAAACAGTGTATACACGATGGCTGTTATGTATTTGGCCAGCACAATATGCTTGCGGCTAATCGGCAGCGTGACCAGAAATTTATGGTTATGGTTTTTGATATCGATCATCGTAGCTAGAATAATGGAGCCGAAAGCCGTATAGATTCCTACAAAATAGATAGACATTTCACTTTTTGGTATAAAAGCGATGCTGAATACAGCGAGATAGAGAAGAATCGTCCACAGTGAGCTTTTTAAAGCGATGAAATCTTTACGAAGCAAATTAAGCATGAACTCTTCCTCCCTTGGCAGTGAAATACATGATGTCTTCTAAGGTTGGTTTTTCTAAAATAGCATTATGGCTAAACAGCTGCGCGGCCTTGCGTCGATTATCTACCAAGCCCTCAAAACCAAGCGTCGTCTCACGAATCCCGATAAATTCCTTTCGAATATCGGAATCAATCAGTTGCATATCGCCCTTCACGATCGCGTATCTCTCAAGCACATCATCTTTCGCTTCATTGAATACAAGTTTTCCGTCATTGACGAAAGTAATGTAGTCGGCAATACGGTCCAAATCCGTCGTAATATGCGTCGAGAAGATAATCGTGTTTTTTTCGTCCTGCATCATATCTGCAAGCAGATTGAGCATTTCCCTCCTGAACACAGGATCAAGTCCCGAAGTCGGCTCATCCATGACCAGGAGCTCAGCCTCATGGGATAAGGCAACGGCAAGGGCGAGTTTAATCTTCATTCCCTTAGATAAATCTTCAACCTTCTTCTTAGGGGACAATTCGAATTGTTCGAGGTAGCGGTTAAATTTCTTTTCATTCCAATGGCTGTAAAAAGGTGCGATCATTCTCTTCGTATCATGAATCGTAAGATGCTCATAATAGAAGCAATCATCCGAGACGATGCCGATGCGCTGTTTAATGTCGACTTCATGTTGAGGCATATCCAGACCGAGTATTTTTACACTGCCGGAATCGGGACGTACCATGCCGAGCATCATCTTGATTAAGGTGCTTTTACCAACACCATTCGGACCAATGAGTCCGGTAATGTAGCCTTGTTTCACATCCAGAGATACATGATCGACTTTGAAAAGAGGGTATGTTTTCGTTAAATTTCGTAATTCGATTGCATTCATGGTGTTTGTTCCTCCTCGAACAGTAAAGTCAGATGATCGATTACATCTTGTTGACTCATGTTTAATTCCTTGCTTTCTCGAATGATATGGATCATTTTCTCTTCTAATCGCTTCATGCGCTGCTCCCTGATAAAATCTTTATTTGCCCCTGATACGAAGCAACCCTTGCCTACGACCGAGTCGATTAGCTTTTCGTTCTCCAATTCTTCATAGGCACGCTTAGTCGTAATAACACTAACCTGCAAATCCTTAGCAAGCTGCCTTATAGAAGGGAGACTGTCGCCTGCGCGCAATTCTCCACTCAGGATACTCTGTCTAATCTGGTTCATAATCTGTATGTAAATCGGATCGTTCGATGCGTTGGATAATATGATTTTTATGCCGTTCACCTCACTGCTGTTAATTAAGTGCATACCGTATATATATAATATATACACTATACCCTCTTGTGTCAATTCATCCATCTGGGCAGTGATTCTCGTCCTCTACGATTGTTAACATAATAAAGCCGCGGGTTACGCTACTTCGTATGGGGATATATGCTTTTCTCCGACAGGGCCATTATGGGGGATATGACTAAAGCAGCCGCCCCTTGTGCCAGGAGCGGCTGCTTTAAGTTTAAACTGTATTAACACTAGGGATGATATTGGGGATCGTAGTATTACGAAAAAATTTTGATCGGTTACTTTTGTTTTCGGTCCTCATTCATTTTTGCTGTAACTCTTCTAACATCTTCTGCATTTATTTTTCCATCCTGGTTCACGTCCAGCTTCTGCAAATCGCCTACCGGTTCTTTGCCTATATGCCTTGCCACCAGCCTGATATCATGATGATCTACGGTTCCGTTTCCATCCACGTCTTCGGGGATCGTTACTTTCGTTCCAATATGGATTCGGGACAAGTAGGTGCGGTCCGTGCCGTCCGAATAATACAGATATCCGTCATCGCCTATCGTAAAGCTATAAGCACTTGTTACCTCTCGATACTCCAGGGTAACCGGATCAATCGCAATGAGCTTGGAGCCGAAGAGCGCGTACAGTATACCGTCGGCATCCCATTTCAGCGGAACGGAAGACCATGCACCGTAATTGAACGATCCCGTGTGAACCTGCTTGCTCTTCACAATTTCCTTATGATCCGGGTCCATCGCGAAAATGGTACCGTTAACGGCTCCCCAAATCAGCCCATCATGGGGTCCTACTGTCAGTCGGCCGATAAATTCAGGTTTATCTATGCCTTCGATCTGTGGTGACCATTCCGCTAATTTCTCTCCAGTCAAGGCATTCATGGTAAACATTTTGGCTTCCTCTGCCGTCGGGTTGCTTCCGAGGCCGTTGTTAATATTCGTTGAACCGAAGATTATACCGTCATTATAAGCAATACCTACCACACTTTGATCTTGAACAACGTTTCGTATGACCTTCACGCCTGTCTTGTTCTCGGCATATGCGCTTGGATCAATGATCGTTACGGCTCCTCCATTAACCCCATATGCGGATACACTCCCGAAATAGATACGTCCGCCGCCGGATGTCGCTTCGATTAAACGATCCTGATGGGCCTCAGGGTCCACCTGCAGGAATTGGGAGGGATTGCCGTTACCCGGCGCTCTAGTTTGGTCATATTTATGAACATAGGCTTTGGGATACACTCCCATATACATGGCATTGTCATGATACACCATGCTGTCGGCCTGACCCAGGGAAATCGAAGTCACCTGGTTCTGGTCCGGATCATAGACAGCCCCTGTACCTGCACCCAATGTGCTCATAAACAACTGGTTATCCGAGCCTTTTTCAATGACGTGAATATTCAGCGGCGTCCCTTCAACGACCGGACGCGTAGCCGTCATCTTGTTCTGCGTAACATTGAAATAAACGATTCCCCCGCCAAATTGCATGGTAACCAGATTCATGCCGATCAGATCCGGATTCTCATGCTGATCGATTTCGACCCAATCGGCACCTCTAAGCCCGCTGCCATAGGCCATGCCGGTGGAGCCGATCTCACCCGTTGCCACGTTGTAATATTTTAACGTGTTGTCCGCAATGAAGTAGACTTTGCTTTCATAAGAGTCCGTAACATGCAAACCGGTCACATTGGATAACTCAACGTTCAGCCAGCTGGAAGACTCGAGATCATAGACATACATATTTTTGGATTCGGAATATCGGGCGAATATATAGCGGTTGTCAACCAGATTCATATCGTACACAAAGCCGGTTTCCTGTTGATCCATCAACGGCTGCGCTATATTCGTTTTGCTTCCGGTCGCTAAATCCAGTTTGATGATTTGACCGTGCGCCGTACCGGCATAAATATGTCCTCCTTCTTCATCCAGTGCGATTGATCTTACGTATTCTTGCGGCTGGTTTCCTAGCATTCTCCCGTAATCTTCCGTAACGGTCCCCAGACCGAGATCGTATTTAAATACCTTACCGCCGGGATAAGTACCGATATAGGCATTACCTTTGCTATCGGTAACAAGTGACCACGGACCTTCGTCAACGAAGTCGTGTACAAGGTTTATCTCTTTGGTCTCGGTTGAATACAGCCAGAGCGTTCTGTGTGATGTCACATACACATGCTTTCCGTCCGGTGTGACTTCATGGTGCCAGGCATCTCCGCCCCCGCCCTGCAAGATCGATGTATGGATTACCTTATTCGTGGCCATGTCTACGACATTGAACTGGGCAGGAGAGCCTTTTACCGTTGTAAACATAACCTTTCTGCCATCCTGTTCCCCGACGGCCCCGTCATAGATGCTGATTCCCCGAATGGGTTGGGCCAATCGTTCCGGCTGTCCATACACTTTATCCTCCAACCGTATGGGATTCGAGAGACCTGCGGGGTTCGTGAGACCGGCGTCCTGCCATGCTTGTGCATTCATGGGTTTTGCCGGGAGGTTGGTTGTCATACAAGCACAGGAAAGCATAACCATTAAGCCCATCTTCACTTTTATACGCTTCAAATTTCCGCACCTACCTTTTCAATAGAAGGTATTTCAACCGTATAACCCTAACTTGATCGATGTTACTGAAGTGCCGATGCATCCCGAATCAAATAGGCTGCTGCTTCAGATGAAATATGCTTCCCCGTTTGGGCGTGGACTTGATTGATAAATGCTGTGATATTCCCTTTTGTGGCCTTCGCAGCAAGGCTGTTCGCAATACCAGGATTATCGATCCATCCCTGTTCAGCGAATCGATACACAAGCTTTTCCAGACTCTCGAAACTAGTGACGATGTGGAAATTCATCTCTTGAACGGATTCATTGCCTGCCAAATCGGCTGCCCGTATCGTAAGCGTGTGCTCGCCCAGAGGGAGTCTGAATAACGGGAGGGCTGATGGATGGTCTACCCGCTCTCCGTCCAGCGTGATGACGGTTCCGTCCGTATCCATACCCGACCATTCGTCCTGAAGTTCGAAATCCAGCTTCAAATCATCTGCAGTGCTGATTTCTTCGGGTATGTCCGATTTCCAGCGGATTACGGGTCCCTCGCGGTCCACATGCAACTGGAGCTTACGCGGTGCCTCCTCGTTGCCAGCTTTGTCAATGGATCGATAAGTAAGCACGTGACGTCCATCCTCCTGCACATGCAATGGCGAACCATCGTAGCTGGTCCAGCTTGCTCCTTCATCCCAGGAGTATAAAGTGGATTCAATCCCGGCTCCTTCATCATAGGCCGACAGCGTAACCGTTACAGGGCTAACGAACCATCCATCCTTTCCATCAGGCTTCTCCGGATTGGTCGCAGGTTCTGTCGTTGGGGCCTGGGTATCCTCTTCTTCCGCATCGGATACGGGAATCATGTACATCCGTGTTTCTTGCGCATAATAGATGTTTCCGTCATCCCCCAAGGTAAAGAGTGCCGATTTGATTCCCAGTTCTTTATGCTCCATCGTGTCGGGATTCAAGATTGTCAACTGACCGTAGAGGTCGGTATAGAGCAGGCCATCGTTCCCCCATCTGAGGTGGATCGGCCTCCACATCCCGTAGTCCGTGACACCCGGATAAATGACCTTGCTTTTAACGACCTCCTGCGTGGCAGGGTCCACCGCAAACAGAATGCCGTCTGCTGCTGCCCAGAGGAGTCCGTCTTGATCGAAGGTCAGCCCGCTGATCATGATCGGGGATTTAACGGCGCCCGGAATATCAGGCGTGAATTCGCTAAGCTTTTCGCCGCTAACGGCATCCCACACAAACATTTTTGCTTCCGACTCGGTTGGATCGATGCCCAGACCGCCTCTTATGCTGGTCGAGCCGTAAATCTTGCCGTCCCGATAAGCCAATCCCACGATGCTCTGGTTCCGAACGACATGGCGATGAACATCAAACGTTTCGGAGGCCGGGTCGTACGCAACGAGCGCTCCGCCCAATTCTCCGTAATACGGTATGGTCCCAAAGTAGATTTTGCCTCCGCCCGTAGTCTGGACATAAGGACGATCTTGGTCTTCCTCCATGTAGAATAAGGATTCCGGATTGAGGTCCGGATTGTTCGGATCCGTTTGAACGGGAAGCGTTGTATCCAGCTTGCGAATCTCCGCTTTGGGATAAATGCCAAAGTATACGTCATTCCCAAGCGAGCCGATGCTTTCGGCTTGACCCATCGGATACGTCGAATGGGTGCGCGTAACGGGATCGAACACGCCTCCCAATGCGGAGGTCATGCCGCTTGTATAGATTTTGCCGCCCGGTCCTTTCTCCAGAGCCTGAATAAGCGTAGGTTGCCCTTCGGCGACCGCAGGCAGCGTCTTATGAATGCCGGACTCGAAGTTGAACAGTGCCGCCTTCCCTCCGAATTGGATCGTCACTAAGGTCTCGCCGGGAAGCTCCGGATCATCCGGAAAACGGACCCAGCCGGTAGAGCGGAAACCAGTTCCATAAGCAATCCCCGTATCCGTGACCTGCCGCGTCGTCATATCAAAAGCTTGAACTTTCCGATTTTGGACGAAATACACTTTTCCTTCGCGTTCGGGCGACACATCAAGGCCGCCGTATCCGCTGTATACCTCATCCAGCCAGACGCCCCTCGCCATATCGTATATAATCAATGCGGTTGTTCCATTGCCGTTTAAGTAAGCGAAAAGGTAATCCCCCCTGGCATCCAGGCCATACACAAACGGGAGACTGCTTACGCCCGGTACGTCCCGAATCGGCAGTTCTGTCTTGTCCCCGGTAACCGGGTCGAACTTGACGATATGGCCTACCGTGCCGATACCTGCATAAACGATACCATCCGCATAGGCAATAGAACGAACATACCCTTGGCCTTCTACCATGGTTCCGTAATTCGTGAACGAATTCGTTTTGGGATCGAATTTAAACACCTTGGCGTTGGGATACGTCCCGCCGTATACATTCCCTTGCTCATCCGTGACTAATCCCCAGATAGAGGTTTCGCCTGGAATCGCGGGTCCCAAATCATCAAGTTCTTTGGTCTGGGGCGAATATCGGTAAACTTTGGATTGACCTGCTATATATAGCGTTCCGTCTGGAGCAATGGTCTTAGCCCAGGAGCTGTCGGCATCCGGAAGCGGGATCGTCCGGAGCAATTTGTTGTCCACGAGGTCAATAACGTTTAACATGGCCGGCTTTCCATTCACCGTGGTATACATGACGTCACGACCATCCTCTTGACCATAAGCGCTTTCAAAAATGGCAATCTGCTGAATAGGAGCTCCCACGGAAACAGGGTCCCCGAATTGTTTGTTGATTGACGATTGAGCTTCTACAGGCACTGGTTGCAGCGAAGACAATCCTAATAGGGTTATCGTAAGTATGATCAACTGGGTTTTGAACGGCACGATATTTAATTTCATCAAATTTCCCCTTTCGAATATGGTTTAGCCTAGCGTTTGGAACAAACGATTGCCCCTCCCCTCAATTAACCTACAGGACGAAACAAGTATGGACTCCATTTCGTACTTGCTCATCATTGTAAAAATACTCAAGGGTTCCGTAAATGTCTCATTTTCAGAGATTTTGATTTTCTCCAAGTAGATTTGATGAATCCTTAAACATCCCTCAAGCACGGAGGATTCAGAGTGGTGGAAAATACAAATGAAGTGGAGAAATCAAAAAAACCGAAATCCTTAAATAAGGATTTCGGCAATATTGTGGCAACGGTTATCGAAACTCGCATTAAGCTCTGCGAATCGTAAATTCAAAGGACATGTCCATCGAAGGATCGATTTGATACTCCTCATGAACCGGAGCCCCCCAGCTGTCGTCACCCCCAACCCCCATTTGCCGCCCGGCAATGGTAACAACGGTATGGTGAACGTTCGGCAGCTCATAATGATGCGTCGCGTTCTCCAGCTCAAATGCGGTATACGGCGATATATTGGCTTCTACCGGTGCTGCCGATGATGCCTCCATCGTGATGCCATGACCTTGATCGCTGGTTATGGATACCTCCCGCACGCCTGTACGATTGCCCGATTCCTGCGGTACCAAGTATGCTGAAACATTATCCGCCGCACGATTCCGGAAGCGACACAATTTAGCTCCAAATGCACGGTCGATATAATTCTCTTCCGGCCCGTTCGCATACCAATCCAGGTTGTCGTAGTCCGCCGGCACCTTGAAGGTAAGAGCAAAGATCGGCAGCCTCGGCAATCCCGGTGCACCTTGGTACCCCGATTTTAATTGAATACTGCCATCGGCGAACACCGTATAAGATACGCGCACCCTTACTTCCTCGGACACGCTCAGTTTATACATATAGGTCACGGTCGCGTGATCCGAGTCCTCCGTAAGCTCGCAGCTTAGCGTTCTTCGGGTCAGGCTTGCAGCATACCAAAGCGCGGAATCAAAATGCAGTCCAGCCCCTTTATCGTTATCCGTCATCGCTCTCCAGAAGAGTGGTACCGGTGGCGAAGAGATCATCTCCCGTCCCGCATACTTGACGGATATGAGGGTCCCTGCCTGCTTCGAGAACATGACGGAGAAATCACGCCCATGAACGCCGATGTTTACATCCCCTTCAACTACACGAAAATCATTAGCAGCCGTATCATGCGAAACATCTGAACCTGGTTGCAGGCGTTCCCTCACTTGAGTAGTGCTAGACTTATCAACAGCCAACGGGTTCTCCTCTCGGAAAACAAACTGTCCAAAAGCCATTTCATAACCGGCTTTCGCCCACAACGAATCCTTCTTGAGCACGAGTGAAACGTCTAACGCATACTCACCAATCGGAAGCCCTTCCTCAGGCAGTTCCAGCTTTACATATCGCTCTTCACCGGGACCAACCTGGGGGCATACCGCTCCGCTGTAGATATTCCTGCCTTCATAATTCAGGCAATATATAACATCATAAGCATCCAACGAAGCGAACAAGTTCTCATTTCTGATCGTGACGCCATAACGATCCGGGGTCAGCTTGACGTTCTGATACAGGAACTTCACTTCCTGCATTTTGGGGGACCATGTCCGATTCGCATAAACGATGCCGTTGCCGGAGAAGTTGTAATCGGTTGAACGATCATCAAAGTCCCCTCCATAAGCCATAAAAGGCTTGCCGTAACGATCATGTTTCACGATGACCTGATCCATGAAGTCCCAGATGAAGCCGCCTTGATACATCGGATATTTCTGCTCGAGCTCCGTGTATTTATGCAATCCGCCGACGGAATTGCCCATGGCATGCATGTACTCGCAGCTAATATAGGGCTTGGAAGGATCGTTTTGCAGATACTGCTCAATATCCGCCGGTTTTGCATACATGCGGCTCTCCATATCGCTCGCATCGTCATATTCCCGGTTATGGAACACTCCTTCGTAATGGACCAGCCGGCTAGGGTCCCTCTCCCGGAACAAGTTCGCAACGTTCCGAATGACTTCTCCGGCGTAAGACTCATTGCCGCAAGACCAGATCAAAATCGATGGGTGATTCTTGTCCCTCTCGATCATGGAAATGGCACGGTCCAACACGATATCCTGCCATTCCGGCCTGCTGCCCGGTATGTTCCAGGACGGCTCAACGGCTCCCATTTTCTGCCATGAACCATGCGTCTCCAGATTCATCTCGTCGATGACGTACACGCCGTACTCATCACACAGCTCGTACCACATCGTCTGATTCGGATAATGCGACGTCCGTACGGCGTTGATATTCGCCTGCTTTAATGTCTTGATATCCCACAGCATATCCTCTTTCGTAATGCTGCGTCCGCGGCGGGAATTGAATTCGTGCCGGTTGACGCCTTTGAACACAATTCGCTTACCGTTTAAATGCATCACCTTATCAATCATCTCGAATTTGCGAAAACCTATCTTTTGCGGCACGACCTCCACAAGGTTTCCGGATGCGTCATAGACGGATACGTACAATGTATATAAATTAGGCTCTTCTGCGCTCCACCGCTTGACCTTACCTGCAGCTAACGCAATCGACGCCGTTTCCCCGGAAGCATGGGTCTCCCCCCGGACCACTGGATTTCCTGCTGCATCCTTGAGCTCTAGGGCTACTTTCGAAGCCGGCTTTCCCCTCAGCTGCATGGTAACCCTCAGCGTTCCACGTTCATACGTTTCATCCAAATCGGTTTGAACATGCAGATCCTGCACATGAACGTCAGGTACCGTGTACAGATACACATCGCGAAAAATACCGGAAAAGCGCCAAAAATCCTGATCCTCCAGCCAGCTTCCGGTGCTGCGTTGATAGACCTCGACAGCCAGCTTATTCTCGCCTTCCGTCAAGTACGGCGTGAGGTCAAAATCGCTCGGCGTAAAGCTGTCTTCGCTGTAACCGACAAACTCCCCGTTCAGCCATACATAGAAAGCCGATTCAACACCCTGAAAAGAGATATACAGCGGACGCTGCTGCCAGCCGGCAGGAACGTTGAAAAACTTCACATAGCTGCCCACGGGATTGTGGTCCTCAGAGATCATCGGGGGTCTAAGAAACTCCTGACCGTCCCATGGATACATCGTGTTCACGTACTGCGGCCGCCCATAACCCTGAAGCTGGATATGTCCGGGAACCTCAATATCATCCCATCCTCTGCAGGATTCTTCCGTTTTATAAAAATCCGCTTGGCGTTCCTTGGCATTACGGGCGTAACTAAACTTCCAGCTCCCATTCAGACTGCGGCGCCAAGGCATCTCTCCAAGCTGTTCGGCTTCCAGCATCGATTCGTAATACTGATGATCGGAGTGCGCGGGCATCCTGCCTACCGCAAATACACCGGGGTCGGACAACCATGCAAGACTTGGCGCGACTCCTCGTTCAACCTGCTGTTTCATCTGTTTTCCTCCATATTTCAACTTTATTTCACGGAACCTGTCATCCCAGCAACAAATTGCTTCTGCATCATAAAGAACACAAGCGCCGTCGGCAGCGTCGTAATGACGATGGCGGACATGATCAAACCGTAGTCTGGAGCATAGCCTGATCCCAGGTTCGATATCAGCAGCGGCACGGTCATATTCTCCGGCGACTGCAGCACGATCAGCGGCCACAGATAGTTGTTCCAGCTGTTCAAGAAAGTAATAATCGCTGCGGCTGCATAGGTCGATTTCATCGTCGGCATATAGATGCGGAAGAATAGGCCCAGCTCCGACAGACCATCGATGCGACCGGCTTCCATCATATCCTTGGGAAACATTTTGGTGCTTTGACGGAAGAAGAAGATTAAGAACGCCGTCGTGAATGTCGGCAGAATGACAGCCCCTGCCGTATCAATGCCTAGAAAGGGTACAACCCCTGATACTTTGGCAAACATCTGAAATAAGGGCACCATAATCGCCGCGAACGGAATCATCATCGAGGCTAGCAGGATATTAAATACGATATCTTTGCCGCGGCTGCGGTACATCTCAAAGCCATAACCAGCGGCTGAGGCAACCAGCAGTGAAAGCACGGTAGTCACCACCGAGATTTTTGCGGAATTCCAGAGAGCTTGCCACATGTCCACGGAACTGAACAGATTGTTGATATTCTTGACCAGGTGCGAACCCGGCAGCAGCGTCCCTTTCGTTACGTCCACGGACGGATTGGTGGCACTGACAACCATCCAGATAAACGGAAAGATGGAGATCAGGGCAGCGATAATCAGAAACAGGTAAGTAAACACGCGTTTGGTTTTCATGATCTCTTGTCACCTCCAACTTTGTTCTGGATCATCGTCAATATGACCACCATGAGTACGATCGAGTAGGAAACGGTAGCTGCGTATCCAAAGTCAGGCGTGTATTCGAAGGAAAGATTGTAAATATATTGCGATATCGACATGGTTGCGTTTCCGGGGCCGCCTTTGGTGATGTTAACCACCTCGTCAAACAACTGGAGCGTTCCAATGGTCGATGTTATGGACGTAAACAAAATGATCGGCTTCAATAGCGGAATCGTAATTTTGAAAAACTGCGTGAAGGCATTTGCACCATCGATGCGTGCAGCTTCATACACGGATTTATCGATATTTTGAAGTGATGATAGATAGAAAATCATATTATAGCCTGTAAAACGCCAGGTAATCGCGATGATAATCGTAACTTTCGCCCAGAAAGGGTCGGTAATCCATTGAATCGGTTCCTGGATCAGATGAAGATTCACCAGAAATTTATTGACGATGCCGTCGGCTCCGAACATGTACTTAAAGACGACGGAGTACGCTACAAGCGAGGTTACCGTCGGCAGGAAAATAGCCGTTCTGAAAAAACCTTTAAACTTCAGTCTATCGTCATTGAGCAGCACAGCGATAAAGAGCGCCAGCACCAGCATGACCGGAACCTGAATGAGTAAGTAAATAAATGTGTTCTTGACGGCCGTAAGGAAGGTGGTATCGCTGAACAGACGAATATAGTTGTCTATACCGACAAACTGCAGATTGCTGCCCCTGCCTGATTTGAAGGATAGGATTAACGCTTGAACCATCGGATAGAAATAAAAAATACTAATCATGACAACCGGCACAAGAACAAAGAACCAGCCTGTCAAACGTATCCGCCTTTGACTGTTCAGGCCCTTATGAATTTGCGGGCTTAGCCTGGCTTTTTCTGTATTCACACCACTCCACACCCTTCTGTTGATCCATGTCTTATGGATAGAAATAATAAAACCCTCGCTCCCTTCCTTCAGCAGATGTCCACTTTTCAGGAGAAGAAGGAGCAAGGGCATTTGTGTACTGCCTGAGTGTGTTTAACGAATTTGCGTATCGGCCTGCGCCTGCGCATCTTTCAGAACAGTTTCCACGACTTTACCGCCGAGATACGCCTGCATGGCAACGACCATAATGTCCTCGATGGCGTACGTATTCATGCCGTAGTTAACGTTAGGAATTTGTTCGGTCCAAGCGGCAAAGTCTGATACGACTTTTTGGCCTTGGAAATATTCATCCGCTGCCGCGTAAGCTTCTCCGCTTGCGGCGGCTTTCAGGGTGCCGATGACCCCAACTTTTGTGTTCAACGTCTGATACAGCTCAGCATCGGAAGCAAATGTCTTCGCGAGGAAATCCGCAGCTGCTTCTTTACCCTCTACATTCATGACATACCAGGAGCTGCCGCCAAGGTTGGATGCATGGACGGACCCCTCTGTTGCCGCAAGCTTAGGAAGCGGAGCTACCGCCCATTTACCGGATTGGGAAGCTTCGGCTTTGATCGAAGGTGTAATCCAGTTACCAGTCGGCACGGTAGCCACTTCACCGCTGTTGAATGCTCCGACAAATTGGCTCCAGTCCGAGTTCACCTTCACGATGCCGGAATCCATCATTTCTTTGTACAATTCAAAGGCTTCCTTCAATGGAGCATTGTCTGCAATCGTCGGAGTCTGGCCATCTTCTGCCGTATACCACGCCCCCGCTGATTGGATCATCATGCGGATAAGTCCCAAATCGTTAGGATCGAGCGTAATCATGTTTTTGCCGGTTTTCTCTTTGACGGCTTTGCCAATCTCGATGTACTGCTTCCAGTCGATGTCCTGCAGGTCATCCAGACTGTAGCCTGCTTGCTCGAGATAATCCGTTCGCACGTACATTCCCGTCACGCCGGAATCAAACGGAACGCCGTACTGCTTGCCATCTACGCTGGTCGGGCCAATCTTATAGTCCGCAAAGTCATCCACTTTCACGATGTCCGTCAATTCGTAGAAGGAATCCGGATACGCTTGCAAGAAGCTCTGCGCACGGTAATCCTCAATGAGCACGATGTTAGGCAAACCTTTTGTGGAACCGGAGTTCAACCCGGTGTTCAGCTTTTGAACGATATCGGCCTGCGCATTCTCTACCACATGAATCGTGACGTCCGGATTCACTTGGGCATAGGCTTCTTTAGCTACATTCATGGCGGCAATGTTAAATGCCGGGTCCCAAGCCCATACCGTAATTTCTTTTGGAGCGGCACTGCCTCCACCGCTAGAGCTGCCGTTACTGCCCGACCCGCCTTCCGTACCGCCGCCCGAGGAACATGCCGACAAGAGGAGAACCCCGGCCAGCAGTAAGCTCATTAATTTTTTCAATGTGTAACCCCCTTTTAAGTCTGAAAATAATAAAAGATGGAAGCGTTTTCTCTGCTACGCATCCATCTTATCATTTTGTATTCGTTTTCATTGGCACTATCTTTGTTAGCTTTGGTGCTATTATTGGATCCTGTTTTTCGCCTTCATACCGGCTCTGGTACAATCTTTAGGTTCTTGTAATATCTTTAGCTTTTGGTCAATGGTAGCGTAATGATGATTTTTGTTCCTTCACTGCGTTTGCTTGTAATGTGGATCCCGTATTTCTCGCCGTACATCAACTTAATTCGGTCATCCACATTGCGTATCCCAATGCCGGAGAACAATTGGCGTTTGCTCATCGGTGCAGGCAACGATTCTTCCTCCGCCGGGTTCTGCTCCAGATTCATTCCGTCCCCGTCATCTACAACTTCACATACAAGCTGGTCTTCCTGAACCGCAATCATGATCAGAATTGTTCCCTCTCCCTTGATGTTGAATGCGTGAAAGAATGCATTCTCAATAAAAGGCTTAAGAATGAGTTTGGGCATATGATAATCCAGGCTATCCGGCTCCACAAAGTAATGAACGCGGATTTTCTCACCGTAACGCACGTGATTAATATACACATAATGCTTCAGTGTCTCCAGCTCCTGCCGCACAGGTATGGTGGAATGAATATCGCTGACTGTATTTTGCAGGAGCGATATAAGCGCGTTGATCGTACCCGCGGCTTTTTCCTTGTTGCCCTGCTGCACCAGAAATTTGATCGAAGCCAGCGTATTGTATAAAAAATGTGGATTGATTTGCATTTGGAGCGCGGCCAGCTCCGCATTTCGCTGCTGCTTCTGGGTTTCCATCAATCGATCCACATAATCGTGCAGCTCATCAAGCATATAATTATACGCATTCCCTAATTCCTTAACTTCATAACTGCTATTGGCAACATCTACATGATGATCGAATCCGCTTGTCGGAATATTCGACATCTGTTTGACGAGCACACGGAGCGACTGCGTCATTCGCCGGGTGATCAGAAAAACAATGACAAGTGATATCGCAACGATGGACATGATTGTCAAGGTGACTGCTTTAGCGTTCACCATCTGTCCGGTCACGGCTTTCTTGTCGATCATATTGACCAAATAAAACTCGAATTCCGGCAAGTATTCCGAGAACACAATTCGTTCGTTCCCCATCACATAGGCAGATGCATCGTCCTCTCCCTCGCCCTGATCCGTTACGACTTCTTGAAGCAGCCCCTTATCCGCCATCCCGATCAACTCGGTCCTGTTGCTGGATACAATAACCCCTTCCTCGTTCAACAGCACGACGTCATTGCCTTCGCTTGTAAAATTGGCATAGAAGGGTTTAAAATTCCGGTCGCGAATGGCCACGTATAACGTGCCATACATTCTCCCGGTCGACTGATCAAAGAGAGCTTTGGAAGCGACGAGCATGGGCTCCTTTGCGTCTGCGCTATGACCCTCGTTGCGATAAAGCTGGTATAAGATTTGCGCAGGGTGAGCCATAGTCGCTTTTGTAATCGGGTGATCCTTCAGTTCCTTGGCCGAGATAGACCAATACCAAGGATCTGTGGAATAACTTCTCCCATTCGCTCCAACGATCATGATGCCAACATCGTAAGCACTAAAGTTAGACTGGACCGACTTCATGCCCTCTGTCATCTGGTACGTTTTCATCGCAAGCGCCACGGCCTCCGTCTCTCCGCCCGATAAATAACTGCGGATCGCCGCATTCTGGGCGATCATGGTGGCACCGGTTGCTATGGCGTTATTATAGGACTCCAGGTTTGACTTCATCTGGTTTAACAACTTGCCGTTCGTGATGCTGAATGTCTGCAGAAATAACTTTTCCGACATGCTGATGGTAATGGACAGCGTCAGAAGTGATACGGTCACGATGCTGATGAGGGTCACGAGAAACAGCTTAAGGAATAACCCCTGTTTTCGCAGCTTGTTTATGGCTTGTCCGATCATGATTCCCGTATCTCCCGTGCGTCTTGCCTCCGAAACTGGCTCGGAGAGATGCCTGTCTGCTTCTTGAACACCTTGGTGAAGTAGCTCTGATCCGAGTATCCCACGCTGGCGCTGATTTCGGAAATCGTATGTTCCGTTGTCAGAAGCAGCTCCATGGCTTTTTCCAAGCGGATTTTGTTGAGGTATTCACTGAAACCTTCTCCATTATACACAGCAAAATAACTTGACAGATAAGATGCATTGAAGTGGAACTGCCTGGCCACTCCGGTGAGTGTGATGGGGTCGGCATAATGGTCCTGAATATATTCAAGCAGCCGGTCCATATTGGGATTAACGGATGTATTCGTCTCGCCTATCGCACGTTCCGCTTCGCGGATGAACGCTTCGACAACAGCGATAGCTTCGCTGGCATACCTGGCTTCGTCTATTTTTCGGAAATAATCGTATTTGGCATTCTCCAGGCTTCCGGTCTCAACCTTCATTTTTCCAAGCGTGGTCGCCACGTTAAATATGAAATTCCCCAACGACGATTTGAATTCGAAAATATCGGTGCGATAATCCATCGAGCGCAGGCCGGCGTATTCCAAAAAGCCGGTGAAGGCCTTCCGGTACTGCCTACGTTTCAACAGTTCCATGAGCTCGCCCATGTCATATTCGAGATGCGAATCCGGAAGGCCCGGCAAATGTTCGTATTCAATCAGCGTCCGGTCCTTAAGGAAGAAGCCGTATCGCATGAGTTTCAGATAATTGTCATGGTAGACCTCACCGAGACTTTTAAAATCGGCGAAGCACTGGCTGATAACAAAATGCGTCTCACTCATATCCTGTACCAGTTTGGAGATCAGATGCCGGAGTTCAATAACAAGCTCGTCCCACCGCTCAGGATTCACATTGAGCAGAAAAAGTGCCGTATCGTTAATAAACTTCAACCGTATATACACGATCTCGGACAAAGCAAGCTGCTGAAGCCCTCGTTCCATTTCGTTTCCGAAACTCCATTTGTCACCGGAATCTTTCATGTGCTTCATATCCGCTCCAAAAAACAAATACTGTCCATAAGGGAATATCGAATCCAGCAACACGGGATCCAGCGCAGGCTCATACCCGGTCATAAGTTTCTCGATGGCTTGCAGGATCTGCCCTTCCTCACGACCCGCGCTTGGATCATCCATCGGCTTCATGGCGACCATTTTGGCCGTAGTTTTATTTAGGATGGATAATAGATAATCAGCTTCCAGCTTTGGCTTCAGGATATAGTCCGCTACACCGCTCTGGAAAGTAGACCGGACGTAATCGTATTCACTGAAACTACTGAGCACGATGACTTCGATGTGAGGATGCTTCTCCTTAACAATCTTGACCAGTTTCTCCCCGCCCATGACAGGCATTACGATATCTGTAAGAATGACGTGGGGATTCACCTCATCCATCAAATTCAGTGCTTCCAGACCGTTAGAAGCCTCACCGACGATTTGGTATCCTTCCTGTTCCCAATTGAGCAGGTGTTTAATCCCCTGCCTGACAAGCATTTCGTCATCCACAATCATGATCTTGAATAATGGTTTCATACCTGCCTCCCTTGCAGCCTTGTAACCGTTTACGATTTGCCGGATATGTCTTAGCCAACCTTCATTTCAACGACATGATCTAATTAACTCAAAGATTATGGCATACAAATATCATACACTGCAACGTACAATTAAAAAATATAACGGACTGCATATATACCGTTCCTCTACTAAATACATTTTTAAAAAAAAGGGGTCAAAAAGCCAGACCGGGGGCGGTTCTGGCTTATGCCAAGCTACCTATAAGATTGGGAGCGTGCTAATCCCTCATTATTGTTATCCCCCATGATATACTCATAATAATCCGGTAATCTCTTCGCGAAAAGATAGTAATCTATCCAGCGTCTTTGTTTAGTTTCATTAATAATCTCAGTAAATTCAGAAACTGTAACTCCCTTATACCTGCAAGAATGAAGCATTTTGTTATCCCCCAGAAAGATGGCAATATGAGCTACTCTATTAATCCCTTTCTTCCTGTAACGCTTACGATTAGTAAAAAACAATAAATCGCCACGTTTGAGTTGTTTTTTTTCTATTTTTTCACCTAGCAAACTTTGCTCGCGAGATGTGCGCGGAAGAAGAATGCGAAGTTGACCATACAGAAATTGAATAAATGAACTACAATCAAATTCATTTGTCTGAAAAGGTTTTGCTCCCAAACGATAAGGTGTTGATAGATATTTATAACCTTCCTTTATTATCTTTTCACTGCTATTTTTGATATATAATTTTGGCTTGGTTTTAATTGTCATATATCTCACTCTCCCGAAGTAAAGCCAGGGACGAGGCTTCTTCTTTTAGACATCCGCTGTTATAATGCCTTCACGTTTAAGGACTTGCAAAATCTCCTTGGCTCTAAACTTATACATATGCTTTCTGATTGTAGTCTGTCCCTGGAGTTGAATGGCCTTTCTCTCAGCCGGGTGATTCAAATAATATTTAATCACTCTCTGCATCTCTTCTTTACTCCCTGCAGTAACCAGGTCTTTCCCTGGAGTAAAATAACGCTTTATAGCAGGTGTATCACTAGTTAGCATAAATCCGCCTGAGCCAAGTATCTCATAAGTTCTCTGAGTGAGTTGATTCCTCTTATTTTGAAGACCAATCATGATATCTGTTGAATTGTACACTTTATGTGCTTCCTCATACGGTAAATATCCGTGAATAGCTGACTTAGGAATTGGGCGGCTGAAGATTCCTTTCATCTGATTCCAATGTCGACCGTAAATGTTCAAATCCCACTTGTTTTCCAATACCGTATTTATGCAATCCTTCATCCACTGAAAACGCAAATGATCTGGTTGTTCCCGATATAGTTTCGGATAAGCATTCGCGATGAGGGCGATCTCTGAACGATATTTATTCACAGGTTTTCCCTTCGCATGGACAGAAGGATGATATCCAAAATCCAATTTTGCGCTTCGATATCCCAAGCGTTTATACAAGTTGATTCTCGGTCTGCAAATCGTAAAAATAAAGTTAGGTTTTACACGGCGAATTAATGGCAGCGAAAAATCAAATGTATATCCTGGATCTTCCGTGGCCCAATAGATCACAGGGATACCTGTATTCCTGATTAATTTGCGGATTTGGAGCTGTTTTTCTTGAGTTGAGTTATCTGGTGTCCAACCAATAACCATAATGATTTGCGGACGAAACTTACGAATGAGTTCCTCTGCTGCTTCACGTTTTCTAGGACTAACACACTCTACGCGATGCCCCAAATCCCGAAACCCATTGGGCAGTCCATATATCCACATGGGATGACTTTCTAAAAATAAAATGCGCACCTTTCCTGTCCCCTTTTGTGAGTTCTTCTCGACAGATTATGCATGAAATGACTGTAATGTCATTCTTCAGATGGATCAAATGATGATTCTCGGACATACGATAGCAGGATAAGTCAGATTCGCTCAGTAAGGAAAAGGAGGAAAGCTTAACTTCAATGAGGTCTAATAAATGCGTTGTCATTGGTATAACGGGCAGCTCCGGTAAAACGACAACCAAAGAAATGATTGCTTCTATATTGCAGCAGAGGCATCGTGTATTTAAATCGTATAAGAATGGAAACGATTGTTGGTTCACCTCTCAATACGCAAAGCAGATAAAACCTTCTCACGAGTACGCTGTTCTCGAGTTCGGCATGAAGCATGCCGGAGAGATAACAAAGCACTGCCAATTGATTCAACCCGACATCGGATTAATCACAAACATCGGCAAAGCGCACATTGGGAATTTCAAACATGGAATCAATGGAATCGCGGCATCGAAATCAGAAATTATCAGCGGGATGAAGCCTAATGGACTTCTTGTCACAAATGCGGATGATCCTAACTCCAAAAAACTCACATTCCACGATTCCTTTAAAGGACGGATTGTGACAATAGGCATTAAACAAACGGCAGATTACCGTGCTGGAAATATTCGTTATTCAACTCAGGGGATGTCCTTTTCCGTCATGCTGCGCGGCGCTAATGAACATTTTGATATTCCAAGCATCGGAATCTATAATGTCCAGAATTCATTGTTTGCTATAGCAGTATGCGATCAATTAGGCATTCCTGTTTCGGATATAAAACACGGGTTGCTTCATTACGAGAGACCCTATGCTCGCATGGAGTTAAACCATTTGAATAACGGAGCCATCCTGATTAACGATGCGTATAATACAAAGCCTGAGCTTAATGCGGCACTCGACGTCCTTCGGTACCTAAGTAAAGGAAAACGTAGAGTCGCAGTTATTGGAGGTATAACGGATACGGGAAAATGGACGAAAAATATTCACTACCAAGCAGGAAAGGATCTGGCGCGTTCGGATCTTCATGCTTTATATACGTTTGGAACGAAAGGGAAACACATTGCAATAGGAGCTAAAAAGAATGGAATGAAGAAGCATGTTGTCCAAGTTGCCTCTATGGCAGAATTAAGAAGAAAAGTTCAGCGTGAGATTGGCCTAGGAAGTGTAATCCTGTTTAAAGGCGCTGCTCGGAATAATAATACGATACTGATGCGGTTCATCGATCGTTTACTAGGTTCGAAAACAAGGGAAAACGTTTAAGTTTTCCCTTGTTTCTGTTATTAAATGATTTTATTCTTCTTCAGCACTTGCAGCATATAAGCGGCCCTGTGTTTATAGCTGTGTTTGGCCGCTGCTTTCTGTCCGGCAAGAGCAATTTGCTCACGCTGACGAGGATTATTTAGATAATGTTCAACCAACCTAATCGTGTCTGCTGGAGATTTAGAGGTAACGAGATGAACCCCTGGTTTAAAATGCTTTCGTATTTCGGGTGTATCGGAGGTGATTAGAAATCCTCCCGAGCCGAGTACTTCGTATGTGCGCTGCGTCAGCTGTGTCGGGTGATTTTGAAGACCCAGTATGATTTTACTCGTGCTATAAACCTTATTCGCGTTTCGGTAATCCAAATATCCATGAATCCATTCTTTTGGGATACGTGTTCCGAGGAATGGTTTCATTTTGTCCCAGTTCGTTCCATAAAAGTCGATTCTCCTGCCTGCCTTGAGCAAGGGGCTGATTAGCGTCTTGATCGACGAATGGCGATAATGTTTTGAGTATTTTTTTAGCTTAACGGGGTAACCGTTCGCTATAACCGCTATCGTGTGATTATAAGAAGGATTTGGTTTTACCTTCCGGTGAACAGAACGATGATATCCGAAATCACAATGGTCTGATTTAAATCCTAAAGACCTGTATTCCTTAACTCGTTTTGCACAGATAGTAAAAATAAAGTCCGGCGAAACATAACGGACATAGGGAAGCGTAAATGTATCTGTATGCGTCGGGTCCTCCGTTGCCCAGTACACATGGGGCACCTTAGCCTTCAGAACACACTCTTTAATACACTTCTGCTTCCATTTCGCTGTATTCTCCTCTCCCCAGCTCATCGTAAATATCAGTTGAGGTTTAAAGTCTTTAATGATCCCGGTCAGTTTACGTCGGTTGATTGGACCGGAGATCTTCACGTTATGCCCTAAATCACGAAAGCCATTCGGCAGACCATAGATCCACATCGGATGACTCTCTAAAAATAATATATTCAAATTCAGGCCCCCTCCTTCCTTTACCATTACAAATCGAAGATGATCTCAGCCTTTTCATAAGCTATGCTTTTATATAACAGATGTTCCATGGCGATATGGAATTCGGAGGGAATTGATTTTTTAGGCGGACTTGCTTCAGGAACAAGCAAAATGAATACGATGTATCATCAACAGACCCCAGGTGATCCGGCCTTGAGCAGTTCACTGACGGTTACAAATTCATAACCCTTTGCCCGCAGTATACGAATGATAGTGGAAAGTGCCTTCGGAGTCTGGGAAGCCGTGTCACTTGCGTGCAATAATATGATGTCGCCTGGCTTTGTCCTTGCTGTAGCATTGTTAATAATTTTCTTCACTCCAGGTTTCATCCAGTCTAGCGAATCGATGCTCCATTGAATGGTTGTATAACCTCTGGATTTCAACGTCTTTACCACTCGCTGATTCCAATCCCCATTCGGTGTTCGAATCAAGCGAGGATGCACTCCGAGTGTCGAAATTAATGCATGTTCAGCCTTTATCGATTGCTTCTTGATCCACTTATTTGTCTGTTCCGTATAATTCTCATGTAAATACCCGTGCGATCCAACCTCGTATCCCGAATATTTCACTTGCCTTGCGATTTCGGGATAATGGCGTGCCCATGTTCCTGATAAAAAAAAGGTTGCCTTATCTACCTGTTCTTTCTTTAAGATTTTGATTACAGGTAAGGGAACTTTACTTCCATTTCCAATGTCAAAAGTTAAAGCAATCCATTTTTTATTGTTTTTTAAATTCACTCTATACACGGCCTGATTGTTGTTCAATCCGTTCCCTCCATTCTTTGTACTGAAGTATCCTATGTACTAAAAGCTTGAATGATTGGACGGCTAATCAAGGTATCATCAGGAGGACTATGAAGATTCTATTCTTGGAGCGGGGAAAGCTCTGGTCCTATGGTCTTCCAGATGGACTCAGAGACTTAGGGCATACCGTGCATATTTCAGGACCGGTTACAGAGACTGCACTTGTCAAACAGATGCATTCCTTTCGGCCCGATCTATTAATTAGCGTAGGTTGGGGTCCTGATCATACGGTTTATAAACAGCGCTTGATGAGAAAGATAGCTGCAAAATATAAGATCCCTCTCGTCTATTGGTCAACAGAAGATCCGAATTTCACGAACGAATTTACCCTACCTCTTATCAAAAGAATGCAGCCAGATTATATTTTTACCATTTCGAAGCAGACGGCAAAGATGTTTCGCAGCTTGGGTTATCCTTCCGCCTATCTGGATTTTGCATATCATCCTAACATTCATTTTAGAACCAAAATAAAACCGGCCTATCGGGCTGATATCGCGGTCGTAGCCAATGCTTATCCAGATGTTCTTCGCAGATACCCGCGCTTATACCGGCATAGAGCCATCGATATTCTTATCAAACCACTCATTTCTAGCGGCTATAAGGTCGATTTCTATGGCAAGGATTGGGGTAAAATGGGTGCCTATCTCGGAAAAACATTGCCAAAAGATAGCCTGCGCGGGAAAATTCCTTATAAAAATGCAAATCAAGTGTATAGTTCAGCCAAAATCATCATTGGATTGCAAAACTATAAACATATGCTGACGCAACGAACGTATGAAATTTTGGGATCGGGAGGATTTCTCCTTACATGTAATACTCCCGCTGTACAACGTTTGCTCCGCTCTAATTATGATGCTGCCATTTCATCGTCGGGACAAGAAACGTTGTCTCTCGTGAGATATTATCTGAATCATGATCAGGAGAGAGAAAGAATTCGAAGAAACGGAAGAGGAACCATTTCGGCAGAAAACTATAAGAATCGTGCAGCTCAGCTACTATCCGTATTAAAGGATGAGGGTATATTATCATGACGATCTATAATCGAGTAGTTAGCAGGGTCCCAACTAAACAAGCGGTCCTCGCTCTGACATTTAACATTGCGAATGGACGCAAGGTTCCGCTGTCCGTGCTTAAACTGTTGAAAACCGAAGGAATCACAAGTACTACTTTTTTTGTTACAGGAACATGGGCAAGATCCAACCCGGACATTGCTAGAAAAATCACAAATATGGGTTATGAGATAGCCTCTCATGGGTACCTTCACGATAATTACTCAGAGCGTTCGAATGCTTGGATTGAGCGAGATGTAACACGCGCACAGCGGGCAATTCAATCCGCTTGCGGGATAAAACCAATGATCATACGCACGCCAAGTGGCGATATGAATCTCCGAGTTATAAAGAAACTGCTTAACATGAATCAGCAAATTATCCATTGGGGAACAGACTCGCTGGATTGGAAAATTAGAAATCCATCCCAAATCGTTTCAAGGGTTTTGAAGAAGGCTAAATCAGGTGATATCATATTGCTTCATGCGTGTGATACCTGGCATCAAAGCCTTGATGCCCTTCCCTCCATTATTAAAGGATTGAGACAAAAAGGATTTCGATTCCTAAGCGTGAGTGAGCTGAGGAAATATGAGGAATAAAGGGAGAATTACGAATACTAAAGGTGAGATCAGCAAAGAGAAATGGTATGGAGTAAGTGTAATCACAAGTACAAATCGACCTCAATTTTTCAAACAATTGATCCGTAATTTTTCTAGGCAGCAATTCAAACATAAAGAGCTTATCGTTATCTTGAATCACGACAATATGAACTTGAAGGAATACCGTAGGAAAGCTAGGGACAAACGTATCAAAATATACCAGCTCCCAAGTAAAATGCCCCTTGGTCATTGTCTAAATTATGCGGCCGATCAAGCAAAATACGGCATTATCTCAAAATTCGACGATGATGATTATTACGGGCCGCTTTACTTAAAAAACCAGCTGGAATCTTTGGTCCGTAACGGCGCGGATATTGTGGGAAAGCGGGCTTGCCTCATCTTTCTGGAAGGTCATAATCAGCTGGTTCTACGTTATCCCAAGCTGCAAAATCGTTTCGTCAAATTTGTGGCTGGTTCTACACTTATGATGAAAAGGTCTCTCGTTAAGAAAATACCCTTTAACAAAACATCGCCAGGGGAATGCGTCAACTTCATGGAAAGATGCCGTGGAACAGGTTATAAGATTTACTCCACGGATTATTTAGATTATGTGACAGTGCGCCGCAATAGTAAAAGAGGCCATACTTGGAAAGTCAGTGACAAAACAATTAAATCCCAAAGCATTCTGATTGCGAAAAACGATAAGAATTACAGGAAATACGCGATATCAACCAATAAAGATAAAATCAAACCAGTTCTTTAGCAAACCAATGCCGACCAATCTTCATTTTAGGTTTTAGCTTTCGAATCCAGGGGGAAGTTGACTTTTCCGGATTAAAAAAGTATAAACATCCTCCTGTTGGATCTTTGCCCCTTAAAACCTCTCTTACCGCCTCATATACTCTCTCATTTGGCCGAAGCCAAAATGTACCCGTTGCTATGACTGTAAAAGCTAAGGGTTGTGTAATTACCTCTCTTAAAGTGTTTGGGAAATCATGAGAATGGAGGCGATTGAGCACAACAGCTCCAACGGCAACTTGTCCTTGATACGGCTCTGTTCTTGATTCGCTGTAAATAACTCTAGCCAGCATTTCTATCGCAGGAGAATTGTCCGTCAGTTCCTTTAGCCTCCTGATCACCTGTGTTGAATTCCCCTTAATATTAAACTCCTTTTTAAATGAGAGTAATGCCTCGGCAAGAGAACTGTTCGTATACCCCAATGCTCGTAGTCTTGCCCGATTGTCCATACTGCCATCCCCATTCTCTTTAAGAGTTTAGTATACTGTATTCTAATATTGATGAGAGGTTTGGGCCGTAAAAGAAAAACTGCAAAAAAACGCCACGAGTGTTATTCCGTGTCCTGACAACATTTGAACTGAATATGAACAGGCAAAAAAAATGCTGCGGCGTCACATACAAGGAAGCTTTGTATGTGAGCCGCAGCATAGAGATACAGCGATAACGTTCAAATGATCCGATCGATGGCCTCATGAATCTGACTAAACTGATGGCGTCATGATGGGCAACATGACAATGAAGGTCGTTCCTTCACCTGGCTCGCTTTCGACTCGGATATCACCTTGATGTAGAGATACGATCATTTAACGATGGCGAGTTCATACCGCTGCCGTCATACTTACGACTGTGAGAACGTTCGGCTTTGGTCCTCAATGGAAATCGACTTGCGTTACTGGGAGGCAGCAGCTTTCTTGACGCCGCTGATCTGCCCACCATGCTGAACGACAATCACGTCTTGTCCGATAAGCGTCGGCAATGGAGTGCCTTTGTATTGAGCGGAGGCCAGCGTACGTCCGCTGTTCGTATCGAGCGTCAACAGCTTGCCGTTGTCCAGTCTTACATAGGCAAGGCCCGCATCCCCGAGGGACCATTCGGCCACTCCCGCTTCGAAAGCATAAGTTTTATCCGGGTCGGCCTTAGAACGACTATCCGTCGGGAATCGGGAAACTACAGCTTTCTTCTGAGTCTCGTCATACTTTTCAATGACATAGAAATATTCCCCATCGGATACGACATCGGATGCACTTTGATCTTCCACGAAATCCACGGGTATATAGGATCGGGTAGCCATAATTTTCCCATTGGTCAGATTCATTTCATCGATGTTCGCTGCATATCCGGCATCGATGCCTTCGGTTACGTCACGCGTATAGAACGACTTATCGTTCGAGAAGAGAATGTCCTGGTGGTCACCGTCGGTCTGTTTCCATTTTACTTTGCCGTTCTGAGCATCGATTCCCTGTAACCCGCTCGTGGTTAATGCTCCGTCGATAATCGTGGTTGCGACAAGGATTTTTCCCGTTTGGAGCAGTTTGTACCCATGGGCGCTGCCCTTCAATTTCCACTTAACCTTCCCGTTTGATGCGTTGTACGCCGTCAGCCCATACGCATCCCCGACATAGATCACACCATCGGCTGCATGCAAACTGAGGTTCACATAGCTTTCTTTCTTTCCTGGCTGGGATTGTGTTTTAACTTTCCATTGCAGCTTGCCGGTTACAGCATTGAGCTTAATTAATCGGCCTGTCGCATCCGTAAACCATACCGATTGGCCATCCGTTACGGTCTGTGAGACGGCAGCGGCGGGATACGTCCAGCGGGTTTTGCCTGCCAACGCGTCAAAAGCAATATATTTCTTCCCAACGGTATAATATAAGTTGTTCTTAATTAATGTGGTTTGGGGGCTAATCCGGCTTGGATCTCCCAACGTCTTCGTCCAAATCGGCTTCAGGCTGTGGGAAGACTTGTCCACAGCAGACGCAGCAGCTGCGACATGCCCCGGCCCTGGCAGCACGGAAGAGATTGGCGATGCGAGAAGAGCTACGGCCATGCCTGTTGTGACGAGTCGAGTAACGGTTTTCTTTTGAATGGTATACATGGATGTTATTCCTCCTATGACTGAATATACATATCAGACGTTAAGATCGAGATAAGGTTGCATGAAAATACTAAAAAACCCATAAAATATATAAATATATTAAAATATCCAAAGATCAGTCATTCAACGAATCTATGAAAAGGCTGCGCCAACTCACAACGGGGTATTGAGTCGGAGAATCCATAACATGTTGAGAGTCCGTGTGAAAACGGAATCATGCTTTTTCTTTCTGACTGGGATCACATGTTATTGTAGTATGACTAATTAGTTTTTTCAAGAACTAAATGGTTTTTGTGCAGATATAAGAAATGACGCATTCGTTGGATAGCTAAGACCCATTAAATGCATCATCGTTGTTTAGTCGAATATAAACAGCTCCTCAATGGGCGCTCCCACCACCCGCGAAATATCGATCGCCAGCTTTAGCGAGGGATTATATTTCCCCGCCTCCAGACGGATGATGGTCTCTCTTCGAACCCCGACCTTGCCCGCCAACTCGTCCTGGGTCATCCCCGCTAACTGCCTGTACTTTTTTAAATTGCATTTGAATGGTTCCATCGGCATCCACCTAACAATATTTATCCAGATAATAAAAAGTTATGGAATACGTCAGAAACGTAGCTGCCCAACCCGCTGCGCTCACGATGATCATGAATTCTCTTGTTCCGAAGGGAAACATGCTGCCGATTCCGATAATAAACAAACATACGGCCGGCACCCACATGGTGATGGACCGCGCCTTCTGAGCATTCATGTAATACCGCTCATCCGGCATCTCCTCCGCCAGCTTCCCATGGAAATAGAAACTGAAAAAGCTGAAAAAACTAAAGTAAAACAAAAATGA
This sequence comes from Paenibacillus sp. JZ16, assembly GCF_015326965.1. Classification (NCBI taxonomy): domain Bacteria; kingdom Bacillati; phylum Bacillota; class Bacilli; order Caryophanales; family Paenibacillaceae; genus Paenibacillus; species Paenibacillus sp. JZ16. Next base: position 2,698,530 of record NZ_CP017659.1, read on the forward strand.
CGGATCATGGGTCTTGAAATACTGAAGGCCATTAAACCCCAACAAACCAAGCAGCCATCCGTGCTTACCGATTCGTACGTAACGCTTCTTCTGTCCCTTATACATTCCTGATTCCTCTCCTGCGGTTAAAAATCAAAACCATCTCTGTCCCTACCAGCAGAGCGATCATATACACGGCCGGCTTCATGCTTATTACCGTGACCGCCAATAAACACATGATGAGCGGAACGGCATATTTTCGGGGATGATGCCATAAGTCGCTCTCCACCTTCCAACGGAAAACGGGATGTTTCCATTCGAGCCAAACGGTCGAAATGGCGCATTGGGCGGCAAATAACACACTAAGTACATAATACATGATTTCCACCGATCCATGAAACAGTTGCCAGCATGCTAAGTAGATCGTATATATGAATAAGTTTACTGCCAGTATAAACAGCCCATACGGAACCACTATACGTTGAAGCTGGCCGGGCAGCATTTGGATTTTCCGGTAAAGTCCGCGATTACTCGACAGCAGGATGCCGATCGGCGTGTTGAAGGATAGAACCGCGAATCCAAGCGGCAGGTACGAGGCAAGATGCATCTGCTCCAGCATGAACGCCATGAAGCCTGCAAATAAACATAATGCAATCGTATTGTATAAATAGCTTTTATGGGAAAATAGGTAGCGTGCAATATACCGCAGGAACGAAGAGCTTCGAACCGGTACTGCATGGCTATCCTTCATCTTCAAGTTCTTGTAGAATCGGTAAGAATCCGTCCGAAGCAGCACGAACCCTTGGAGGAGGCTGCTGATCAGCAGTCCCGTCAAACGAAAGAAGGGCTCAGGGAGCAGATAGAGTGCCGCTTGGAGGAGCATCAAGAGACAGGCTGTCATCCTTTTACCGCTGTTCAGTAAGGCAAATACCACGAAAGCAGTCAGGCCCGCATTCAAGAAGCTAAGCAGAAATGCCGGTACATGCATAGCCGTAAATGACGAATATGCCATATAGAAAACGAGAATGTACGAAGTCTTGGTAACCAAGGTATATAGTGCTACCGCAAGAAAATAAGCTGCGTTGAACTTGCTTGGCCTGAATGGAAGCATGAACGCCCCCTTCAGCTTCCTCCGGTTATCGTCCGAGGACAGAGTTTTCAGCACAATCCCGAACGTAAATACGGAAATGGCCGTCATGAATACAAGTAAGGATACCTCGTAATGGCGATCCAGGCTGCTCAGCGCCGCAAAGATAGCAGCTAAGGCTATGGCATGCTTCCACAATCGGTCGTAGCTTGACCCCAGGAGCTTTTTGGCGAATCCATGAAATGTCGAGATCACTTGTTCAGTACCCCTCTAATAAACTCGGGATCCATGTCTCCCTGCAAAAAGGTATGACGGATGGATCCGGACTCCAAAATGATGATGCTGTCTGATGTTAGACATAAACTCTCCAGAACGTGAGAAGAAAACAAGATCGTCCCATGGCTCCTGTACTCGTTCATCATTTGATACAGAAATTCCGTGCTTTCGAAATCCAGTCCGTTGACCGGCTCATCCAACAGCAGCAGCTCCGGGCGCAATGCAAATCCCGTGATCAGGTAGGCCTTCCTCCTGCTGCCCATCGATAATTGGCCCAAGTACGCGTTCCGGTAATTCTGAAAATGGAAACCTGCAACGAGCTCGTCCAAGATATCGTGACGGACCTCTTGTCCGTAGGATTGAAACACATGCCTTACATACTCCTCGAACGTGAAATACTCAAACGACTCGTCCTCCGAGAACACGGTATATCGATTACGTTTAAATGCAGGGCTTGTCAGCGAAGTTCCCTCGTTCTTCCACTGCAGCCGCTCCAGCGAATAATGCCGGTGAATGCCGCTCAGGACATGGAGCAGCGTGCTCTTGCCGGCCCCGTTCAATCCCACCAAACCTATGATCTGATTAGGGCCAATCTCCAAATTAAGATTCGAGATGACGGGGACTGTTTCCGCACGGTACCAAGCAGCTAGCCCCTTCATGCTTAATAAATGCCGAGGCTCCACCCCCTCATTGCTTGCCAACTTTCCAACGTTTCCAGCCTGCATAAACAAAAAGAACGCCTCCTGCCAAAAATAATAGAGCCAGCGGGTACGACTGTTGGGTAAGTCTTTGGATGGCAATACCGATCCAGAGCAGTCCCATCGCGAATCGGAGAATGATTTTCATCGCTAATACCCCTTTCGATAGTGATGTATTTGTAACTTTATGTGATAAATATATCACCCTATGATTCAAGCGTCAAATGGGATCACGAATTGACATACGTCAGGTAAACTTTTACAATACGGGACGTATATCCGTTAAAACTTTATAATCTGGAGTGAATACGATGCAAATTCGATTGATGACCGACAAAGATATGGACAGCCTCATTGACATTTGGCTGGCCGCCTCGAAGGAGGCCCACCATTTCATTTCACCCGAATACTGGGAATCCAAGCAAAAGGACATGCGCGACGTCTATTTGCCAATGGCCGATACCTATGTGCTGGAGGAAGCGGGCGCCACGGTAGGCTTTATATCGACCGTTCAGCATGCCTTGGCCGCTTTGTTCGTTCACCCTGGCGATCAGGGCAAGGGTTATGGCCGGGCTCTTCTTCAATTCGTGAAGGAACGCAGCCCTAAACTCGAGCTCAAGGTATATAAAGAGAACGGGAACGCTTTTCGTTTTTATTCCCGGAACGGCTTTTCCGTCGTTGAAGAAACCATCGACGAGGATACCGGTCAGGCGGAATTCGTCATGGCCTGGGAAGAACGATAAACGGCATCATGCGCCTTTATATTCAAACAGACAGAAGGTGACCGGAATTTGTCCGGTCACCTTCTGCCTGTTTTTTTAAACTGAACCTATTGATGTCTCAGAGCGAATATATAGGTGAGGTCACATTAAAGGAGGAGCAAGCTTGCAAGGTTCAGACTTAACGCCGTGGCTGCAAAGACTAAAGGAGGGGGACAAGGAAGCATTCCGGTATGTTTATGATCTAACCGTCGATAATGTGTACCGAACTGTGGCTCTTCTTGTATCCGGCCGGCAGGATATAGAGGATATCATGAATGAAATCTATTTGAAGCTTTGGCTCTCTCTTCCGAACTATGACCCTAGTCGTCCCTTTCGGAATTGGCTGCACGGAATCACAATCCGGCAGGTTCAGGACTGGAGACGCAAAAAATGGCGAAAATTCCGGCTGTTCGAGCGTCAAAAGTTGCTTGAAATCGAGCCTGAACACCCCCAGACGGACCGGGTCATTATGCTGAACGAGACAAGCCGCGAAATGCTTGATATTCTTAACCATTTATCTTACAAGCTTCGAATGGTTGTCGTTCTCCGCTATTATCACGAATACAGCATAAGCGAGATTTCCGAGCTGCTCGAGATTCCCATGGGGACCGTCAAGTCCAGGCACCACCAAGCCATGAAAGAGCTGCGTAAACACTCGATACTCCTGGATCACGAAGAAGGAGGTGATTGCTTTGTCCATTGAAGAACAGTTAAAAGATCAAATGCACCGTGCCGCCAATCATATGGCGACCCCTCAGGATATTTATGACCGTGTATGGAAGTCAACCGAGAGAAACATTTCAAACCAAGACCCGTTAACCAGAAGATCCCGCAATCGAGGTTTCATTCGACAAGCCTTGGTCATAAGCACAGTCGCTGGTTTATTAGGTATTAGCATCGTATCCTCGGCCTTTATCTCCCCCGCGATGGCCGAAACCTTAAGCCGAATTCCGCTGATGCATAATGTATTCAAGCTCGCCGGGGATTTGGGATTGCAGACAGCCGAACAACATGGGTTGGCGAAGGAGACTCATTATCATGACACACATGACAATTATACCCTGACGGCGTCACAGGTCATATTTGACGGTTTGCGCGGAGGCATTGCGCTTCAACTGGACGAGACAGGGCACCCCGCCTCTCTGTACGATCCTTACGCCCGCAGGCAGTCCGAAGATTCATCTCCAAAAAGCAAGGGTTCCTTTGGATCGATGAAAGCATTCGTGAATGGAGAAGAAGCAGGCATTACATGGGATATCGGTCCCGGCAGCGATACCGGATCGGCTATCGTGACGATTACCGGGGAATCCTTGGACGGAGTTACCCGTAGAACTCCGTTACCTGCAGCGTTTGATTTGACGCTGGAAATTAGACTCGAGATGATCCCGGAGCCTTTTGTTCTACACATTCCGATGCAAAAAAATACGGATAACCATGCCCTGTATCCCGCTGCGCAAAAAGCGTCGGGGGATATCAGCTGGGAGCTGGAAGAAATGGAGCGTTCCCCCCTTTCCACCCGCTTTGAACTGGTGTTAAAGGATCGTTCTCCGGATGATCGATCCCTGTTTTTTGAGATTGTCGATCAGAACGGCAAAGAGATTAGATTGGTAGACCGATATGGATATGATATGAAGCAAGGTTACCGTCGTTATGACATGCTGTACGAGCCCCTTCCTTCCGATACGCAGTCGTTAACAATCAAGCCGTTTCGGTATGCATACGAAGATGCGATTGAGAATGAAAAAGAGAGAAAAACGGCCAACGGTTCTTGGAAGAAGGAATATATCCCCGCTCTAGAAATGACGATACCTATTGAGGGAGAACAGAATAAATGATTCGAATCATAGGAGGACAAAAAATGAACAAGCATATTAAAATGGTGACGATTCTGACCGCTGCAGGCCTTTTGCTGAACAGCACACCGGCTCTGACCGGCCATACTCACGCCGCCCAAACCCATTCCTCGGTGGCTGCGGTTTCATCTTTGAAAAAAATCGATGCCAAATTATTAACAGAGGCACAGAAAAGCCTTAAAGAAGTAACCGGTAAAAGCTATTCTTTCAGCAAGGCGGAAAAATGGAGCACAGGAAATGATACAGGCTGGACCCTGACGATTAAGGGAATCAAAAACGGTTACGTCAACATCGTCAATAATAAAGTGGACACCATTCAACTGGAACAAAAATGGGCCGATCTTCAAAACTCATACAAGCAGACGCTCCAATCCGTGCTCAAGGAGCTGAACGTGGAGACGCTTCCTGATTCCGTCAGCCTTTACAAATATGCCGCTTCGGGGAAACTTGAAATGTTTGCGAGCGTAAATAACCATTACATTACACTGTTAGATGGCGAAATCAAGCGGGTTATGTCCACCATGCCGCTCGAATCCGTATCTCAGGACATGCTGGATGCTGCAAATGCCGCTGTTGAAAGCTTCAATGGAATAAACCTGGGCAAATTGACGAAGGCAGCGTATGTTAAAGGACAGGACAGCAATCACGTGGAACTCCAATTCGAGGGTGACTCTCCTAAAACCCCGGTCTTCATAAACATCGAGGAAGGGGCGCATCGAATCACGAAAATAGAAGTAACGAGCTTACAAGATTCCGTAACCGAATATACCAAGGGGTACAACAAACTTATAAGCTATAGCGAAAACAAACTATTGCAAGCTGCGATTCCTGTGGCCAAGGCTGTCTTAAACCTGGACTTGTCCGACTACAAAATCTCCAAGGATAAAGACCGTCCGGGCGTCGTTCAGTTTACCAAGAAGAATGCACCATCCGTGAATGGAATGTATAATTCGAAAGGGCAGTTCTACCTTTTCGAGACGGAATAGATATTTTCAGAAATAAGCACGAAGCGCCACGCAAGTTTTATTTTGCGTGGCGCTTTCTTGTTGGAAACGATGAATATGCTTTAACATCCCATTCGCTCCTTACACTCATGTCATGGTCAATCGAATATGAACAACGGTGCCCTCCGCCTCCGGATCAAGCCAAATTTGCCCGGCATGCCGCTCAACCGAGCTTCGTGCGATGGCTAAACCGAGCCCGCTGCCGCCATCACTTCTTCTGGCCTGATCACCGCGCACGAAAGGTTCGAACACCGTCTCTCTCACAGGGTCCGATATTCCCGGACCGTTATCTCCCACGGTAAGCAGGATGCCTTCATCACGTGCCTCCAGCTCCAGCCATACATGAGCACCCTCTTTATTGTATTTCAGGGCATTCGTCAATAAATTCGTAAGAGCTCTATGCATGAGACCATCGTGATAAAGCAGCATGACCGGCGATTCCGGAATGCGGATTTCCAGCGTAATTCCCTTTTGTTCAAACGAATCGTACAGATCGGCTGCCGCAGTGCGGCACAGCTCAGCTAAATCACCTATCTTCCGCTCGTATGACAGTTCCATGCTCTCCAGCTTGGTTAGCTCAAACAGGTCATCGACAAGCGAGGCGATAAACCTCGCCTTGGCATAAATGCGGTTCGCATATTTCAGGCGCTGCTCTTCATTCTGCTCCATACCGAGCCGCAGCACCTCCGCATAACCCTGTATCGTTGTAATCGGCGTTTTCAGATCATGGGAAATATCCATCATCAGCCGGCGGCGACCTTCTTCAAGTCTTCGCTTTGCCGTCTCCGCCTGCTCAAGCCTGTCCGCCATCCGGTTGAAATGAAGCTGAAGATCCATTAACTCCTTGTTGGCTCGAAAAAATAGCCGCTTCCCTCCCCTGCCTTCTGCAATCTGTGCGAGCTCGCGGGAAACGTCCGTTAGCGGATTCGTGATCCTTCTTCCCGTAATCCGGCCGTATACCCATAAACTCAATAAAAATGCGGCGGCAAACCACAGAAATCCCTCAATCAGAAGTCTGGTGAAAACTTCGGTTATCTCGGCGTTTGTCTTCACCAAACGGCTTTCCTTCATCACAGCTCCGCCCGGTATCGTAACAAGCAGCCGGTATTCCCGGCCTTCCGGTGAAACGAAAGGGGCTAGGGAGTGATATCCCGACCCGTTCCCTTCATAGAACAGGGCGAGCAGCTCCTCCTCCGTATAGGAGGCTTTTGCCTTTTCCATTCCGCTGCCCCGCGAAAAGACAACGTTCAGGCTCTTGTCCAGCACCTGGATGTAACCGCCAAAAGATTGGACGGTTTCATAGGGGATGCTCTCCCAATCGTCCCGTATCAGCTGGCTCGCTTCAACCATGGGAAGTGTCCGGCTTATATATTCCTCACGGGCATCATACATGTTTTCATATACCAGAAAACCGATAACCCCTAGAATGACGGAAAACAGGACATAATTTATCATCAGGCTGTTATGGACGCTTCTTCGATTCCTCATGGTGCTACGTCTCTCGGATCAAGCTTGTACCCAAGTCCCTTAATGGTGATAAGAAACCTCGGTTCCCGGGGTCGTCCTCGAGCTTGTCCCTCAGTCTGCTGATCTGCACCATAACGGTGTTGCTGTCCTCCAGATACGGCTCGTTCCACACATTCTCATAAATTTGACGCTTCGTAAAGATCCGTCCCGGCGCTTCCATCAACAACCTGAGCAGCTTGTATTCCAGCGGGCCTAACGTAATCGCCTCGCCTCGCTTGTAAAGGACGCAAGCTTCATGATCCAGCATCAGTGGTCCGCACACGGTCTTTAACGTCTCCGACCGCTGGGCGGGTTCCGCGCCCTTCAGTTCGTAATAACGACGAAGCTGCGCCTTGATTCTCGCTACGATTTCGATCGGACTGAACGGTTTGGAGATAAAATCGTCCGCCCCGAGCCCCAGCCCGGTAACTTTATCTACATCCCCGGTTTTAGCCGACAAAATAATGACGGGAAGCCTGTGATTCTCCCGGATCCGGGCGATCAGCTGATAGCCGTCAAGTTCTGGCATCATAATGTCGACTACCGCCAGGTCGACCGGCTCGCGCTGCAATATATTCCATGCCTCCCGTCCGGTTATAGCTTCCAGCACGCGATAACCCTCGCGCTCCAAGAACAGCCTCAGCAGCTCCGTGATGTCCGACTCGTCGTCCGCAATCAAGATCGTCCGTCCTTTTACTAGTCTCGTATCTTGTTCCATATCGTTCCTCCATATGTATACGGCAAAGCCGCGGCTCTCTTTATAAAATATACACTGTAATTATCGGTCAGACGGAACCGTTTTTAATTGTAAGGATTATGTAAGGTTGACTACAGCTAGGCTACAGCTCCGGTTGGTAAGCTTATTTTACGATGAAACAGGAGGATACTTATGCGTATATATGAAACAGCATTATGGATCATCAATCTGGCACTAATCATAGGCTGCGTCACGTTATTGGGGAAACACAAGCGTTCTGTACATCTCTGCTTCTGGGCAGCCGCACTGTCCGGGGGCCTAAGCCTTATCCATATGATAACCGAAGGCTACCGATGGCAGATGATCCCGGCCTATGCGGGATGTCTAATCGTAGGAGGACTGGCCCTTTATCATTTACGGCAATCCACTCATTCGAAGGATCATCCCTCGATCCAGCCTGCGAAGCGGTTTGCCGGAATGACAGCAATCAAGCGCTGGATCACCGCACTGCTTCTGCTCGTGCATATCGGCGTTTCGGCTGCATTGCCGTCACTCCTTCCGGTTTTCTCCTTTGCCAAACCTCAAGGACCATATCCTGTCGGAACGACCACGATGGTACTCGAGGACGAGCGCAGAGAAGAGCCGTCCACGGATGATCCTGCGGATCGCAGAAAACTTATGATCCAAATCTGGTACCCTGCGTCACCGGGCACAGGGACCGGGCCATCTCCGTATATAGAGCATCTCCCTGTCGTTCTTGAAGGTTTACGGCAGGCCATCTCCATACCCCCGTTTTTGTTAGGCCAACTGAAATACGTGCAGCCCCATTCCGAGCAAGATGCGGAGTTATCCACGGACCAGGAACGCTATCCCGTGCTGTTGTTCTCCCACGGACTGACCGGTTTCCGTAACCAGAACACGTTTCAGGTTGAAGAACTGGCCAGTCGAGGATACGTTGTCGTCGGCATCGATCACGCCTATGATGCCGCCGCCGTCGTCTTTCCGGACCAGACAGCCATGTTGAAACTTGAGAACCTGTCGGGCTTCGATGCATACGAGAAGAAGAGCCGGCTGTGGGTCGAAGATGCCAAGTTCGTACTGGATCAAATAGAGCTGCTAAACGAATCAGACCATAAAGGGATCTTATCCGATAGACTCGATATGGATAAGGTCGGCATGTTCGGCCATTCCTTTGGCGGCGCCACGGCAGCGCAGATGCTGCTGGCGGATAGCAGAGTGAAAGCTGCCCTCAATATGGACGGAACCCTTTACGGCCAGCCGGTGCCTGAAGGCGGATACGGGAAGCCGTATATGCAGATGAATGCGGAGCTTAGCATAGACCGCCTCGCATTCGAGCGATCCTTGGACCAGGCAATTGAATCTTCCGGCCGTAGTCGGGAAGATTACGAGCAGTTTTGGGCCGAGTCGGCGGAGCGCCGAAAACGGGCTGGGGCAGGAGAAGCATACTCGGTCGAATTCGCCCATGCGAACCATATGAGTTTCACGGATTTTTACCTGTTCTCTCCATTATTACCGCCAACAGGGGCTGCCCCTCGTCAGATGCACCGCTCCATTAACGAGCTCTCATCCGCTTTCTTCGACCGGTATGTCAAAGGCGATTCCAATGTTTCGCTGGAAAAGATCGCTCAAGGCTTGCCCCATGTGACCATGCCGTAGTTTCTATAAAAGTTGTTGGAACATGAGGCTTCATCCTGATCAGGATGAAGCCCTTTCCGCGTTTACTTAAAATGTAACACCCCATCGATAATAACGGAAAACCTCAATCCTGTATGTAGGATTTGCAATTTCAAGCAAATCTTTCTCTCCGATATCTCCAAAAACCCGCCTGTCCAAAAGGAACAGGCGGGTTTTGAAGAAATAGATTCTATTACTTAGGGGCGAGTTGTTGAAGGATTTCGGTATTACAGGTACTGCACGGCGATGAGGAAGAACATACCGTCCGAATTGAAGTTACCTATAATGCTAGGGGCTCCTTTTTTTTCAAAAACAACGCGGTCAGATGGGAAAACATCCTTCGTTGCTTTGTATCCGGTCAGATCAAGGCCTAGCCAAGCCTCAGCCTGCTCTGTTGCTTGTGCCAACAGCTGCTTTTCAGTGAGCGCTTTGATGCTTTTTTCATATTTATCAATAACAGCCTGATCCTTGCCATACAGATCATCTGCCAGGGCTCTAGCGTTTACACTCAGAACATCCAGCGTGTTTTTGTCGATCCCTATCCACGTTCCGAAATCCCCGTCCACGTACATGAACTCATACACTTGTTTGGTCCCTTTTTTAATAAGAGAGACACCGGCCAGTTCTCCTTGCTCCACGCCTTCCAATCTGTCGAAAACAGCTTCCGCAGCTTGTTGTACGGAAGAGTCTACCGTATCCAGTTCGATTGACTCAGTGGTGTGACTGAGCTTGTCCTTTTTGAGGTGGTAGGTCAGATTGTCCGTGCTGATGCTAGCACTACTAATTTTTCCTTTTGCATCCAAGATAACTTGGCTAAAAGGGGAATTTTTAACGGAATAGGACCATTCCTTCGTGCCAAAGGACTCACCTTTGTTTAGCTTGAAGGCAGTGCCTGTTATTTTCTTTAATGTTTGCTCGGCTTTCTTGACTGCCGCAGCAGGCGCAGTTGTTGCAGCTTTTTCAGTTGCAGTAACCGTTGTTCCGACACTGGCTGCACTTGCCTGTGTTTGATCATATACCATAGTAGTTGCACCAATGATGCCTGCCAGCGCTACGGAGCTGAGTACTTTGTAAACCTTTTTCATAATGGTTCCTCCATATTGGTGTAATTTGTTTTACACCTATATAACAATCAAGAACCTGTCGAATGTGACATGAATTATTTTTTATCCTAAAATGATGCTTTTGGGAACGCTATAGATCCCGATTGCGGGCGGATTATGGCAACAGCGGCCATGAAGCATGCCGGCTTCCATCCTAATGCTGATCTGTATCGAGCATTTCATTTTGCTTCATATAATATTCCATAACCGAGTTTAACCACTCCTCCTCTTCCCTTGTATATGGTGAGGGAAACTGGGATGCCAGTTCTTCGGCTTCGCTTGTTTCCAGTTCGCCGAACACATGCATAGCCTCTTCGCCTACAAATTCCACCGTTGATTTCATAAAATCCTCAATCAGCTTTTGGACTTCCGGATCGCTTGGCGGTCTTCCGGCCAATCGTTTGACATCCTTAGATAACTGAATATACATGATGTCCAGCTCGATTTGTTCTTCTTCCGATTTATTAAACAAATGATCCACGATTTCCTTGGCGGTTTTGGTTTCCAGCCATTCGCGCTGCATGTCTTCCGTCTGCATGTTGTTGATTAAACTCATGAGTACGTTACTGTCAACCGATCCTTCCTTTTCAAGCAGCACAATCGTCCGATCAATGGCTTGCATAGATTGCTCAATGCGCTCTTTTTCTTCTGCCAGCGCTGTTTTCTGTGCCAGCAGCGTCTCGTTCAAATTGACATCAAATTCGCAATGCTCCATCAGCTCCTTAATCTGCTCCAGGCTGCATCCTAAAAATTTCAAGCTGACAATTTTATGAAGGGCCAGCACATCCTCCTGGCTATACTGACGATGTTTGGAAACCGGATGCTTTATCGGCTTAAGCAGCCCGACTTCATCGTAATAATACAGCGTACGAACCGGAATCCCCGTTTTTTTCGAAAATTCTCCGATCGAATATGTTCTTACTTCATCCATACCTCGTTCAACCTCCCGGGAACCATTTTATTACAATCGAAATTGTTATACCCATCATAAAACCTACAGTAGGTGGAGGTGCAAGGGGGATGTTCAATAACAGATCCAAGGTATAAAAGTTGGAATAAAACCGGCTGATCGTGGTCTCCGCATAATAATGGGAAAAACCTGTAATCTATAAGTTTATTTCAATACGGCAAATAAAAAGAATAAACCGCCTGTCCAAAAAGACAGGCGGGTATAGAAAGAACTAGATTCAATTACTTACCGGACAAATAGAGGCCGAACTCTGATAACAATGCACTTCCCACGTACGTGCCCGTGAACACGAAAACCGCAACGATGGCGACGCGCCACGATGTTTTGCGAAGATCAACCAGCCTGTCGGCAACGGAAATGCCGGCAAACGCCAAGATCGGGGTCGTAATGGACAAGAAGTTGACGTTGGCAATGGCATCCACGAACACATCCGAAATCAGGCAGCAGATAAGCGAAACGATGGATACCCAGCCAAGAACCGGGAAGTCCTGCAAGAATTTCACCGGCGTCTTTTTCATGAGTGACGAGATCAGAACGCCAATGAAGGAAAAAAGCCACAGCACGGCCAATCCGGCTATCGTCCCTAACGTAATATGGCCTTCGCCGTTTTTGATGAACTTCATTTGCTCCGTAAATAAAATAAGACCGACGCTAAGCAGCAGGACGAGGGCGTATTTTGCGTATTTATTCAAACCGGTGCTCATTTCTTCTCACCTCTGACCATTAATTTGTACATAAACCGCTGCAGCGGCACCGCGAGAAATACCATCGTATACGTTCCGAGGAAGCTGGTAAGCAGCTGGCTCGCAGCAGCGTATCCGTTAATGGTCTCCGTCATCTCAGGAGAATGCGCGACTAGCGCGGAAGAAGAGCCTGTCATCATACTGGCGGAGCCGACCCCGGAGGACATGGCCAACGCTTCGATCGAGAAGCCGGCAGCAAGCATGACCGGCGCAAGAATGCTGAAGAACAGCGTGCCGAACAGGGTACCTATAATATAGAGGGACAGCACCCCGCGGCCTTCGTCGGAGTCAAGCGTATATTTCTCGGATATGTAAGCGAGTTCCCCTTCCCTCCCAAGTCCGAGCGTAGCGCCGATGGCTTCCCTTCTCAGACCGAGTAGAATGGCGATGGGAAGTCCGAGCAGAATCGTACCCAGGTTGCCGATTTCCTGAATGATGAACACCCAGCCAACTTTTAAAATTTCTTCTAATCTAGGCGCAACGTCGGCGCCGTATCTCGCCATAAGCGGCAGCATAATGAAGATCAGATACTTGCTGGAGAAGCCGACGTTCTCCTTACTGTAAACTTTCTTCATGAAACCTTTCCGGAAAATCGACAAGCCAAGCAGCATCGTGATCAAAATGGCGAATACGAGCGGGAGCAGGCTGATTTTTACGGAGCCCACCTGGATCGCCTGAATGCCAATAAATTCGGCAACCGCGATTACAATGAGCACGAATGCAAGCAAATAGAGATACTGTAGTTTTAACTTCATGCCATGATGTCCTCTTTTCTGTTCTTAGTTGGAGCTAACTATCGATGCAAGGAGCTGCTCGTATTCGGCAAATGTACGACGGTACAGCTTCGATCGATCGATACGTCCGCTCATTCGCTCCAGCACCTGGGTTAAAAATCTCGGGAACACTTCATAGATAAACTCGGGATCGATATCTTTGAAATCGTCGCCGTGGATCGTCCCCGTAAAACCGCTGTAGCCGATTTGAATGCAAGGCATCATGAAGGCCAGATCACCGATATCTCCTGCCGCGCTGATGGCGTTATTGTTCCAAATACGCGCGATCTCCTCGTTATCCTGGAACGCCTCCATCACGAATTCGGACAAATACCGGTCCTGAACGAACGGCAAATATCCCATCTGCGTCTTAATCTCGACCTCGCCTTGAAGGGCCAGCGCGCTGCCCTTGGCCGCATCGTCCATCTTGGAGGCCGCTTCCTTCATATAGTCGACCGACTGGGTGCGCAGATCGCTGCCCACCGTAATCCGGTTGGGAATGACGTTTGTCGACATGTCGGAGTCCAGAACGATCGGATTCATGCGAACCTTCTCACTGTCCTTCATTTGCTGCCTGCTGAGCCCTAACGCCACATTGAACAGGGTTGACATGCTGTAGGCATTTTTGGCGGAGAAAGGATCGAAACCCGCATGGGTTGCTTTTCCGGTAAACGTATAATGCTTGTATAGGAATCCAGCCAGGTCGCAGTTGATTTCGATCGTGCGCTCTGCAAACTCACCACCCATGGCGTGCACGCATAACCCGATGTCGATATCGTCGAACACACCGAGTTTCATCGCTTCGGGTTTCCCCCCGTAATAGGAGATCTTACCGCTGGCAAGCAATTCGTCCCTATAGGCGAGATCCAAATACTCCTCAGCCGGAATAAAAATAAACGTTAAACTATAATCAAGGGCTTCGTACGCCTTTGATTCAACATAATGTTTGTACAAAGCCAGTGCGATCGCCACCTGCGTATAATGGCCGCAATTGTGTGCCGCACCCGTCTCCTTATCCGATTGCCAATGCGTTGGAGCGTAAACGGCGTCCAATTCAGCAATAAAAGCGATATTCAGCGGCTTGCCGCTGCCGAGGGTTGTCCGAAGCCCGGTTGTACTGAATGATTGCAGCTCGATATCCGGATTTACCTTCTTCAAAAATTCGGTCACTGTTTGATGGGTCTTAAATTCCTTGTAGCCAAGCTCGGGGTTATTGAATATGGTCCGTCCAACGCCTGCAATTTCTTCGTACTGTTCTTTAAAGCTCATAGCTGCCTCCTTCTTGATGAAAATAATCCTTATGTTATTTTAATTCTCTTCATTATGTCAATAAAAATCACGTTATATTATTTTTCTATAGAGGTAATTATAATTTGATATAACTCAACCCTCCCGCAAAAGGATGAAGATCGCCTGGAATTCAAAGCCTATTTTTTGCCATTACGAAAAAATTAAACCTATTTTTCTGTAAAGCGCCAAAAATATCTGGTTTTAGCTTCGGTGTAAGAAAGTAAACATGGTACGTTTCATCACAGCTCAGGAACCAAAAACCCTTGATGATATACCATCAAGGGTTTTCATATTATGGAGCCTTGGAGGATCGAACCGCTGGCCTCAATCTTCAGATAGCGAAGTCTTGGTGACATTTGCTTTCTGCCGCCGTTCCAAGAAGGACTCCCAATCCATATGTTCATTGTTTATGATTTATCATTACATTTCTTTCGAACGTATACGTCTTACCCGCCTCAGCGATAAAGGAGACGGGAGCGAAGCCGGGAGCCTCGATCTCGCATGGCCCAGACACTGTGCATTCTACGACGACTTCTGAAATCTTCGATTCTGCCCACTTGAAGCTGAACGTGAATCCGCCGCGTGCGCGCAGCCCCTTAACCTCGCCTTCGCTCCATACGTCCGGAATCGCTGGCAGCAACCGAATGATGCCGGCATGGCTTTGCAACAGCATTTCCGCGATACCGGCAGTTCCGCCGAAGTTTCCGTCAATCTGGAACGGAGGATGATTGTCAAACAGGTTGGTCATCGTAGAATGTTGCAGCAGTGCCATCACGTTGTCGTATGCGAGCATCCCGTCCTGGAGTCTGGCCCAGAAATTGATGATCCAGGCCCGACTCCAGCCGGTATGCCCCCCACCGGAAGACAGTCTGCGCGTCAATGTGGTCCGTGCGGCTGCGGCTAGATTAGGCGTGCGCTCGGTCGTGAACGCATCGCCAGGATACAGGGCGAACAGATGAGAAATATGGCGATGACCCGGCTCCTCCTCTTCGTAGTCCTCCATCCACTCCTGGATTTGTCCGTATTTGCCGATCCTCGGCTGCGGCAGCCGTTTCAGGGCAGTTTCCAGTTCGTCCTTGAAAGTCTCATCCTTCCCAAGCAGCTTCGCGCCCTCGATGCAGGCGCCGAACAGCGCGCCAATAATCTGAAAATCCATGGACGCGCCTGCACATAACACGCCCGCTTCCCCACTGGAAAGAATATATCGATTTTCGGGCGAGACGGATGGGCAAGTAATGAGCCTTCCCTGCTCGTCTTCGACCAGATAATCGAGCAGAAAGAGTGCAGCTTCCTTCATCGTATCGTATGCTCTATCAAGGAATGTGAGATCTTGCCCGAATCGGTAATGTTCCCATAAATGCAGACAGAGCCAGGCCGCACCCATTGGCCAGAATGAAGCCGGCAAATACGTATCCTGCGGCGCCGTATCCGCCCAGATATCGGTGTTGTGGTGGGCCGTAAAGCCGCTGCACCCGTACATCACTTGTGCGGTTACCCTGCCCGGCTCCCGCATGCGCTCGATGAGATCGAACAGCGGCTCGTGACATTCCGTCAGGTTGCAAAGCTCTGCGGGCCAGTAGTTCATCTGAGTGTTGATATTGATCGTAAATTTACTGTCCCACGGCGGCGTGAAACTGTCGTTCCAGATGCCCTGCAGGTTCGCTGGTAGTGAACCGGGACGGCTGGACGCAATAAGCAGATACCGGCCGTAATGAAAATACAGGGCGACCAGGCCATGATCCGTTTCGCCCCGCTTTACGCGATCCAGCCGCTCGTCGGTAGGCAGCCCGGCCAGCTCGACACTTCCCGGCAGCGACAGATTCGTACGGCCATAAAGTGACTGGTAATCGGCAAGATGCCGCTCCAGCAGCTCTGAGTAAGGTTGATTCAGCAGGCCACTCAGATGCGACCTGCAGTGTGCGGAGGGGTCCGTTTGGCGGAAGGTCGTTGCCGCAGCAAGGAACAATGTTACGGAATCGGCGTTCTCGATTACAAGATGCTCACCGATCGTCTGGGCGGTGCCTCCGTTGCTAACCGCCTTCAAAGCGGCGCAAAAAGTGCTTCCGCCCTCCCCCCCGCTATGTCCGGTCATGACCAGTCCGTCTTCGCCCCATTTCTCGGTCTTCTCCAGGTACCTCCATCGACCGCGATTAAAACGAGCCTTGAACGAAATCGCGCCAATTTTATCGGCTGATAGTCGGATGACCAGCGCTTGATCGGGATAGCTAGACAAAACTTCACGTGTATACATGATATCTCCGATCCGGTAACGCACCGTGACGGTTCCGCGTTCAAGATCCAGCTCCCTGCTGTACTCCATGCAGGGCTCATCCTGACCCTTAAACATCAGGAGAAGATCGCCTAGCGGAAGGTAGTGGCGCTGCGTTTCCGGAAGTCCGGGAAGGGCTAGCGAGGCCAGCTCCTCCGCTTCCTTCAGACGCCCCTCCAGGATCAGTTTCCGCAGCTCTGTCAAATTGGGTAGCGCGTCCGGATTGTTCCGGTCTCGTGGGCCTCCGTACCATAGGGAGTCCTCGTTGAGCTGTAAACGCTCCGCCGAGACTCCCCCGAAGACCATCGCCCCCAGCCGTCCGTTGCCTACCGGCAGCGCTTCGTTCCATTCCTTCGCGGGCTTTGAATACCACAAGCGGTGTTCCTGTAACCGGTTGTCCATTCCTATCTCTCCTCCTCCTAAAAATGGTTTTAGTTGATCTCTACAATGGCTTTGATCACGCAGGTTTCCGGCTTCAGCCAGGCGTCAAACTGCTCTGTCATCCGATCGAGCGTACAACGGTGCGTAATATAGGCGTTTAGATCGACTTTTAAGCTCGTCACCGCGTCAGCCACACGTCTGAAATCTTCCCGTGTAGCGTTACGACTGCTCAGGAGCGTTAGTTCCCGCGCGTGAAAATCAGGATCGTTAAACGTAATATCGCCATTCACGAGTCCGACGTAAACAAGCGAGCCGCCGTGACCGACCAGCCCGAATGCATCCGTCATCGAACGCAGGTTACCTGTCGCGTCGATGACCACGGACGGCAGTTCTCTATCGTTCCATTCGAGAAGGCGATCTTTCGGACTTTCCGTCACAAGAACGGTATGTACTGATTTGGCCCAGGATTTGGCGAAGGCAAGACGGTCTGCATTCACGTCCATCGCGGCCACCTCGGAACCGGAAGCTGCCGCCATCGCCATGACACCAAGTCCGATTGGCCCGGCTCCAATTACTAGTGCACGCATGCCGGGATGTAGACCCGATCGGCGGAGGGCATGCGCGCCGATCGCCAGAGGCTCGAGTAGAGCCGCCTGATCCAGTGACAGCCCTTCCATCCGGAATAGATGGGAGACGGGAACAGAAATCCGCTCGCGCATGCCGCCATCCAGATGCACGCCCAGCACGCGCATGCTGCGGCAGCAGTTCGTTTTACCGCTTAGGCAGGCGCCGCAATTGCCGCAGTGCAGGTACGGAATCATACTGACCTGATCGCCCACTCTTAGCCCTTCCGGATTATCACCAATCTCTTCGATTACTCCGGAGAGCTCATGCCCGAGGATGCGAGGGTAAGTAAAATAAGGCTGGTTTCCCTGGTATGCGTGCAGGTCCGTACCACAGATGCCGATGCGCCGAATCGCGACGATCGCCTCTCCTTCGCCCCTAACTGGCTCGGGTAAATCCTCTCGATAAACCAGCCTTCCGGCATCTTCGCAGACAATCCCCTTCATTACGCCCGCCCCTCTTTCGCTTCCGTCCGTGGACTGTCATTATACTCAGGCAGTCCGCTCGCCCAGGTCCGATTATGGACCGTAGCGAGAATGTCCGACACTTCACCCAGCAGCTCCTGGTCCATCGGTTCTTCGACCCACCTTGCGTTCTTGACGATGTTATCCGGATTGGCCGTGCTCACCAGCGTCGTCGGGATGCGTTCGTTAGCGGTTGAGAACTGCACGGCCAACTGGGCGATATCGTATCCGCGGGAGGCACAGTGTTCGGCCGCCTTCCTGCAGGCAGCTTTGAGCTCGGGATCGGCCGGGTGCCAGTCGGCAGTTTCTCTGGTGCTCAGCAGCCCCATGGAAAGCGGCGAAGCATTGACCAGGCCGATGCTGCGCTCCTCCAGCAGCGGAATCAGATCAAGCAATGAGGTATCGTTGAGAGAATAGTGGCAATAAGACAGGATCGCGTCCACTTCAATCTGCGGAAGCATCTGCTCGAATAGTTTCAGTGGAAGTCCGCTGACGCCTGTAAAACGGATCTTCCCCTGCTCCTTCAGCTTGAGCAGTGCAGGCACGGCCTCCTCTAGAATGATGCCGGACGGCACGAATTCAATATCATGCAAAAAAAGAATATCGAGATAATCCGTGTTCAGTCGCCTCAGGCTTTCTTCAACGCTGTCAAACATTCGTTTCGCAGAAAAATCAAATGTATTCTCACCGTATCGCCCCGCTTTGCTCGATAGCAGGAAACGATCTCGCGGAAGCTCTTTGATCGCCTGGCCGAGTACGGACTCCGCCTTGGTCAATCCATAGTAAGGCGAAACATCAATATAGTTGATGCCTGCGTCAAGAGCAGCATGCACCGTCTTAATGCTCTCGCGGTCTGACGTTTCCCGGAACACCGATCCTAGCGAAGAGGCGCCGAAGCTGAGGACCGACACCTCGAGTCCCGTGCGCCCCAATTTTCGAAACTTCATTTTGCTTTCCCTCCATCCATTCATATTGGTGATTCTTTTCCAGACTTTTTTGACCGATTACCCGCATTGTGAGCTCAGGTTCTAAACGCTCGAAGCTTGTAGAACTCTTTCGCATTGACTCCGAACAGCCGCGACTGTTCCTCTTCTCCCCAAGACTTCGGTAGAGCCCGCCGAACAATCTCTATAACCTCGTCGTACCCTGCAGCAAGCAGGCAGACTGGCCAATCGCTGCCAAACATGACTCTGTCTGGGCCGAATGTCTCCAGAATGTGCTGGACATAGGGAGCGAACTCTTCATAATTCCAGCTTTCATGATCGGCTTCCGTCACCATCCCCGAGATTTTGCAGTGGATGCCTGGAAACGCAGCAGCCTGGCTCATCGCCTCTGTCCATGACTCCCATTCATGGCTTCGGATCGACGGCTTTCCGATATGATCAATGACGCCCCTCAGGTTTGGAACCTGCCTCAGCAGCTCCAGTACTGGCGGGAGCTGTCCAGATACGATCAACAGATCGATCGGAACATCATCCCCGGCGTAGCCTTTAAGCGCTTTCACAAATGCTGGCTCCAAAATTCGCGCTGCGTCGGGCATGTCCTGGATCATGATACGAAAGCCTGCAAATTTCGGGTGGCGGCTGAATCTCTCGTAATGCAGTCGATGGTTCGGGTCGAACAGATCGAGCCAACCTACGACGCCAAGTATGGAAGGCGTCTGTTCAGCCAGCCTCAGAATAAAGTCTGTTTCCGAGACAGTCGGGGCGGCTTGAACCAGGATCGTACCATCCAGCCCATGGACGCGTAAATGCGGCTCCAGATCGGCTGGCATAAAATCGCGGTAAAGCTTCGGAATCTCCGGCGTAATCCATCCGTAATCCCCGCGTGCGATAGACCAGTAATGCTGATGGGCATCGATTCTCATGTTAAACAACCACCTCGTTATCTCCATGTCATTGGGATCTAAGCTTGAATACCCTTATTGTATATTCCGTTTTATGATATTGTAATGTCTAGAACAGGCATTTTTATATCCTTTTTTGATATGAACAAGCAGCCGAAAAGGAGGTCTCCATCCATGCAGCCCTACCGTAAATCATTTGCAGGAGATCCGCTGTTTCCGTTTGAAATTGTGTATAAGACAATAAAATACCCGGACAATGAACTCCCCGATCATCTGCATGATCATTATGAACTCGTTTATGTGCACAGCGGCCAAGGGATATTTTTCATCGACAATTGCTGGTACCAAAAAAGCGCCGGCGATCTGTTCGTCATCCCCGGCAACACGATCCATCATTCCCTGCCGGACCTTGAAGACCCGATCGTCTCATCGGCGATATTCTTTGCACCGTCTCTCATTGCCGGGCCTTCGCTCGGCGACGGATACTTCCCGCTTCAATGCTATGAAATCGCCCGCAAAAAAAAGCAGTTCAAGATTGGACTGGCAGGGTCACTGCGAATCGCTGCCGAAATGGCAATCAAGCAAATCGCGGACGAGTTCGCGAACCAAGAAACGGGATACCGTGAAGCCGTGCTGCTGACGATCGGCCAGTTACTTCTGCAAATTAATCGTCATCTCCTGACCGATGAAATAACCCAGCACGAAAGCCCGCGGATTGGCCCCTCCTGGATATTGCGGGCTCTAAAGCGGATTGACGAGCATCCCGAGCGAGAGATTCATCTGACTGACCTTGCAAGGGAAGCCTGCGTGTCGCCTTCTCACTTCTCCAGAGTGTTCCGGCAGTTAACTTCACTGAACGTTATAGGCTACGTCAACACCAAACGAATCATTAAAGCCAAGGAACTTCTCTTGTTTTCCGACGAGAATGTGAATGTGATCGCAGAGAAATGCGGATATGAGACGCCTGCTCATTTTTACAGAGTATTCAAATCGTTAACAGGAGAGACGCCCGGCCAGTACAGAAAACGGAGCTAAAATAACTCCCTATTTGAAACGAGAGACGAAGCGGCGCTGCCAAGGCGTCTCAACAGCACGTGGAGTGTAGTGCTCCCGGACATAGTCGACAGCTTTATGATGGGGTACTCCATCAATCACAGCGAGACAGGCTAGTGCAGTCCCCGTTCGTCCAATCCCTCCCCCACAGGCGATTTCGACCCGTTCCACTTCAGCCCGAGTCCATGCTTCGCGAAGCGCGTCAGCGGCTGCAGCCTTGTTTTTGGGCAGCCAGAAGTCCGGCCAAGGAATCCAGCGGCTCTCCCAGATAACGGGCGCTGGTTCTCGCCCGAGCAGGTAGAGTGCAAAAGTGGGTTGAAGCCCTGGGGGAAGTGGACGTCTTAGTGCTCGGCCGCGGACGAGTCGACCTGAAGGAAGGCGCAGCACACCTTGCGATTCGGGGTTCCATGTATCATTCATAATGTCACTCTCCTTAGGTATCATTTATCTCAAGAATCAGGATAACTTCTTCTTAAGGATCAATAAGTGACCCGTTTGATCACCAAAATACTTTCATCAAACAGTCCACTTGTCATTAGATGAGGTGGACGTTTGGAGCGAATTTCTGGATCAGGATGTTGTTCAGAACCAAAAGTAAACGCTACGGGTTGATTCCCTTTAACCTCTACAATGACATCCAAACCTTGTTTTGGAATTCCTGCTTGTTTGTAATAGAAAGTTTCCATTGATTTAGGTATGGTAAAGGATTCTTCACCAACTTTTATTTTTTGAACGCGACCACCAGGAATAGACAGATACATGTTTTGCACATCTGTTCCACCTGTAAATCGAAAATGAATCATTTTATTCCCTTGTTTTTCCTCTATCTTTACTAGCTTTATTGGTGGCATTTGATAGTTTCGTACAGGTGCATTTCCTACCCATGCTTTTTTATCATAGTTAAACGGTAAGATAGATTTAATATTGGAAGTATTCGTTGAAGTTATATATTTCTTCGTCCAATCATCTGGTGGTTGGGTTGTAACCCACTTTGCTTGTTTTTTATCCTGGTCCACGACATAGAATAGGTTACTATCTATAGGTCGATCTGCACTTGGGTTCGCTCTGAAAAAACTAATCGATAATATTACTGCCGCGATTCCTATCAGGGTATAAGGTACCCATCGTCCTAGTTGGAATAGCTGTTTACATTGCATGAACAACAAAGCTAAGAGCCAAACAAAAAGTAACATGAGATAAGGTACAAGACTGACCGGAAAGAAGGTAAAAAGCAACTTGAGCAGTGGGACGAACAGTACTATGGGTAAGAAGGATATAAGGGATAACACCCATGTATTGGTATTTATTTTATCCATTTTATTCTTCCATACCACCCACCCAAGTATCAGTAATGATACGAGCAATGGCCAAGCAAACAGATAGCTGGCACCAGGCAGAAATTGTGTTAACAAAATGAGAAATATGACACCAAGAAAGATCGCCGACAAAGTCATTTCCCATTCATTTACGGAGCGTAATTTCCTCCAGATAAGGAAACAGATAGATGCCGTGATTAACAGAAATGCCCACTGATAATAAAGACTGTCATATACTGCACCACTAAATAAAGTCATTTTTTCAGCCCAAAGTGCGTTTACCCCCATCCAAATCAGTACCGTTGCGATGATCGAAGAAATGACAGTTAACAGGATAGCTAGCAAACTGATTCCTAACCCTTTGAAAGTGGCGCACTGTTTCTTTACTGCACAGATCGTAACCATTGCAAATAAAAGTACAATCAGCCCTGTAAGGGGATAGACCCAGTAGTAAGAGTAGGAAATGACTACCCCAAAAAAGTTAAAGTAAACGGCATTCTCTTTCTTAATATCATGTAACTCCAATTGACCGAAGTGCCTAGCCATGGCTAAGGCATTTTGCCCTTGGTGCTCTAACGAACGTATATCTAGGTGTTTGACATCATCATGTGGTGTATGGTATCCGGTCCATCCATCACCATAAGCAAAATTCAATCCGGGTATTTTATTTTCATTGGAAACCGTTAAATCCGAGTCGTTTGGCATGATTTCAAACAGATTTCCTAGTAAGGATGAAGTAACAGGATTGGGGGCTGCTTCGGCAAATTCTTTTACCATCCAACCGTTTTGATCACTGGTTTGGAACATGATAGACGGACCACTTGTTCCTCTTGCCTCGAAATTAATGATGAGATCCATTTTTTGTTTATGATTTGATTTCGTCCAAAATTCCTTTGCTCCCATTAATCCTTGCTCTTCGCCATCTGTAAACACAAAATAGATATCATTTTTCAAAGGAGGACCTGATTTTAATACACGTATGGTTTCTAATAGAGCAGCTACTCCGCTTCCATCATCACTAGCTCCCGGTCCTTGTTGAACAGAGTCATAGTGTGCAGACATCATCATTGCATGATCACTGCTGGTACCTTCAAGTTTACCAATCACGTTGTACATATCTCCGCCAGTCAACATTTTGGGGTATAGGGAAGCATGATTGGAATGTTCGATTTCTGGTCTCAATCCCATTAATTCTAGTTGTTCAACAAGATAATTTCTTACTTTTTCATTTTCTGCCGATCCGCTTGGATGAGCTGTCTTTGCGATGTGGTTTAAATGTTGGACAGCACGATCTGCTGAGAAATTTTTCGAGATGTCCGCCTTCTTATCTGGACTGGGTGGAACAATGGTATACAGGCTGATAAAGGCAAACAAAAATATAAATGATATGACCGTAATGGCTTTAAAATTTTGATTATTAGTCATGATTAATCCCTTCTTATTGTTACATGGTTGTAAGTATCATAATGAAAAAAGAAAAAGACAAACCAATGGTTTATCTTACAGTTACCTTACTTTACGGTAAGGTAGGTTATTTAGAAAAAATTACGCACGGTCCTCCCTTTGCCAATAAGGAAGGTTTTAATTCCGAACGAGATCCGAAAAAAAAGACAACCCTAATGGCTGCCTTCATTCAATCGCTATTTGGCTTCAATGGCCGCGTCGTCTTCGAGCACATACCGAATGACTCTGCGCTCTGGTCAGAAATGATCAGCATTCAGCTGCCCCCACCAAGTGCGCTCAAACGGCCCGCAGCTGGCGAATTATGTTCCTTATGAACAGAATCAGCTTCTTATTTCATGTCCTGCCAGCTTTTGAAATCGTGAATGGCAAAGCCGGCATAGCTTGCGTAGTGCGCCAATTGATTATGGGCGGACTGAAGCTCCTGTTCCATCATTTTATTACTTATGGAATAGAATGAGACCCTAGGACCCTCTGTGCTTTTGACCGTTTCAACAGCAACAACAATTTTCTTCTTTAGGGTGGAGGCTTCTCTCAGCATGACCTGCGCATTTTCCACAATTCCATTATTGCCTAACGCATGATTCCGATAATTCATGATGACGAGGCAATCGAACTTCTCCAGCATCCATGCACTCATACTGTAATTCTTCCCGGGTACATGAATCGTATTAAGCCAATACGGAACGTCCATCGAAATTTTCAAGCCGCTGCCTTTCGTTTCTTTTTCGATCAGTCTCATATTGTCCATCCAGCTTTCAAGAATCGCTTTGTTGTGCTTTGTCCATTCGCTTAGCGCATAAGGTTCAATATCGAAATGCAGTCCCGTAAAGCTTCCTTCCGGGCCAACAGAGGAATTATAGGTTTTAACCCACGCGATGAAATTCCGAATATCCTCCTGCTTAGACTCATAGACCCATTCGGGTCGCCCCTCAAGTGCTTCCACTTGAATTCCTTCGTTTTTGGCTTTTCGAATAAAGCCCTCATATATCGCTGGATCGATATCTCTATCCACCTGCAGGTAAATGGATGTCACACCCTTCATTTTGGCGAAGCTTATCATTTTCTCTTGATCCTGTTTGATGATGTGACTGTCCCATATCCATGTTCCTTTCGGAACATTGGCCACGGAGGTCATAATGCTCACCAGATTGCGCGCGGGCTGCCACTCCACATTTGCATGCAATACTTCACTAATAAAACGCACCGGAACCATCGTGCGGCCTTTTTTTAGCGCCGCCGCCCCCTCGAAATCAACTCTTTTTCCATTCACCAGTGCATGATTATCGCCAATTACCAAAATAATCGTGTCACGGTTAAGCGAGATCGTAATTTGTTTTGAATTTCCGTCCCATTTCGTAGCAGCTCCGAGCTTGTCGGATACAAAAGCAAGTGGAACCATCGTAAGGTTGGATCTCCGATCGACGTAGGGGTGCTCATCCGGGAATTGTACATCACGCCCATCCACAGATATTCGGACTTCAGAAGCGTAAATAGCGGGGGTAAACGCAGCTAAACTTAGCATGATAGCTAACGTGCATACTACCAATTTTCTCATGGGTGATTTCCTCGTCTTTTTGATATTGTTCTTTTCCTTACTGTGCACGTGTTGTCACATAATGAGATTATACGGGATGTAATAATTGGTAACAAGAGATCAACAGGGGAAAAAATATGCAGATTTAATTGCTGAGGCGGATCTTCATGTTGGGTAAATAAACGAAAAGCTCAACCAGTAAAAACTGACTGAGCTCATAAACAGAATGACTTCGAACGAACTTCAGAAGATGGCCTTGTAAGCAACAATCTTATGAAACTCAGCCATTAACTGGAACATTCCCTCCAAGAAATTCATGGCTATATATATCGGATACTTTTTCCAGCACACGCTGCGCATGTTCCGTAAATTTCAAGTCTGCAATCCGATCTTTGAACAGAAACACGCCGGTCTCATTGCTGTTTTTGCCCAGAGCTCCCTCATATAATAGATTGGCTCCATGAGTTGGCGGAGAGGAAAAAAACTTCATAAACAGTTCAAACCCTGCGGTCAGTCCGGAATCCTTTCCTTTTCTTAGCGTGTTGTTAATGCCCGGGTCAACGCTGCGGATCTTGATGCCTTCCTTTGCAAGCTGCGGTGCGACGGCTTGGGTCCACAACGAAAGAGCCAGCTTTGAAGTCGCATATGGTCCATACATTTTGCGGAAGGCTTTGGGATGCTCCAATTTTTCGATCGTAAACTCCTTCGTAAATCTAAACACCTGCGACGAAGTGTTTATCACCGTTTTTAAGCTGCCGTTATAGAGCAGCTCCTTCAATTCCATCAGAATAATAAAAGGAACGACCGTCAACAATTCATAATGCAATTCGCGGCCTTGTTTCGAATAGCGCAGCTCACTTAAGCCTCCTCCGGCGTTGTTAAACAAAATATCGATCCGCTGTTCCTTGCTTTTTATTTCTTCCAAAGCGTGTCTCAAGCTGCCATAATCGGTGAGATCCTTCACTTTATAGGCTCGGAGCCGTCCGTCCTTGAGATGATTTTGGAGGAATATATCGTCCGCCGGAAAATCCGACCGGTTCAAAGTAACCACCTGCCAGTTCTCCGACAGCATTTTCCGGGTCAATGCCAACCCGATCCCGTTACTTGCGCCTGTAATCACTGCAATATGTTCTCGTTGGTTCTTACTCAATGCGTATCCTCCTTCATTTAGAATTTCATCGGTTATATGTGCTCATCAGTCAGAGTCGGGCAGGAGGATCAGTTTGCCGTGGGCACCCCCGCTCTGGCTGATTTCGACAGCTGAACGCCATTCGTCGAGTTCGAAAGTCTTCGCGACCGGAATCGTGAACTTGCCGTCCGCTGCGTACCCAGCAAAGTCGCCGACAACGTCATAACGTGCGGTATGCAGTTCTCCATAGCTGGTGCGAACGCCAAGTTCAGCGGCTGCGGCGAAATCGCTGACGGTTAGGACATGCTGGGGATGCCCGTTGACGATTTGGACCAGATCTTTCAATGAACCGCTGATTGGCGCGGTATCCAGGGCGAGATCAACCGGCTGCTTTGCCAGTTCGGTCACTCGTTCGACCATTCCATCACCGTACGACGTCACCAACGCTCCCATTGAGCGGAGCTTGTCGGCGTAGGTGGGACCAGCGGTTGCGATCACGCGGGCACCGCGCATGAGGGCAATTTGAACGGCGGCGAACCCTACCGTGGTGCCGGCTCCGTGCACGAGTACGATCTGACCCGATTTCACCCCAAGAGTATCAATGCCTCGGTAAGCGGTTTCGACTGCCATTGGCAACGCTGCAGCTTGAACAAAGTCGAGTCCGGCCGGCATGCGGAACCAGTAGTACATAATAGCTCGGTCGGACGCACCAGCGCTCGATCCATTCATGAAATCTGCGGCACCCAGAACGGAATCGCCGATGGCAGCATCGGTTACGCCCTCTCCGATTGCGTCTACAATACCTGCCACGTCCAACCCGATTCCGCGAGGCAAGGGCAGTTGACCGGCAAAGTGGCCTTGGCACGTCACCCAGTCAACCGGATTTAAGCCGCAAGCGCGTACTCTCACGCGAATGCGTCCCGGCCCTGGCTCTGGGATCGCCACCTCCTCCAAGCACAAGACATCAGCTGGTTCTCCGTATTCGTGGAACCGGATTGTCCGCATGGTATTCTCCATTGTGATGCCCCCTCTATTTTGCTCTGATAAAAATCATGTTCTCTGTAATTTCGAACGGTCTTCCAAGGAAAACAACGAAATCCTAAACTATAAGTTACTAGAAGGCAGGGTGTCATGAGGTGAAGCTATGCCCCCTGCCCTCGCTTTAAGAGTCAGGTGTGCGAACGGAGGAGCTTAGATCTGGGAGCCGCCTCCATCGACAGGGAACTCAGCCCCGGTGGTATAGGTGGCCTCAAATGCTAGGAATGCAACAGCCTTGGCTACCTCAACTGGATCGCCTAAACGCAGCATTGGGATCTGCTGTCTCATCTGTGCCTTTGTCTGCTCGGCAGCTTCTTCCGGCATTGACTTTTCCATGATACCTGTGTCAATGACGCCGGGGCTGACTGCGTTGACGCGAATATTTCGAGGTAATAACTCGCGCGCCAGACCTCGAGTCATGGAGCGCAGCGCCGCCTTACTAGCTGCGTAAGCACTGAGCATTGGGAGACCCACTACGTTCACGATTGAGGTGGTAAGGACTACCCCGCTACCTGAGCCTAGCAACGGAGCGAGTTTCTGCACGGTAAAGTACGGTCCTTTGGCATTGATTGTAAGTATCTCGTCGTATTTTTCTTCGGTCATTGCCTCGAAAGGGACAAACCCCGTGACACCAGCGTTAACGAACAGGGCATCTATTGTTCCAAACTCAGCCTTCACTCGATCGGCTAACGCGGCAATATCGTTCAATGAAGCGGCATCGCTTAAGACCGCGATTGCGTTGTTGCCGAGTTGTTCACGAGCCGCATCCAGCGTCGCCTGAGTACGTCCAGTAATCAGAACGCGCGCGCCTTCATCCACTAGCAACTTCGCCGTCGCAAGGCCGATTCCGCTGCTGCCTCCCGTGATCACGACCTTTTTGTCAGCGAATTTGCCTTTACTGAATGGTTCCATTTGAATCGTCCTCCCTTTGGTTAATCCGTAATCGGATGATTAGGTACAGGACCGATTATATAGCAATAGATTTAATAAGTAAACTCATTTTATTAATTTTGTTCATTTAATTAATTTAATACATGAAAGGCAGCAAGTTTGTTATAATAAGTTCGAGAGGCATTAAAGGGAGGCACTTATCCGTGAGAAAAGCCGTGAGTGTAGAGACATATGTAGAAAAAATAAAGCCCGTTATAAGAAAAACAAAATTCAGCCAACTGAAAGTCGACGATCTCGCAAAATATATGGATATCAGCAAAGTGACACTATATAAGCATTTTTCCTCCAAAGACGACATCATCGAACAAGTCGTTGATTATTACATTGATTATTCGAAGAAGGCCGACACCGTTGTCAAAGACGATTCCGTCTCTTTTTTGGATCGTTTTCAATTAACATTTTTACAATCTTTGATGTGTGCCGCGTATATCTCTGATTTGTTCTTGCAAGACCTGAAGGAATTTTATCCGCACCATTTTGAGAATCTGTCCGTTGCCCTACAAAATCGGAATAAAAGCTTACAAACTTTTTTTGAATCCGGTATGGAGCAACAGATTTTCAACAGATTGAATGCCGTATTGTTTATGGTTCAAGATGACGCTGTGCTGCGACGCTTTATCGAGCCGTCCTTTTCGATTCAGTATGATATCACCTTGAAACAAGCGATAATGGATTTCTACTACATGAAGCAGTATCAATTGCTCAAACCTGAATATCTGAAAATCATAGACAATTCCAATATTGAAACGAAGATCGTTCATATTTTGCAAGGCATTTCATAAGTGAAGCGTCCATATCCGATTCCGTTGTGGACTACATTACTTCAACAGAAACGGCAGCCGATCGTCTTGCCGGCTGCCGCATGTTTCCGAACTATCATCCCCGTTAACTTAATGAGTTAGCACATATCCTCAACAGAATTTGTACTTCGTACTTTCGGAGCTGGACCAGCCAATCCCCGCCGCGTTCCATGCCTGAGCACCCGTGGGAGCGGGGCCAAGCGTACGACTCTCTTCAACGCAATTATTCGTCGTACCCTAGAATCATTTGGTCCAGCGGCGTGCCGGCAAGCACCATGGGGTATACGTTCTCATTGGTCGGGATGACGAACTCGACGAGCACAGGTCCTGTCGTCTGCAGCGCCTCAAGCCAGACCTTGGAGGCTTCCGCCTTGTTCGTTGCTCTTAATCCCTTGATTCCGTATGCTTCCGCAAGCTTGACGAAGTCCGGACTGCCGGAAAGATCAATCTGGCTGTAGCGTCGTTCGTACATCAATTCCTGCTGCTGCTTAACCATGCCGAGCACCTGGTTGTTCAAGACCACGATCTTAACCGGAATCTGATGAATCGCGCAGATCGCCATCTCCTGCGCGCACATCTGCATGCCCCCGTCGCCGTTGATCGAGACGACGAGACGATCTGGATTTCCGACTTTAGCACCGATCGCAGCCGGGAAGCCAAAGCCCATCGTGCCAAGACCGCCCGACGTGATGAGTGAGCGAGGATGCTTAAAGCGGTAAAACTGGGCGGTCCACATTTGGTGCTGGCCTACATCGGTGGTGATGATCGCATCTCCTTGCGTCGTCTCGCTAATCATCTCGAGCACATATTGCGGTTTAATGACAGTATCCGAATCGGTATATCGAAGCGGATGCTGCACCTTATACGCTTGAAGCTGCTCAAGCCAGCTGCACGTCTGGGCTGCTTGCGCTTTCGTGTTCGCATAAACCAGCACGTTTTTAATATCGCCGATGCACGCGAGATCTGTCTTGACGTTCTTGCCGATTTCCGCCGGATCGATATCGATATGGGCGATACGTGTGGCCTGAGGCGCAAACCCGTCCAGCTTCATCGTAACCCGGTCATCGAAACGCGAGCCGATCGAAATAATGAGATCCGCATTCTGCACCGCCATGTTCGCCGCATATACGCCATGGTGTCCGAGCATGCCCAGCCACATCTCGTCATCGCTCGGAAACCCGCCGAGGCCGAGCAGAGTCGTCGCGACCGGAATCCGCGTAGTGTGGACGAATTTGATCAGCTCCTGGGAGGAGTTCGAATAGACAACGCCGCCGCCCGCGATAATAACCGGCTTGCGCGCTTCCGCAATCGCCTGAAGCAGCGCATCTATTTCTGCCGGATTCGGTTCCGGGGCTCCATGGTATCTGCGCAACCGAACCGTGTCCGCTGGACGATATGCCATCCGCTGATTGGTCACGTTTTTGGGAATATCGATCAAGACAGGACCTTTGCGGCCCGTATTCGCGATATAGAACGCTTCATGAATGATGCGAGGAAGGTCGTGTACATCGCGAACCGTGTAGCTGTGCTTCGTAATCGGCATCGTGATGCTAATAATGTCCGCTTCCTGAAAAGCATCCGTGCCCATGACATTCGTAGATACGTTCCCCGTTATGACCACCAGCGGCACCGAATCCATATAGGCGGTTGCGATGCCGGTCACCAGATTTGTTGCTCCTGGACCGGATGTCGCGATGCATACCCCAACCTTCCCCGTCGACCTGGCATAGCCGTCCGCCGCGTGAATCGCGCCTTGCTCGTGCCGGGTCAAGATATGCTTGAAGTCAGGCTGATGTACCATCGCGTCGTAAATGTAGAGCACATTTCCTCCCGGATAGCCGAATACGCACTCCACGCCCTCCTGCAGCAAGCCGCGTAAGAGTACCTCCGAACCGGTGATATATTCCTCTGATGACGTCGTTGTTTCATTCGTCATTCCTAATTGCTGTTCCATTGGGTAGCCTCCTTCGTTAAAATAAAATCCCCTCTCCTCCTAAGCAAGCTGACAGCAGTCAGCTCATACAGGGACGAAAGGGGATTTTTTCGCGGTACCACCCAAGTTTGCTGCCACCCTCGCGAATGCAGCCTCATGAGGTAAGGCCGATGCCTTACCTGCGGCGCGTTAACGAGCACCATTTCGGTTAAGCCTACTTTCGGGCATGGCATGAGACCAGCCGCTTTCGGTTAACAGCTCCGAGACGACACCATACAAGGGGTTAAGGCAAAGGTTTCAGCGTTTCCTCTGCTCTCTGGGCATAAGCGCCATTGTCGGCTTTCTCTTCATCGCCTGCTGGTATTAAACAAATAACCCCTTCCTTCCCAAGGCTCATAGCAGCTGCTAGAAGCCTTGGGACGAAAGGGGAATCGCGGTACCACCCAAGTTTACTGCAACCTCGCAATTGCAGTCTCATGAGGTAAAGCCGATGCTTTACCTGCAGCATGTTAACGGATGCCAGGTCGGTTGATCCTACTTGCGGGCGTGTTATCACGCCTTCTACGTTCAGTCAACAGCTCCGAGACGACACTATACATGCGTTACGACGGAGGTTTCAGCAATCCCTCTGCTCTCTGGACATAAACGCTATTGCATAGCCTTCTCTTCTTCGCTATATTTGGATTTTTCTGATAATAGCACAGACTCGATTTTTTTTCAAACCGAATGATTTATCTCACCTCAAAGCGAGGCAACAGCAACTAGATCAAGTAATCCTGCCCATAAGCAGAGCGAGGTCGCCGATCGATCCACTGTAACCTCCTCATGTTATATTTATTGAGTTCTTGTACCCGTTAAGTTTAACCTCTTCATGCTCCAGATGAGTATTCAAGGTTTCGAAAAATATAAAATTGCCGGCAACGCCACATGATCAACAATCTCTTCCAATTTCTGATGCGACACCCATCCATTTTCAAGCAAAAACGTATAACGAATTTGCTCAAAAAGAATGAGTTTGGTCGCTTTAGGTGGGAGCTTTGTGATTTCTCCCCGTTGTACGGCCTGTTGAAGAACGTAATCCATAATCTTAATATTGGAAGCCGTTGCTTCGGCCAACATCTGGCTTGTCCGTTCTCGCTCCTGCTGGTTAATCATCTCGGAAAACAGCATTTTAAATAATCTAAACGGTCCTTGGTCGGACTCCAAAATAAAATGCTGACCAACAGATACTAAATGATCACGGAGACTGCCTTCGTCAAAATCCAAATTCTTGAATTTCTCTTCCGATTGTTGCATCCGTTGTTGGACAGCTGCAAACACTAAATCAAACGGAGTATCCCAATAACGATAAACCACCGAACGACTGGTATTCGCCTCACGAGCAATACGCGCAAAATTAATCGCGCTGTACCCTTCCGTCTCCAGCAGACGATACGTTGCTGCATAAATATCATTTTGTAGTTGGTCGCCGCGGCGGCGGCTTTTATTTGATTCCGTCATCACTCTTTCTCTCCTTGTACGTTCATTATACAGCAAACTGTATCTTAAATAAATAAGATCCATGTATGTATCTAATTGACTTTTTAAGATACACTACTGTATCCTAATAATAAAATTAGATACAGTGATGTATTTAAAGGAGAGGTAATCATGAAAGTTATTGTTTTAGGAGCATCGCACGGGGGTATTGAAGCGGTTGAAGCGTTACGATTGATGTGTCCGAAAGCGAACGTTCAATGGTATGACAAAGGAGACTTCTCCTCCACTTCGGCCAAGGAGCTTGAATCCATTCAACAACAAGGAGTATCCATCTTCGGCAACACTGAAATAACTAAAGTAGAACCTGGCAAACATCAAGTGGAAATATTCAATCATGCGACAGGGGAGACACGAAAGGAGGATTATGACAAGTTAATTTTAAGTCCAGGTGCAAAGCCATTTATTCTTCCTGTCCTTGGACATCATTTTAAAAACATCGGTACGATGAGCAGTCGACAAGACATATTCAATATGAGAAAACACGCTGCAGATCCAGATATCAAGAACGTTGTTATTGTTGGCGCAGGATACATTGGGACTGGAGCAGCTTCATTATTTGCCGAATCAGGGAAAAAAGTTACGTTAATGGACATCAACAATCGTCCTTTAAGCTCCTATTTAGATCAAGAATTTACGGATGTACTTGAAAAAGAAATGAAAGATCGAGATGTGGAAATGGCACTAGGCAACTCGATCATCGAGTTTGTCGGTGATGAAAATGATAGAGTCATCGAGGTTGTAACTGCAAAAGGCACCTATTCAGCTGACCTGGTCATCTTGTCTGCAGGCAATCGTCCCAACACAGAATGGTTGCGAGGCGCAGTGGAATTATTGCCGGATGGCAGAATTAAAACAGATGAATACATGCGTACAAGTGATCCCGATATTTTTGCCATTGGGGATGCAACAACGGTTTGGTACAATCCCGGGAAAATGCGGATGAATGTTTCATTAGGAACCAACGCGCGTCGTCAAGCACATTATGCAGTAAAAAACTTATTCGAAGCCATTCATCCGCTTCCTGGTGTTCAAGGCTCTTCAGGTGCGCATATTTTCGATTATTATTTCGCTACAGTTGGTTTGAATGATAAAACGGCAAAAAAGCTTGGCATTGAAATAAAATCCGTCTACTTGGAACAAGAAACAGCCCTGTTTTCTCCGGAGTCGACCGTTATGTTCAAACTGGTTTACGATCCAACAACTTTAGAGATTTTAGGGGGACAAATCATGTCTGAAGTTGATTTGACTGCTAATATCAATACGGTCTCCCTTGCGATTCAAACCGGATGCACATTAGAACAATTGGCCTATGCCGACTTCTTCTTTCAGCCAGAATTAAACACACCATGGAATGTAATAAATACAGCAGGATTAAAAGCATTACTACAAGAGAATTTTATGTAACAGACTTTCATTTCACACCAATGAGAATGTAAAAAGGGATGTTCAAATATAAGGAAAATCTCTCAGATTGCAGACAAACTCCTTTGTTCCGAATAGAACTCAGGAGTTTGTCTTGTTTTGAAAGCTATGAAAAGAAAATTCCATTGAACCGCCGGCCTTGGCCACCTGACTTCCAGAGCCAGGTGGCTAACTTTTTGAGGTTCATGCAAGCAAAAACGAGCATGGCATGCGTTGAGAGTAAATTCGTTTGTTCTGTTCCGTACGGCGGAGGTGGTCTGCCTCCTCCAAGTAATCAGCCCAGACGTGGTGACTAATTTGCTTCGTAAAGTATTTTTTTCGCTGAAGATCATCCAGATTATAAACTGCATCAAACCCCTTTAAATGAATGTTGAGCAAAGGTGTTCCAAAATTTCATCGGGTGAATAGCCACGAACATCCCTTTGATAAAAATATGAATCAATACTTATGGCGATCAGCAGCATATCTGCTTTGAATATACTATTTGGGCTTGGATGATCCGCAGTTGCCATCTCATCGAATAACTCGACTGCGATTTGATGCATTTTGTTATAGAGCGGATTCTGTGATTGATACGGAAGTCGCTTAGCTGACGCGGATCCCTTGCCTCCTGTTAACAGTTGTGCTTTCTTCTCAATGAAAGGCATGTAAATTTTGAGAATTCCTTTTAACCGTTGATCCGGCGGCTCTTGCTGATGCTGTAATAGATACTGCTCAATATCTTCGAAGAACCGAAGGACACTGTCTTTTATTAAATCCAAACACAATTCACCTTTATTGGCATAACGACGATATAGGGTGCCCGGACCTATCTGGGCTTCCGCTGCGATCTGGTTCATACTTACCTGGTCCACGCCGTTCTGCTCAAAAAGTTTATGGGCTGCGACCAATATTCGTTGACGATTCTCGGCGGCATCACGTCGTTCAATTCGCGACTGGATTACCTTGATTTCCTCAGACATGTTAACACCCCTAATACTAAACTTGGTTCATATTGACATGTGGAGACCTCTCCGCTTAATATAAAGAGGAGAGCTCTCCGTTTAATGTTAATCTAAATTTAGTGCAATTTCAACAGAACTATGGTCGAAGGAGATTGAGGATGGATTCTATCGCAAAACCTATAAACGAAAAAGCATTACTGGCCCTATTATTAATTGCCTCATCATTGGCCACGATGAATGTCTATATGTTCAATATTGCTGTTCCATTTATTATTAAAGACTTGCATCTGTCCACTTCCGAAAGCAGTCTGGTAACGACGCTGTATGCAGTTGTACTAGCAGCAGGTTCGGGTACGTATGGAAAGCTTACCGACCGTTTCTCTGCACGGTCATTAATACTAATAGGGATAGCCCTTTTCACTCTGGGTTCGCTAATGGGGGTTTTTTCGAGCTCTTTTCCGGCCGTTGTAACCGCAAGAATTATTCAAGCAGCTGGTGCTGCGGCTATTCCCTCCCTAGCGTATGTAGTTCCGCCTAAATATTTCAAACCCGAGAACAGAGGCAAAGCATTAAGCCTTGTGTCTACTACTTTCGCGCTGATGGGCGGAGTAGCCCCGGTCCTCAGTGGATTTATTATTCAACTGTTTGGTTGGCACGGTCTTTTTGTTGTTTCTCTCTTGATCGTATTTATTATCCCATTTGTTGTGAAACACTTCCCTACTAATGTTGCACAAGGGGAGAAATTCGATGTCTTAGGAGCTATATTATTCTCCTTGGCAGTAGGCATTCTGGTACTAGGTATCAGCCTAAATCCTTATCTTTTAATAATTGCTGTCCTGATGCTTATTGCGTTTTCATTCCACATACGCGGGAAGAACGCACCTTTTATCACCATCTCTTTACTCGCTAACAAAAACTACAGAAATTCCTTGCTCTCTGTATTTGCAGGCACATCTGCATATCCGGCCGCTTTATTTTTATTGCCCTTGGTTCTAAAACAGGGCGGTAACTTGCAAGCAAGCCTGATCGGCATCGTCATGTTCCCAGGCGCACTGATTGGTTCGTTGTTCGGCCCTTACATGGGAGCACTTTCTCGCAAGTACAATGGCAGGATCATTATCCTAGCTGGTCATGGTTTTATGATTCTGGGAGCACTGCTTATGGCGGTTTTGCAAGACATGCCCATCGGCATTGGGATCGTCATGTTCATCTTTGCGCTCGGCTATACCACATTAGTATCGTCCGCTGCCAATGTTGTGCCATCGACCTTGAAAAAGACGGAGATTGGTATCGGGATGGGACTCTTCACGCTTTTAAGTATTTTAGGAGGTGCATTTGGTCCTTCTATTTTAAGTCGATTTTTATCCTTCAATACTAACTTTACAATCTCCTTTATCATTGTCATCGTTATGTCAGTTATCGGCATTTTTCTAATACTCGCAACGCGAGCAGATAATTCCCAAGATGATCTGAACAGGCATCCGGCCAATGGCTTAAGGTGAATTTAGGGATATCCCAGTGTAGGTAGGAACGTATCAAAAAGGCCTTCCCGCAGCGCAAGACCCTAATGCACCTGATCGTGAAGAGGATCACGCTGGACGACAGGAAGCACATCGGCAGCGTCGAGCTCGCCTTCAACGAGGAGACCGAATAGCATTTTTTAAGCTTAACCCCTTCCGCTGAACCAATAGCGCAAGGGGCTTTTCCTTTATCCGACACTTTGAGCATTCTGTTACCCTGCACTATGGACAATGTCATACTCTGGCTGATTCGCACCTTACTGTACAGATACATCAAAGTCACACCATGCAAACAATATTACCGCTAAATTCGTTTTACTGTAGATCCTCAAAAGAACCGGATCCCGCTATCCGTGTCTTTTTGGCCTTGACATGCGTTCCATGAACAAGGCTACCCTGCGCCTGCTCAAAAATCGAATCATTTGACCCATAAGGTAATTGTTACGGCCATCGATGATATAGCTGCGTCCTTGATCAATCCCGCGAAATCCGGCCTGTACAACCTTCTCCGGGGTCGAGAGCTTTTGGCCCGCCCCCATTTCC
This sequence comes from Paenibacillus sp. JZ16, assembly GCF_015326965.1. NCBI lineage: Bacteria > Bacillati > Bacillota > Bacilli > Caryophanales > Paenibacillaceae > Paenibacillus > Paenibacillus sp. JZ16. Next base: position 2,735,735 of record NZ_CP017659.1, read on the forward strand.
TCACTGCCGACCGCATCGAAAAACCCCGTCTCGGTTGCACCTGGACACAGTGCGAGCACGCGAACGCCTCTCACGCGCGTTTCCGCCCATAGCGCCTCGGAGAAGGACAATACAAATGCTTTGGTAGCCCCATAAACGGCTGAATAAGCACAAGGCATGAACGCGGCCATCGATGCCACGTTAACGATGACGCCGTCCTTTCTCCTCAGCATATCGGGCAGCAACCGATGCGTAAGATCGACTAACGCAGCCGTGTTCAGCATGATCTCCTCCTGCTCGCGCTCCGGGTCTATTTCTTCGAAACGGCCATAGGTGCCAACGCCTGCGTTGTTGATGAGAATATCCACGGACAAGCCCCATTCGGAAATTTGTTCAGCCAGTTGGCGCGGGGCGTTCGCTTTGGACAAATCGCAAGCGAGTGCATAAGTCTGTACGCCATACTGACGGTTGATTTCCTTGGCCATTGAATCCAGTTTGTCCTTGGAGCGCGCTGCCAGAACAACATGACAGCCTTGTGCCGCCAGTTCGTTGGCATACGCTTTCCCAATTCCGGATGAAGCACCGGTGACTACTGCTAGCTTGTTACGATAAGTATACCTGTTCAAGAAAAAAACCTCCTATTTAGCACTTCTCTGACATAAATTATCTTCATCTTACTGTCGATAGGCATGGGTTAACCACATCATGTTTATACTATTAGCGGGATTAATAGCTTCAGTACTCGTTATCGTTCTCTTTTGTAGAAACGGCATTCAACAGAGACTATAATAATCATGTATAGAGTGCTTTTGGTCTATTGGGTTAATAGCGATATCTATCTTCCATATGATTAATTAGAGGTGACCCACTTGAAAATGAATAATTCCTCATCCGCATTAGGCGACTTCCTTAAATCTCGCAGAGAACGGTTGCAGCCTTCAGAGGTAGGGATTCAGCCGCTGCCCGGACGAAGACGCACACCGGGACTTCGAAGAGAAGAAGTCTCTTATCTTGCCAATATAAGCGTGACTTACTATGCCTGGCTGGAGCAAGGCAAGGAGGTTAATCCTTCGCCGGAAGTGCTGCTAAGTATCAGCAAAGCGCTTCAACTTGACGAAGACGAGCAGAAGCATCTATTCGATCTGGCCAATGTAGATGTGGCGAGCGTCGTCGTCACAGTGCCAAATAACGGTGGGCCGGATACGGGAGTTCTGCAGAAAATCGTAAATCAACTGCATTATCCTTCTTTTATCACAGACGAAGGTACGGATGTTATCGTCTGGAATCGGGCGGCTGAACTGATCGTAGCCGATTTCGGCAGTCTGCCGGACAAGGAACGGAATATGATGGACATTATGTTTTTAAAGCCGGATTACCGCAACAGACTGGTGAATTGGGAAGGCGCTGCCCGTTACGCTGTAGCCGTTCTGCGGGCAAGCTTCGATCTTTACAAGAACAACCCGTTATATATGGAACGGTTTGAACGCTTGACGCGGGAAAGCGTGGAGTTCGTACATTTCTGGGAGCTATATGAAATCAAACAAAAACGCGTAGCTACTGCTTTATTCCATGTTCCTGACGCGCAGGAGATGGAGTTCGAGCTCCATTCCGCGGCTGTAATCGATAATGACCCGGGACTGCACTGGTGTTTCTTTGTTCCGGTGCCCGGTTCAGGCACGGAGGAGAGATTATTGCGTTTACTTGAGCAGGACAGGCAGCTCCCGTAGACTGTTACTCCCATTAATAGAATAGACATGCTGTGGCTAGCTCCCTCCAGTTGCTTGTATGATTCCGTGGAAGACAACGATTGGAGGGTATTTATCATGCAAACATGGTTCATTACAGGAGCGTCAGGAGGCTTGGCTTCAAGTATAACTCGCCGGTTGCTTGATAGAGGGGACCGTGTAGCCGCAACGGTACGCAAGCCGGGGGTGCTGGATGATCTGCAGGCACAGTATGGCTCTAGGCTATGGCAGGCTAATTTAGATCTGACAAACCCTCAGCAAATTGCTGAAGTCGTGGAACGTGCATTTTCAGAACTGGGCACGATCGATGTGTTTGTCAATAATGCAGCCTATGGCTTGTATGGCGCAGTGGAAGAAGCAAGCGACAAGCAAATTGAACACCAGTTTATGACCAATGTGCTTGGCTCCCTGCGTGCAGCGCGTGCAGCCCTGCCCTTTTTCCGCAAGCAGGGTGGCGGTCACATCGTACAGATTTCGAGTATGGCGGGGCATTATTCGATTCCGGGTATGGGACTATACTGCTCTTCGAAATGGGCGGTCGAAGGAGCCTTTGAAGCGCTAGCTAAGGAAGTGGCTCCGTTCAATATTAAGACCACGATGGTGGAGCCCGGCGGAATCCGAACGAACTTCCTTACAAGTAATGCCGTATTCGGCGAGCGGATGGACGAATACCGGGATACGGAGGCGGGCCAATTCGTTAGCCTGATGAAGGCAGAACTGCCTGGTATAGATATGAGCATGTTCAATCAAATGGTTGTCGGCGACCCGGATAAAATGGCGCAGCAGATTATCCGTCGTGTCGACCAGGGAGAGGGTCCGATACGTATGGCGTTGGGCAGTGACGCCTATGAGCAAATCCGGGCTGCCCTGCTGGACAGACTGGCCGCTCTGGAAGCACAGAAAGAGCTGGCTTACTCCACTGATTCAGATGATGTGGTAAAACCATTTTAAAGGATAACAAAGAATTCGACATCCACGGCAACTGATATGCTCCTCTGAAGTAGTCGGTTTATTTATTAAACCTGCTTACTTAAAGGGGAGCATTTTTAAAACTTGCCGTTACTTATGATACAGTTCTCCGTTTCACCTATAGAACAAGATTAAAAGACATCCGCTCGGATGTCTTGATTCATGCCGAATAAGACTTCTGATTGCCTTCCTATACTAAACTCTTCGAGAAGATTCAAGCTCCTCTGAATGCTGGCTTCGATAATCGATTAACAGTTGCTGCATCTTATCCACCGTGCCATCTGGATGAGGAACATGAATGGAAACGGTCAAATTAGAATCGTTCAAGTAATGAAACGAAACCAGATCAAAATTCAAGATTCCGAGATTCGGACAATGCAGCGTCTTAGGAGCATCCATAGCATCGAGAACCTCGTGGGAATCCCAAAATTCTCGAAACTCCCTGCTAGCCTGTGAAAGCGCCTCGAACTGCTCGGACCACCAAGGATCGTCGACGTGACGGGCATACCCGGCATGGAAATTGGCAACGATTCGCCGAGCATGCAGTTCCCATTGGTCTCCCTTTGCATAGCGGAAACGGGGAGAAGTAAACGTCATCCAGACCAAATTCCGCTCCCTATCCGACATCACCGTGAGATTCCCATTTAATGCGCAGTAGGCCTCATTCCAGGCAATGATGTTCATGCGCGCATCCATGACATTCGCAGGGGAAAGGTTCTGGCTATCCAAAAAACGTTGAAGTTCCGGTGTTACCTTAGAGGGTTGCTTCGTACCGGCCAAGGGAAATTGTTTACGGGCAAGATGGTACAGATGCCTGCGTTCAGATTCATCTAACCGAAGCACTTTCGCTATTCGATCAAGCACCTCAGCGGATACGTTGATATGACGCCCTTGTTCCAAATAGGTGTACCAATCCAATCCCACATCTGCCAGCAGAGCTACCTCGCTGCGACGAAGTCCGGGTGTTCGTCTGCGTCCGGAATCCGGCAAACCTGCTTGCTCTGGGGTTATTCGTTCACGGCGTGAACGCAAAAAACGGGACAATTCCTCATAACGGTCCAATCTGTCTTCCATGTCCTCCATACCTCCTACCTATTCATGAACGTAGGATTTCCAATCCTACGATAACTAGATCTCTTCCTAGCCTCTTCGTGTCCATTTAGACTAGTTTATGTCCTCCTTAGGAGGAATAGCAAGAATGGATAGACAGTGATGATCGGTCCCACCTGTTCAACTCCATTCAGACCCTATCATTGAGGTGATGAAAATGAAAGTAGCCGCCATAGTCGGAAGCATTCGCAAAGATTCATACAACCTGAAGCTGGCCCGTTATATTCAAAACCGTTATCAGCATCTTTTTCAGTTGGATGTGCTGAACATTCGGGATCTCCCCTTTTACGATCAGGATATCGAGTCTGTTCCGCCCCAGCCGGTTATCGATTTTAAGGCGAACGTCGCTGCTGCCGACGCGGTGTTATGGATCACTCCGGAATATAATTCGACCATTCCCGGCGTCATGGCGAACGCGATTGACTGGTTATCCCGCGTGGATCGAGTCATGATCGGAAAGCCCTCATGGATCGTCGGATCTTCCATGGGATTGTTGGGATCGGTCAAAGCGCAGGGCCATCTGCGTGACATTCTGTTCGCATCCGGTATTTCCTCGCCTCTGTTGCCTGGAAATGAAGTGTACATTGGTCTTGTTCATGAGAAGTTTAACGAGAAGGGTGAGCTGACAGATGAACCTACCATTCAGTACCTTGATCTTGTAACCGACAATTTCGTGAAATGGATGAAAGAGCTCTCCCAATTGAAGCAGCTCCAAAGTCAAAAATAAACAGAAAGAAAACTAGGAGTGAGTAAGATGTTTGAGCATATCGTGCTATTGAAATTCAAGCCCGATGTTTCTATTGAAGTAAAAGAAAGTGCAATAAAGCGCGCATATGACTTTAAAGGGAATATTCCGGGGATCGTGGAGCTTAGCGCCGGGATTAACGTTACGGAGGAAATAGAGCATATGCAGGGGTTTAGGCTGGGAATCAGAGTCACTTTCGAGAATCAACAGGCTTGCCGGGAGTATATTCAGCACCCCCTGCATCAAGGATTATTGCAATCCATCGGCCCGTTTGTTGAAGGAATCGTCGTTATGGATTACCCGTTTGCTTAATGCTCCCCTTTAAAACACTTTAGAAAGGAGAGATTGCTGAAATGGATGAGAAGCTTGCCGGCAAAGTTGCCCTGGTCACTGGAGCATCCAGAGGAATCGGCAGAACCATTGCCGAGTATTTAGCGAATCATGGCGCCAAGGCGGTTATCAATTTTGCGAATCGTTCAGCGATGTTACGGAAGCGGATTACGACCAGCTATTTGCGATTGCGGCATGGCATTCACCTGCAAATAGTATAGTTAAAAATTTCATTTATGCCAGTGTACCACACCAGCTTGAGGGATATAATGACGATGTATTAAGAAGAGGAGGGAAGTCATTTTGACTATTGAACGTTTTCAAATTCAGGTCTCTGATGAAATCCTGAACGATCTGCAATACAGAATCCATCATATCCGCTGGCCGGATCAATTGGAAAATGCGAATTGGGAACGGGGCACGGAATTAAATTACTTAAAATCGCTAGTTTCGTATTGGAGGGACCATTATGATTGGCGCGCACAAGAAGCCAAGTTGAACCGCTTCTCCCAGTTTCGCTGCAAGATCGATGGGATCGACGTGCACTTCGTACATGAACGCGGTAAAGGTCCTAACCCTTTGCCCCTGATTCTAAATCACGGATGGCCCGACAGTTACCTGCGTTACCAAAAAATCATTCCGCTGCTTACGGATCCGGCCAGCCATGGCGGCAACCCCGAGGACGCTTTTGACGTAATCGTCCCTTCATTACCTGGCTTTGGATTCTCCAGCCGTCCTAAACATCCCGGGGTCAACAATTTTCGTGTCGCCGAAATGTGGGTTAAGCTCATGACCGAAGAATTAGGCTACAGTAAATTCGCTGCCGCCGGTGGGGATATGGGCTCCGGTGTGACCAGATACCTGGCGGCAAACCATCCCGAACGGTTATACGGAATCCATCTGACCGATATCGGGATTATCCGAGATCTCATAGCTTCATCTGATCAGGCCACGCTTTCGGAAGAAGAGCGGCAATACCAAAATAATGCTTCGGCATGGATGGCTCAGGAGGGCGGCTATATGTCCATTCAATCGACGCGCCCCCAAACCCTTGCATATGGACTTTCCGACTCGCCCGTAGGTTTGGCCGGTTGGATGACGGAGAAATTCCGATCATGGAGCGATTGTAACGGCGATCTTGCGCAAAAATTCAGCGAGGATGAACTCCTTACGCATATCATGATATATTGGGTGACGAACACCATAGGATCGACAGCGCATATGTATTATGATAATGCGCATTCTTTGCCGCCAATCGGCTACATCGAGGTTCCGACTGGCCTTGCCCTATTCCCGGCGGATATCCTGTTGCCGCCCAAGGAATGGGCCATGCGCAACCTGAATGTAACCCGCTGGACTTCGATGCCCCGCGGCGGACATTTTACCGCTCTGGAGGAACCAGAGCTTTTTGCCGATGACATTCGCGCATTCTTCAGACCTTTTAGAACGAAAAGCTAGTGAATCAGAACCGTTTCGAAATAATTCTAAATACACTGTCTAGTAGATAATAAGAAAAGTAGACGGACCGTGGTCATCCCCTGACCCTGCATCATGTTGCCGCTCAGTTCCCCTGTCGGGAAACGAGCGGCTTTCTCTTGACCTTGAAGGCACCTTTGACCGGATTAATTGACAATCCTTATCAACCACGGTTTTGTTACAAAAGTTATTTACTTTAATTAAATACCTTTTTAACAAAGTCAATAAGCTTAGACTTTAAGGCATCACCGTGCTCTCCCTTATGGTACATATCTGTTCCGTGATAACCACTCTCATCCACAATTAGCTCTTTATCCGTGGCTCCGGATGCTTGATATAATTTGCGCATATCAGTTGACCGTTCGCGGGCCGGATTGGATGACCGACCCTTACTTCCTCAGCCCGGGAGCAGAAAGCCTGCTCACCCTTTTTGGCGCAGAACACTCACTTGGAGGGATCGCTGGTTACGAGGTTAAAGAAACAACAGATGAAAACCCAGAACGAGTTGCCCTGATCCAAAAGGTTACATGGGCTTACCTTCGACATGTACTCGATATTGAGCAGACCAATTGGTCGGCCGTGAAACAGACTTTGTCCGAGACGACCTATTCAATTGGTCGAATTGAATCCAAATAAAGCTCTAGAGAAAGACAGCGAGCTCCCCCCGCCGGCCCAATGCCTGTGAGGGAGCTCGCTCTCTTTTTCTGGTTTCTTGAGGTACGTCAGCGATAGAAGTCAACCATATTTCCAAACAGCCGTTTAATAAATTCGAGCTCGCTTTCGTTATAACTTTCCAAAAATTCGTACATTCTTTGCCTTTCCTTCGCATGAAGCTCATGATGAGCAGCAAATAGCTTTTTGCCGACAGGCGTTAACCGAAAATACACTTCCTTTTTGTTATCGTTGAGCTGGGCTTTTCGCACCCAACCTGCCTTTAGTAATTTATTTGCGATCTTGGAGGTATTTCCTTTGCTTAAATTTATTCTCTCCGCGATGGAAGTGAGATTGATCGGCTCCTGCTCTCCGATGCACGCAATGGTGTGCAGTTCCGTCATATTCAAGCTGAATTCCGATTCAATATGCTTCCGGATATCCTCCAGGTATGTGGCAGTTATTCGGGTTTCATATTGCTCTTTTTGCTCAAGAAACTGAACGAAAAATTCATGAATGGCGGTTTTGGTTTTGTTCTTACTGGCAGTTTCCATGATTATGCTGACTCCCTCGACTTATTTGTTTATTATATCATAGATTGTTTCCTGAGAAACAAACGATCATACTCATATTAAGATTGGTGTTGACAGGATAAAGAATAAATAAGTACAATTATATTGTTTCATATGAAACAAAAATTATATATAATTTTTATCATACCCTTTTTAACAAGCAATAAAAAGATTCTACCGAAACAATAATTAATGAAGGAGGTGCATACCTACCAATGGAACTCGTGAATCCGAAGACATTGACGGATAAGGTTACATCTGTAATTTCTCATGTCGTGGTAACTACTGCCTCCAAACTGGCCTTCATCTCAGGTCAGGTTTCTGTAGATGAAACAGGAGCATTGGTCGGTTCAGGGGACTATTACGCGCAAGCGGTTCAAGTGTTCACCAATCTTAAGTATGCATTGGAAGCCGTGCGAGCGGATCCATTGTACATTGGAAAGATGAATATCTTTGTGGTAAACCACAACCCGGAATTGATTTCGATTATTTTTGATGCAGGATTTTATGTGTTTGGCCCTAACTGGCCGAAGACAGCAAGTACCTATATAGGCGTTCAAGCACTAGCCGATCCTGAATGGCTTATCGAAATAGACGCTATCGTGATCTTCCCATAATGTTTAAGAAAAGAGGTTATTTATATGAAATATGAAGTCATCCTTATCGGTGGCGGACCTGTCGGCATGATGTTGGCTGGGGAATTGGCATTAGCCGGTGTAAAGGTCTGCGTCATTGAACGATTAAAAGAGACAACTCCATATTCACGTGCGCTTACCGTCCATCCACGAACCCTTGAAATATTAGATATGCGTGGAGTGAAATCACAATTAATCAGTCAAGGCCGCTTACTTTCGAGAGGACATTTTGCCGGATTAGAAACCCCCTTGGATTTCTCGGTGTTGGATTCTTCTTCCAATCACACCCTCTTTTTACCGCAGAGTGAGACGGAGAAGGTGCTGGAGGAATGGGCGCTTAGCCTTGGCGCAGAGGTCCGGAGAGAGGTTGAGGCTCTATCTGTGCACCAGGATGAGGATGGGGTTGACGTTAAGATCGCGGGACCTCATGGAGAAACAACGTTAAGATCAGCTTATGTGGTAGGTACGGATGGAGCTAGAAGTTTGGTTCGCAAGCATGCAAACATATCATTTGAAGGTACAGATGCGACCTTCACGGCTATTCTGGGGGATGCCGTTCTATCTGAATTGGCTCCTATGAGTGTCATATCCCGGATTACAGAAAAAGGATTGGTCAGCATCATGCCAATCAATGATCATATCTACCGAGTCTTGATGATCGATATGGAGAGACGTAACATCTCTAAGGATGAGAAGGTTACATTGGAAGAGTTTCGTTCATCGCTCATCCGTACGACCGGAAGCGACTTGGGATTGAACGATGTGATATGGATGTCCCGTTTCGGAAATGCGACGCGGCAAGCGGGACGCTATCGGAATGGTCGATTGTTTTTGGCCGGAGATTCGGCGCACATTCATTTTCCGGCTGGTGGACAGGGAATGAACGTCGGCTTACAAGAAGCGATGAACTTAGGCTGGAAGCTTGCAGGAGCAATCAAAGGCTGGGCTCCGGACTGGCTATTGGACAGTTATCATACCGAACGTTTCCCATGGAATACAGCCTTGCTCCGGAATACCGAGGTCCAAACCCTGCTTCTGGACGTGACTCCTCCCATCACGGAACTGCGAAGCATGTTGGCTGATCTGATTCAAATACCGGAGGCTAATTATCAAATCGCCGCACAAGTTTCCGCAATGGATGTACATTATGCACCCGATGCCGAAGCGCCTTCCCATCCTTTAAATGGGAAACGGTTCAAGGATCTCAGCTTAAAGCTGAAAGACGGGCAATTGATTAACACCTATCCGCTCCTGCACAAAGGTACTTTTCTTCTGTTGCATTTCCATTCTAATGAACAGAATAGCGGCCAATGGGAAACGTATAGCCATCTTCAAGTTGTACATGCCTCTTTGGCTGAGGCTGATGCGGATTGGAATGACGTCCACACGGCACTTATTCGGCCGGATGGACATATTGCCTGGGCGATTTCTCTATCCGATCCGAATCCCATGCAAACCATAAATGAAGGAATCACTCGCTGGTGCGGAAACATTACGGATTAGTAATTCGTTTGAGGTGTGTGACCGCCTCCCCCTGACCCAGTAAGGTCTGTAGATGATTGAACAAGCACCGTCCTTTATGTCAATGGAATCAAGTTCTTATCCTCAGGTTGGGATAAAACTTGATTCCTTAAATCCCTCTCCCCAATTCTGCAGAACGCATCATCACAGCCTTGATCCAGGCGCTTTACCACTATTTGTGGTACGGTTCAACTTAACGCACCCGGTCCAGAAGCTATAATCAAACAACATGCACAGCAGGCCACCGAAGAAATCGGTGACCTGATCTGATATTATTTGTTCAACTTATATAGAAGCCTGGTTTTTCAAACTTCCGCATTGCCGGTTACGCCCGCAGCTGCAGATCGGCGACGCATGGATAATGAAATAATAGCCGGGATGAGTCCAATGGCAACGAAAGCTCCGCCAAGCAAACCAACGGATGCTAGCGAGATGCTTTCTACAACAATGCCACCGATTACAGCCCCTACAGCCATGCCCAACTGCACAATAGAATTATTCAAACTCAGGATAATCCCCGAAGCCTGAGGAGCCATGCCGATTAAATAAACTTGTTGAACCGGCCCCGTCGACCAGGCGAAAAAGGACCATAACATAAGCAAAGGCAACACGATCATGGACGAGTGGGAGAACGCCGTCAGTAATAATAATATTCCCGAGTGAAAGAGCAAGCCTCCAATCATCGTACGGGGGATACCCCATTTATCTGCACCGTAACCGCCAACTTGGGACCCTATGAGACTGGCCAGCCCAAACGCAAACAACCCGATGTTTACCATCCCTTCGCTCATCCCCGTAATGTCCAGAAGAAACGGCGTTATATAGGTGTACAGCATCGTATAGCCCAATATCCAGAAAAAACTGATGGAAAGCGCGACCGTGATTCGTGGGCTTTTTAATAAGGCAAGCTGTTCCCGAATAGGTACGGGAGCCTCTCCTTCCGATCTCGGAATCGCCAGCAAAAGGACCAGCATCGCGATTAAGCTCAGGGCACCGACTCCCGTAAAGATGATTTTCCAATCATGTGAGCCCGCAATGATTCTCCCAAGCGGAACCCCTAGAATAAGTGCGAGATTAAAGCCCACTAGAACCGTGGCGATTGCGCTGCCCTGTTTTCCTGGATGAGATATTTTAGCGGCAACCGTCAGGGCGACGACCATAAATACCCCCGTGCTGATCGCCAAGATAATTCTTGCTCCAAGCAGCATGCCGTAGCCTGTAGTTGTGACCGTGATCAAGTTCCCTACGAAAAATAATCCCAAAGCCGACAGCATAAGCTTTCTTCGATCCATTTTTGCCGTGAGCGCAATTAGGATCGGGGTGCCGATGGCATAAGCAAGCGAGTAGACCGTAATCAACTGCCCGGCCGCCGCTACCGACACTCCAAAATCACTTGCAAGCATATCCAAGATGCCGGCAATCACGAACTCTGAAGTTCCAACTAAAAAGCTGACAATGGCTAAAATATAAATTTTCCATGAATTTCTCATCTATTTCTCCTCTTTTCATTTCAACAGATCTAAATCTATAGAAATCATATTTAATAAAAAATGCTCACTTCGCCGACTTCACTTCTCGGCCCAATCAAGCCTCCTCGTTCCCAGCGTTCGTGGTCTGCTTTAAGCGTTATGGCCAGATGTCTGACGTGCCAGCTCCTTACGGACAATCGGCGCTACTTTGGTCCCGAGAAGCTCAATCGTCTGCAGCAAATCGCGATGCGGCAAGGAACTGAAATCGTTGTACATCATGAAGCGAGTCAAGCCAAGATACTTATGCAGCAGCACGATTTTTTCTGCGACGTATTCGGGATCACCGACGTATAGAGCGCCATGAAGGTTGCGGGCTGAATCGTACGAGTCACGTGTATAGGTAGACCAGCCTCGTTCCCGTCCAATGTGGTTCATTTGGCCAGCCATGACAGGGTAATACCGCTTAGCAGCCTCTTGTGCCGTATTCGAAATAAAGCCATGCGAATGTGTAGCAATTTGCAGCTTATTCGGATCGTGACCAGCTTTCACGGCGGCTTCTTTATAAAGCTTCACTAAGGGTGCGAATCTTTGCGGCTCCCCTCCCAGGATTGAGAAGGCAATAGGAAGTCCCAGCAAGCCGGCCCGAACAGCTGATTCCGGATTGCCGCCCGTACCGATCCAGACAGGCAAAGGCTCCTGCAGTGCACGAGGATAGACGCCCATGTTGTCAATCGCCGGGCGATGACCGCCACGCCAGGTGACCTTTTCGGAAGCGCGAATCTTCAACAGCAGTTCCAGTTTCTCTTCATACAATTCCTCGTAATCTTTCAGGTCATAGCCGAATAGCGGGAACGATTCAATGAACGACCCCCGTCCGGCCATGATCTCCGCTCGCCCGTTCGACAGACCGTCCAACGTTGCAAAGTCCTGATATATCCGCACCGGATCGTCCGAAGATAGCACCGTCACTGCGCTCGAGAGCCGGATCCGCTTCGTTGTAGCTGCAGCTGCGGCCAGAATGACAGCTGGCGAGGAGCTTGTGTATTCGATGCGATGATGCTCGCCGATGGCATAGACGTCAAGGCCGACCTGATCTGCCAATTGGATTTCTTCGATCGCCTGGCGCAGCCTCTGGGCATGCGAGACACCGCCATTTCCGGGATTTGCATGAAGGAAGGTGCTCATTCCAATCTCCATCGTATTCGTTTGACCGCTCATAGTATTCTCTCCTTCTTAATATGGAATAGGGGGGATTAGTAAAAAACTGTTGAATAATCATTCCAAATCGACTCGTTCGTTAAAATCCGTTTAAGTATAAACCCCAATCAATTCTATAGTTCTAAACTTATAGAATTGATTTTCGAAAAAATTACGCCAACAAAAAGGGCGCAAATTTTTCCGCTATTTCTCGATTGACGTTATAGTGAATAAACGATCCATTCTTGCGAGAATCAATCAAGCCAGAGTCCGTCAATTGCTTTAAATGATGCGATAGCGTCGAGCCTGCAACCGACTCAAGCCTTTCACCGACGGCAGTGAAGCATAAGTTGCTTTCTTTCGCGAGCAGTAAAGCGATTTTCAACCGGGTTGGTTCCCCCAAAGCTTTATACACTTTAACCGCTTGCCCGATATCTTCTTGATTTTCTCCCACTGATTCCATCCACCTCCCCGCGCATCTTCTGCAGTTCTATAACTATCGAAATCAAGTTTAGCACCATGTCGTTCAAATGTAAAGGGCAGAGCTGAACCCTGCTCCCTCTACCCTCGTTAATTTTATTCCTCGACGGCGATGCCGGCAGCTCTTAAATGCCCGTAGGCAACGATTCTGCTAAACTGAGATGAAACTTCATCTGCAGGAAGGGGTTTATCGTTTTTAATCCACCAAATTACAATCCCCATGAATGACGATCCGAGGTATTCGATCAGTAATTCCTTGGATATCGCTAATGGGGAGTTTCCCTGAGCAGGTTTCCACCCCTCAATTAATTTATCTTTAATGATATTTTCCATTTTCGCTTGAAACTGATAGATTCTATTCTCATCTATTAACATAGAATGATAAAAGGTCAAATTTTGGGAAATATGCTCCAGTACAGTTTGCATGACTGTCTCGAGTAGAGAAATACTGAAAGGATCCATGCTGATGGGACAAAGAACGACCGCATCCTTTAATTCGCTCAACAATTCATTCATACATGTATCTAGTAAATCAGGCTTGTTTTGGTAGTGGAGATAAAATGTGTTTCGATTGATCATAGCCCGATCGGCAATATCCTGGATCGTTATGGATTCATATCCCTTTTCCTGAATAAGCTCATAAAACGCCTTTCGAATCGATTGTTTCGTGCGCAGTATTCTTAGGTCGGTTTTCTTGTTCATTGTTTTCGTTCCCCCTACATTTATTTAGGTCGTTAAGCGACAAAGTTATATGAGTTGTCTGTTATCCATCATAACTAAAAATATTGAATATTGAGTGTTATATTAGCCTCTATTATAATGAGCAAGAGATAAATAAACAACGTGATGTTCATTATTTATCTAATGACTAAAAAGAATTCCAAGGAGGACATTCCAATGACATCCAATCATCAACATGAGCTTGTTCGTAAGGCAGTCGCCGTACTGGAAAGTTTTGAGAGCGGCAATCCCGAAGCGATTACGGCTTACGTTCATCCAGATCAATATATTCAGCATAACCAGGCCTTACTCGATGGTCGTGAAACCATGCTTGGTGCTCTAGATCATTTAAAGGAAATTGGTACAAAGGTAAGCATTAAGCGGGCTTTAGTTGACGGAAATTATGTGGCACTTCATTCTGTATATCATTTTCACGGCCCTAAAATCGTATTTGATATCTTCCGTTTTGAGAATGGACTAATCGTTGAGCACTGGGATAATTTGCAAGAGATGGTGGAGAAGACACCAAGCAATCATACAATGATTGACGGACCGGTTACGATTAAGGATATCGACAAAACGGATGCCAACAAGGCATTTGTCAGAAGCTATGTTGAGAACATCTTGCTCGGGAAGAACCCTGACCTGCTTGCCTCTTACTTTGATGGAGATCACTACATTCAGCATAGTCCGCATATTGCAGACGGCCTTTCAGGTCTTCACGCTGCTTTGCAGGCTCTGAAGGAGAAAAATGTTGAGTTTCAATATACTCATGTCCATCAAGTTATCGGTCAAGGCGACTTTGTTCTTACAATGAGTGAAGGTCTGTTTGATGGTCGGCATACCGCTTTCTACGATTTGTTCCGCGTAGAGGATGAAAAGATCGCTGAGCATTGGGACGTAATCGAGGCCATCTTGCCGGCAGAAAAACGAAAAAATTCGAACAGTAGATTTTGAAGTTTGTGTGGCTGAATCGCAAGAAAGACATCGCCGAAATTTAAGTGCGGTGATGTCTTTCGATTTTACGAATGTACTTGAGTGATCATTTTTTTAATGAAATGGATACAGAAGCGTTGCTGCAGCAACGCTATTTTTGTTCATTGCCATGAAGTGACCGTGTGATGCAGCCATATTATATGGTGGTCCTTTCACAATGAACATTGCCGTTGATAATCAACCATATGTTCATTATAAAGAGACGAGGAGTAGTGGATCGTGAAAATGCCGACACAAAAAATGATGTGGCTGGGAATGGTGCTCGTCCTGATCGTATTGACCGTATTCGGGGTAGCGATGATGGGATCGGTGCTTGGATCGAAGCCAAAGGAGGTCCCGGTGGCCCTCGTTATCCTTGACCAGCCAGCGGAGCTGCCGACTGGAGGAACGTTTGCGATAGGGGAAATGATCCGGGAAAAGTTGCTGTCTAGCCCGGCAATGCCGTTCGTCTGGCATGTCGTGGATTCCGAGGAAAAGGCCCGGGAAGGACTGGATAAACGCGAATATTACGGAGCGATGGTGATTCCGGCGGATCTGAGCAGCGGTTTACTCTCGCTAGCAACACACTCGCCGATTCACCCTAATGTGAGAATCATCTCCAATGAGGGTATGAACACCCAAGCCTCGATGGTCGTAAGACAGGCAATGGGGCAAGCGATGAAAATGATCAACGGGGAACTGTTGCAGCAGCTGCTTGGGCAGATCGGACAGCAAACGGAGCAAATTTCGGTTGAGACGGCTAAAGCTTTAATGACGCCGGTGAACGTTCAGGAGGAAGTCGTGCATCCACCGGGAGCGAATAATGCGGCGGGGAATGCGCCGGGTTTGTTGACCCAGATTATATGGATCGGCAGCATGGTGACCGGAGTCGTCTTGTTCCTGGCTAGCCAGAAGGCGGTCGCCGCGGGTTCAAGGAGATGGACAGTCAGCGCGCTGCAAGCTATCGGGGGGCTTGCGATCGTCGGCATAGCCTCGTGCTACACCATATGGATGGCTTCGTCGTGGTACGGTATGGAACTGGCGAACGCGGGGGAGACGTGGTTGTTCTTATGGTTGGCTGGATCGGCGTTCTTCTTGTTGCAATCTTCCTTGCTGAATTGGATCGGATTCCGGGCAATACCGCTTCTCGTACTGCTGATGTTCTTCTCCATGCCGCTGCTGAACATGGCTCCGGAGTTCTTGTCGCAGACGACGCGAGATTGGATCTATTCGTGGACGCCACTGCGATTCGCGGCAGGAGGGCTACGGGAAGTAATGTACTTCGGCGGACTGGACGCAGCTTACTCAAACGCCTTGATTTTGTGGGGCGTCGCCGGTGGATTTTTGGTCTTGCTGCTCACTTCCGTATTTAGGGCTAATCGAGCGACGGATGCCGCTCCTACTTCTGTTACAAGCAATTAAAATAAAGTAAGAACAAACAACGATGCGTTGTACTTCCTTTTTCACGCTCATGTTATAATTAGATTGCGTTTAATGTACGTTTAATGTAATCCCTTTTTATCTCTATGTTAAGAAATTGAATTTTAAACACCGTTAATCTTGATTCCAACGAGTTTTATTTTGTATATATCAGAATTAAAAAGACGAGGCAGGCATTTCAGGGGGTATTATACGGATAATGAGCGTTAGTTTCCTTGAAGTCATGCCACCCAATCCAATGGATTCGGCACTAGGTAGGGGTAAAAGAAAGACCTTGAGGATTGCCGCCCCAAGGCCAAGTTTAAAATTACTATTCAATTATAAATATTATATTTTTTAGCAATTACCCATCCATTAAGACCATATGAAGCTGAAATTACATAATAGTTATACTTTTCATTTTGTAAATGTTCAAACAAATCTTCAATCTTTTCATAATGCATCGGCCATCCGTAATTCTTCTGTTTCTTTAACAATTCTTTATTATGTTTGAGAAATCGGCTTACATCGTATTTGCTAATATCAAGAATAATACTTCCCTGTAGCTGTGTTTCAAACATATGCGCCAGGACATCAATGAACTCGATAGTAGTGGTAACTGAATCTCCATTACCACCTAAAGTGTGCAATGTAATTCTAGATTTTTGAAAATCAACTTCATAGGAAACAATTTCATTGTCATGAATACTACGCATTTTTCTCCCACCTCCTATCATAAAAAGCAAGGTATTATTTGCTTCTTTTTGGAGAACCACTTTATGGCTATTGTCTCACACTACTACGGTTTATGGAGGACGCGCCCTTTGTACTTGAAGCTTGGCTCCTTCCGCGACCGGACTCTCACTGGCTAGAAGATTAGCTGGGTACGTGGGATACAAATAAGACCTTGAAGGTAGATACCTTCAAGGTCTTTAGTTAGATTGCTTATAAATCCTTTCTATCAATAAATTCGGCTTCAATTACTTCATATTCTTTATTTACAGGATTCCCTCCATACTTCTTGAGAATCTTAATGATAACGTTATAAAAGGCAAATTCCGGAGTTGCTCCTTTAGAGGAGTACTCTATTTCATTGTTATCACTAACGATTAGTTTATAACCTGTTCCAATATAAGATAGATTGAATTTGCAATCATTGTCCTCTAGCCAGGACATTAAATCGAGAATACTCGGTATCCATACTCCCTTTTTATAAATCTCTTCATCGCAGAGAAATCCCGTTGATGGTAGAACCCTTCCTCCTACAACCCAAACGGAATCTTGATATTCAAAAATGTCCTGTGGATATACCTTATCTGCATATAACGGCCTCTGAAATCCTAATTCGAACAGCTTTATTGCCTCTGTTTTTGATATAGACATATCTCATACCTCAAATCTACTTAATTTTTATTACTGTACCAGTAGAACTCTTGTGTTTGCCATCAATAAAA